>DBDB01000033.1 GCA_002293345.1 Alistipes sp. UBA943
TCCGAACCCGTGGCAGCCGCCACCCCGGAGTGAGCCTGTTCGGTTTGTGCCACGGAGGCGTTGTATGCCTCCAGTTCCTGACGATATTTCTCTTGCTGTTTGCTGTTGTACCAGGTGAACCCGACGAAGAGGAGTCCCACGAGGATCATTCCGATGATGGAGTTTCTATTCATTTATCGTTATGGATTACATTATTAGTGGTTCGAAATAGTTCAATTTGCATTCAAAATGCGTCAGATTTGGGGCTTTGCGCAGTTGGGGAGAAGGGAGCGTACTCAGACGTACGTGACCGACCACACAACAAGCAAAGTGCCGAAGATGGCGCATTTTCAATGCAAATTTGTTAGGGCTGCCTTTACGAAGGCACCAAACAGCGGATGTGGATACTTTACGGTACTCTTGTATTCGGGGTGGAACTGCGTACCGACGAACCAAGGGTGTTCCGGGATCTCCACCACCTCCACGAGTCCCGTTTCGGGATTCACCCCTGCGGCCTTCATGCCGGCATCCTCGAATTCGGCGAGATATTCGTTGTTGAACTCATAGCGATGTCGGTGACGTTCGGATATTTGCTCCGTGCCATAGGCATCGTACGTCCTGGAACCCTTTTGCAGGGTGCACGGATAGGCTCCGAGACGCATCGTGCCACCTTTGGCGGTGACTCCCTTCTGTTCCTCCATGAGGTTCACGACGGGGTGTTTGGTGGTGGGATCCATCTCAGTGGATGTAGCGTCACGGTGTCCCAACACGTTCCGCGCGTACTCGATGACGGCACACTGCATCCCGAGACATATCCCGAGGAACGGTATTTTCTTCGTACGAGCGAAGTGTATAGCTGTGATTTTGCCTTCGATACCACGGCTTCCGAATCCGGGTGCGACAAGGATACCTCCCATCTTACCGAGTTTCTCGGAGACATTTTCGGGAGTGAGTTTCTCGGAGTTGACGTAGTGTAACTTCACGCGGCAGTCATTCATCGTACCTGCGTGTACGAACGACTCGACGATGGACTTATAGGCATCGGGGAGTTCCGTGTACTTACCCACGAGCGCCATATCGACGGTCTTCTTGGGATGTTTGACCTTCTCGACAAACTCGGCCCATCGGCTCATGTCGGGCTCGTCACCCATGGGCAGGTCGAGTTTTTGGAGAATCACCTCGTCGAGTTTCTGCCGTTGCATCAGGAGAGGCACCTCATATATGGACGGCACATCGGTGGATTCGACGACGGCGTTCGCATCGACGTTACAGAACAACGCCACCTTGCGTTTCATGTCTGCGGCGAGCGGTTTCTCGGCACGCAACACCAGTACATCGGGCTGCAGACCGTTCTCCAAAAGGGTTTTGACGGAGTGTTGCGTGGGTTTGGTTTTGAATTCACCGGACGCGGCGAGGTACGGAATCAGCGTGAGGTGGATGACGGCCGTTTCGCACGCCCCCAACTGGTATCGTAATTGACGAACGGCCTCGACGAACGGCAACGACTCGATATCGCCCACCGTGCCACCGATCTCGGTGATGATGATATCGAACTCCTTACGTTGCGCGAGGAGCTGAACGCGTCGTTTGATCTCGTCCGTGATGTGAGGAATCACCTGCACCGTCTTACCGAGGTATTCGCCCTCACGCTCCTTATGGATGACATGTTGGTAGATCTTACCCGTCGTCACGTTGTTGGCCTTGCTGGTGGGCTGACTGGTGAAACGCTCGTAGTGTCCGAGGTCGAGATCGGTCTCCGCACCGTCTTCGGTCACATAACACTCCCCGTGTTCGTACGGGTTCAACGTACCGGGATCGACATTGATATAGGGGTCGAGTTTCTGAATGGTCACACTGTATCCGCGCGCTTGGAGCAGGCGTGCCACGGATGCCGATATAATCCCCTTGCCGAGCGACGACGCAACGCCACCGGTGACGAAAATGTATTTTGGTTTTTGCAGCTTCATGTTTCTATTTCCCTTCCTCTTCTCCTATTTCAGTTTATCTTTAAGTCCTTCGAGGGCCGCCTGCAACGACCCGTGCACCACTCTTTCGGGTTTCGATGTCGCCTTCCGGTCCCCCTTCGCGGCGGTCGGCTGCGGCGTGCGCCGTAAAGTCGCTTCGTCGGCTTTACGAGCGGCATAGAATGCCGCTTTGCATTCGAAGAACGCATCGCACGCCGCGCGGAATCGTGCCCACAGCTCGTTCGACACTTTTTGTGGCACGGCACCGATCTCTTTCCACCTCGCTTGCAACGCGATCAACTCGTCAGTGGCCTCTTTCCACGCCTCACTATCCTTGAGCGCTTCGGCTTTCTCGACCAGTTCGGTTTTTATTTTCAGGTTGGCGCTCAGGTCCTCCTTGAGGGTCTTGAAGAAGATGTGCTTCGCAGCGAAAAACGCGTCGCACGCCTTGCGGAACCGCTCCCAGATGGCATTGTTATCCTTTTTCGGTGCATACCCGATCGTGCGCCACTCCTTTTGCAACGCCACCAACTGCTCGCTGGCGGCCTCCCACCCCTTCACTTTGACGGGCAGTTGCTCGACGAGCTTCTCGGCGGCTTCACAAAGTGCTGTTTTACGTTCGAGGTTGGCCAGTTGTGCCTCACGCAACTTATCGAAATGGTCCTGATGGCGTTTGTTCACGACCGTCGACGCGGCCTTGAAACGCTCCCACAGGGGCTCCTTGTACTCCATCGCCACGGGACCGATCTCCCGCCAATCGTCATGAAGCTTCTGCAACTTACGGAACGCCTCGATCACCTGCGGTTCATCGGCAAGGGCTTCGGCCGCTTCTGCAAGGGCGGTTTTCGCTTCAAGGTTCTTTTTCAAATCCAGGTCACGCAACTCGCGATTGATCTTGGCGACGTTGTAGAAATTCTCCACCTGCAAGTGGTAGTTTTCCCACAACTCCTTCACGTTGGCCATCGGCACAGGACCCGTCTCACGCCACCGGGTCTGCAACGCACGGAACTTCTCGAACATGTCGTTTTGAATCCCTCCATCGTCCTCTCCCGCAACGAGTGCTTTCAGCTCCTCGATCACACCCTCTTTAACCTTGAGGTTGGCCTGCTCCGCGGCACGTTCGGTGGCCATATACTCATCGCGATGCTTGCGATAGAGGTCATACAGCGCCTTGAAACGCGTTTCGTCCTCCTCCGAGTGGGTTTGCTTGTAAAAGGCGGTTTTGATGGCCTCCACCTCGGTGCGAATCTCCTGCACGGGATGGCCCTCCATCAGCCGTTGCAACCGCACCAGCAACTCCTCGGGACCCTCCATCCCCTCCACCCCCTGGCTCGCTTGTTCCACGGGTTGTTGCTCCACAGGCTGCGGTTCCGGCACCTGCCGTTGCTCCTCCTGCACCTGCATCCCCTCGATAAGTTCCTCGCTCATCATTTTGACTCCTTGTTGATTCTTAACTTTGTCTTAACGTTAGTTTCCGCCCATTCGGTGCGAAGATAGTTATTTTTTCGTATCTTTGTCCTATAAGCAAATCTTATGGCTCACCGCATTCTGATAGTGGACGACGAGGAGGATATTCGCGAGTTTATCCGTTACAATCTCGTCAAGGCGGGTTACGAGGTCCGGACAGCCCGTGACGGCGAGGAGGCCCTGTCGATCGCCACGCAGTTTCGCCCTCATCTGATCCTGCTGGACGTGATGATGCCGGTTCTGGACGGTATCGAGACTTGCCGCACGTTACGTGCCGACGGTGCCTTCGACGACACGTTTATTCTGTTCCTTTCGGCGCTCGACCAGGAGCAACAACAGATCGCCGGTTACGACGTCGGAGCGGAGGATTACATTACCAAACCGGTCAGTTTGTCTATTCTGTTGAACCGCATCCAGGCGATCCTTAAACGTACCCCGTCATCGGAAAATCATCTGCTTATCGACCCCGAGAAGCACCTTGTTCATCTGAACGGCAAGCCCATCACGTTACCCCGCAAGGAGTTCGATTTATTGGGTTTACTGGCCTCCGCACCGGGACGCCTGTTCACACGTGAGGAGATCTACAACCGCGTATGGGGCAACGAGGTGATCGTGGGAGATCGCACAATCGACGTCCATATCCGCAAGTTACGCCAGAAAATCGGTGACGACTTCATCTCCACAGTCAAGGGTGTGGGCTACAAGTTCATCGGCTAAATCCACGCCACAAAAAAAAAGACCCCTCGGGGTCTTTTTTTACTCAGTCGCAGCCTCACTCATTCTCACTGCCGCCTCGTAATCCGCGTTCGTGAACGTGTAGGTCCAGCGGGTGCCGCGACACGGTTCGCAACCATTCGGCGAGTCGACATTCTCTTCCACGTAATTTTCCGTCCATGTAAGGTCATATTTCCTATCGTAACCGTCCGGGAATGGGGCTTCATATCGACCATAGATTGCCTGATACGCTCCATCGTCGAAAACAACAACCATCACAGGAGTATATTCAGAAGGAAGCAGGGGGGAGCCAAACCATCCACTCTCTTTTTCGAGCGATTCTCCAGGTTGGATAACTTTACCTGTGAAATCATGAATCGGACCATTTCGACCACCAGTGAGAGTGATCAAATGGTCACTCTCGTTAATCCAAATGAAATAACTATAACTGGCATAGTCGACAATAGGGGGTTGAGGTTCGTGTGTGTTAGGTTTACAAGCACATCCTAACAAGAGAGACATCATTAAACCGATCAACTTTTTCATGAGTCCCAAATTTTAATGATTAGATACCCAAGTTACATACGGTGTCACATAATTTCGTGCCTTTTCTGCTGCTTTATCCATCGCTTCAAGAACGCCAGATCCATTCAACATAAATTGACGTGTAAAATCAGGAGTAAGTATACTTCTGAAATCATCTAAATTATTAGCCTCCGCAGCTATCTTGTTGATAGTCGTATAGGAGATGCCTGAAACGTCATCATCAAGGTAAATTGAGTAAGCATTTTCCCATGGGTGATGCCTTTGATTGTGATCGTCTCGTAAATCTACAAACAAGGGAGAATATTCCCCACAATCCTTCTTCACGCCCTTCCTGTCCGTTCTTTTCCAACCTTGCCGTGCTTCACCCGAAAAATCCGAATAAGTAATATCCGATGGTGATGGTTCTACCCACCTCAACGAGGTGTAGTAATGCCGGCTCAACTCCCAACCTACATATGATGCCCAACTCTCGCGCAATGTATTATTGTATTTCATCATTCCCCCTCCCGGATCTCCGCAGCCATCTTCACCGCCGCCTCATAATCCGCATTCGTAAACGTGTAGGTCCAGCGGGTGCCGTTTTTGACATCTTCCTGCACATAATTATCGTCCCAAATGGGATTAAATGAAATACCATTATTCACATTGGGGTATTCATCTCCTGGTGAGGAATTGGGCCTAACATAGATGACTTTTATTGAATCATCAAACACGACAGTGACGAGCAGTCCCGCCAAAAAATCCGAGGGGGGAGGGGCTACCCCCATTCTTATTTGGTCTTTTTCGAAAGAATCACCAGATTGCATTTCAGTTTGAAACATAATATGCGTGAATCCATTTTCCGCAGAAAATGTGATTTTGTGATCACTATCATTTATCCAAACATAATACCCATGCCCACCAGAGTCACTTATAGTTCCACAGCCCATTCCAGATAAAATAAAAAGCAAGAATGAGAAGGATAATAATTTCTTCATAATCTTTCTAATTTATAGAAATACCCTTATTCATAAACACGAAAATAATAAATTAGTTTTGTCTGTACGGACATAGTTGGATCATCCCCTTGATCTCCTCCACTATCGCCCTCGCCGCCTCATAATCCGCGTTCGTGAACGTGTAGGTGACAAGGTCGAGTTGCCCTTTCCCTCGCTTTGTGATTATATACTCACTCGAAGTCGGCAAATCACCTCCTGTATGAATCGTGTAGACGTCATCGAATGTTGTTAAAACGGAAGATGCCCAGAAAGGAACCGGACGGGTGCTTCCCATGCTCATGCGTGGATTTTCCCAAAAGAAATCTTCACTTGGGTGTAAAGTTAATTCCTCAGGAAAAACATCATACGCAGGACCATTTTCTTCCACGAGGATATCAATCACATGATCACTTGCATTTACGACCTGATATTCGTAATAAGTAATTTTATCTCCAATCCCAGGTATGCAACCTATGAAAAAAAACAGTGAAATGCAGATTACCATTATCCGTTTCATCGCTCAAAAGATTGGAAAAGATTATCTACATCTTGCTCTGAAAATGAATATCCTGTACGTGCAGCCTTCAATTTTGATTTTACGGCACTCAGATTCCGTGAAGAAAAAACGATGTCTTCAATCTTTGGGATGTTATTGAAACACACATTGTCGTTCACATAATCTGTATAAACAGTTCCGAATAAAGGAACACCGGTTAGTCTAAAATATTCCCTCTGATTGGAGTTGTCGTGAATATCTATAAACAATGACGTATAAGCATAACCGTGAGCACTTCCAAGCCACGATTGAATATTTAAATTGTTTACTTCCTCAAAATCCACATACCTCTTTTCGCTGACAGGAGGGGTCCCCGTTGTTCCTCCGCCACCGCTTCCACCTCCGTTGTTTCCACTCCCTGATCCGGGAGTTTCTACTTCGGGTGGTACACCGGACGAACCGCCACCCGAAAATGGCGGATACGGTGAATAATTGTCCGGATATAGGTGAAATCCCCCTACAATGGGCACGAAGCTCTGTGTGTCGTAAGTGCGGGTGCCGGGATATTCATGTGTATCAATATTCGTAAATGGATCGGAACCAATCCACTCTTTGTAGTCATGAATTGTCAAAATCTTTTCAACAAACGTTGCCCAACTCTCGCGCAATGTATTATTGTATTTCATCTTCCGATCTGCTCGATTAGCCACTTCACATCTTCATAATCATCATTTGTAAACGTGTAGGTGTAACGGATGCCATCCTCAACATCTTCCTCCACATAATTGGTGTCGATGGTTGGGTCTAACTTCTTGTCGTGTTCTGGCGACGGACTCCGCATCTCATAGGGTGGAGCCTGATAAGTCATTTTGAGTGTGTCATCGTAAATAACGATCATTTCGTTGGAGAATTTTGACGGGGGAGGGATAAGACCAGCACCCGTTACTTTGTATTCCTCCTGAAGTGACTTCCCAGGCTTTAGGGTTTTGTTATCGAAGTTGATTATGGGTAGGCCAACGGCCGGCCTGTAGCGTTTGCTTGATAACGTGATGGTATGATCGCTTTCGTTCTTCCACACATAATAACCGATCGCGGTATAATCTTCGTCACGATTACACGCAACACTCAATAGAACTGCGCCAAGCAGTATATATGCGATCTTTTTCATCACTTATCTCTTGTGTTGTTAGCTTCCCAATAATGGTAAGGTTCCATGAATTTTGATGCTTTAACCGTAGCTGCATATTCATTAGAATGTGGTAAAAAGCATCGAAAAAGTTCTTGGTCGAATTCCTCTAAATTGCTGGGATATGTGGCCAGAACCTTCAAGAAGCTATATGGCAAATTGGAAACGTC
>DBDB01000019.1 GCA_002293345.1 Alistipes sp. UBA943
TGGGCGGGACAAGGAGGGGAAGGCAACTTTCAACTATTTTTCGTACTTTTGCGGGACGTATGAAGAAAGTACTCCTATATTTCGGATCGTTCAATCCCATTCACAAGGGGCATGTCGCTGTGGCTGAATATGCCGTCGAGGAGGGCGTGTGTGACGAGGTGGTGCTGATCGTATCGCCACAGAACCCGCTCAAACCTGCCGCGGAGTTGCTCCCGGAGATGGAACGTTTCGAGATGACTGAAAAGGCATGCGAGGCGTCGCGATACCCCGACCGGATCAAACCCTCGGTGATCGAATTTCTGCTGCCGAAACCATCCTACACAATTGACACGTTGCGGTATTTGGAGGAACACCATGCCGATGGAGTGGCGTTTGCCATCCTGATGGGGGCGGATCTTGTGCCACAGCTGCCGCAATGGAAGGAGTGGGAAGCAATTGTCGAAAAGTACCCCATCTATGTCTATCCGCGGGGCGAAGGCAGGGGGGAATCAGTGTCCAAAAAAATGACTGTTTTGAACGATGCCCCGCAGGTTCCCATCTCGTCGACTGAGATCCGTGACCTGGTGCGGAGCGGAAAGGAACATTACGCACGGCAGGAGTGGGGCGGTGCGTTGAACGACTTCCGTCGCGTGCTCGAAATGTGCCCTTGGTACACCCAAGCCACCGAGTATGTGGATATGATCGAGGCGATTTTGGAATTCAGACACAAAGATATCTATAACCCATGATGAACATAGCTCTTTTGGCCGGCGGCGACTCGTCGGAACGCGAAATATCGTTGCAGAGTGCCGCACAGGTGGCATCGGTGCTCGATGCGTCGAAATACAACGTCGCGATTGTCGATGTGCGGGGTCGCGACTGGACATGCAACGGACGACAGGTCGACAAGAACGATTTTTCGCTCGACAGCATCCCGTTCGACTACGCGCTGATCCTGATCCACGGCACTCCCGGTGAAGATGGACGGTTGCAGGGATATCTCGATATGATGGGTGTGCCGTACTCATCGTCTTCCATGACTTCGTCCGTTATCACGTTCGACAAAATTACCACCAAACGTACCGTCACCGATGCCGGAGTCCGTGTCGCGAGGGGTGTGTTCGTGCAACGCGGCGAGGAGATCCCCGATGTCTCCCATCTCGGCCTGCCGCTCTTCGTCAAGCCCAATGCGAGCGGGTCATCCTTCGGCGTCACCAAGGTCGCGGCCCTCGACGAACTGTCCGAAGCAGTTCGGGTCGCTTTCGCAGAAAGCGATGCAATCCTCATCGAGGAGTGCATCGAGGGCCGCGAGTTCGGGTGCGGAATCCTCAACGATACCGTCTTCCCGATCACCGAGATCATTCCCAAACGTGCGTTTTTCGATTACGAGGCGAAATACACCGAGGGCGCTTCGGACGAAATCACCCCTGCCGATATTCCCGACACGTTGGCACAGGAGTTGGCCCGTCTCACCCGCATGGCGTATCGTGCATGCCGGTGCAGTGGCGTGGCACGTGTCGATTTTATCGTCACGCCCGACGGCACTCCCTACATGATCGAGATCAACTCCATCCCAGGCATGAGTGGCGGCAGTATCGTGCCGAAACAGGTCATGGCGATGGGTATGACGCTCGGCGAACTGTGGGACAGGGTGATCTCACAACGATAATTCCTCCCCGCGGCGGGGGAGCGTGAGGTGAATGGTCGTCAGCGCAGCCAAAATTCATGGGGACGCTACTGGATGGCACAAGCGTTGACTACTACATACGCACACTATTTCGCCTTTCTCGTCGGCAGCACAAACTTTGACTCTACTGGATCCCCCGCTGTCGAACTCGGCTATCCCCTCCGTTGTATTAAAGATCTAATGTAGGGTGGGTAAAGGTTTTCGCCACGCATCAAAAATCAAAAAAAATCATGTTGGACATTGACGGAAAAATAGTAAGTAAAGATATCCTGACGGAACGTTTCGCGTGCGACCTGACGCAGTGCAAGGGCATCTGCTGTGTAGAAGGGAACGCGGGGGCGCCGCTGTTGGAGGATGAAGTGCCGATACTGGAGCGTGAGTTCGAGGCGTACCGTCCGTACCTCTCTCCCGAAGGTGTGCGGAGTATCGAGACGCAAGGGTTTGCCGTCACGGACGAGGATGGCGACCTGACGACACCCCTGATAGACAGAGCCGAATGTGCGTATGTTGCCAATGACAATGGCGTCACGTTGTGTGGTATCGAGCGTGCCTTTCGGGAAGGGAAATGCGGCCTTATGAAACCCGTGTCGTGCCACCTGTACCCTATCCGCGTGCTCACGTTCGGCGACGGGTCGCAGGGACTCACATATCACCGGTGGAGCGTGTGTGCCGCGGCATGTGGCAAGGGAGATCCCATCTACAAGGCACTCCGTGAGCCCATCATACGGCAGTTCGGGGAGGAGTTTTACCACCAGCTCGACATCGCGGCACAACTATTAGGAGTGAACGCATAGCGTCGGGCATGGGAATTGTGAACATTTTTACGTAAATTTGCAATTCGATATATGATGCGGTCTCTGTATATAGCCACCCTGTTCTGCCTCTGTGCCACGTCCGCAATGGCACAGCCCATCGCGTCGATCGAATCGAAGGAGGAGATACTGGTCGTTGACACGTTGCCGACGCACCATCCGGACGTGAAGGTGGTGCTGTATAATGACAACACGTGGCGATACATCCGCGACAAGGCATACGCGCAGAACGAGCGTACGTATACCGACAACTGGAATACCGGGTCGCTGTTCGCGTACGACACGCATTACTCCGAACTTCCGGCCATCATTGACATCGAACTGGTCGACCGTTTCGAGAATTTTCACTATCCGTACAAGGCGCGCGTGCACTCGAAATATGGCGTGCGTGGACGACGGCAGCACCAGGGAGTAGACCTGTCGTTAAAGACCGGAGACCCCGTGTATGCACCGTTCAACGGGCGCGTGAGGATCTCGGAGTGGAATCGCGGCGGGTACGGTAACCTGATCATCATCCGTCACGATAACGAACTTGAAACTTCCTACGGACACCTCTCCGAGCGTCTCGTGGCGGAAGGGGATTGGGTCGAGGCGGGGCAGATCATCGGATTCGGTGGATCCACAGGACGATCCTCCGGGCCGCATCTGCACTTCGAGACACGCTATCACGGACACTGTTTCGATCCGGAATGGATCTTTGATTTCGAGAACGGAACGCTCTATCGCTCCACGTTCGTACTGCGTCGCGAGTATCTCGATATCCATGTCAATGCCAATTCGTACGTGCCCGAAATAGAGTTTAACGATCCGCTCGGCGATGAGACCGGGGGCGGCGTGGCGGCTGCCACGGGTTCGGACGGTACGTCCGTACCCGAAGGCGTGTCCTCCGAAGAAGGACGCGCCTCAGGAGCCGGCGGAGCCGGATCCGCAGCCGCCCCGAGTGAACCGGAACCGGTATACCACAAGGTGGTGAATGGAGACACGCTGTCGGCCATAGCACGTAAATACAGCACCTCGGTCGCCGCACTGACACGTGTCAACAAGATCGAAAACCCGGACAGATTGCGTCTCGGACAAAAAATCAGAGTAAAATAGCCCCCATATGAAAACCGCAAAAATTCTCTTCATCGTCTTGGTCATCGCCTCCATTGCCGGCATCTCATGCAAAAGCAAGAAGCCCAAAGCGGACGAGATCCGTCACTTCCAACCGGTGATGATCCCCACCACGTTGCAGGAAGATCAGTTCCGTCCCTACATGGAGGAGCACTATTGGGACAACGTGCCGTTCGACGATGCTGAGTTCTTCCTCCATGCCGACACGACGTCGATGCTGCGTGCCTTTGTGCAGTACGCCGCTCAGATGGTACCGTGGGACAATCCCGCTCCCACGATGAGCGCCCTCATGAAACGTGCCTCGGTGAACAAACCCGCACTCGAATTTTTCGCCATGCTGGCCGACAAATCTCTGTATTATTCCGAGTCGCCGGTGCGCAGTGACGAGCTCTATATCCCCGTCCTCGAAGCGCTCATCGCATCGCCATTCCTGGATCAGTACGAGAAAATGCCGTACGAGTACCGTCTGCACATGGCGCAACAGAATCGCATCGGAAGCGTCGCGAATGACTTCACCTACACCACGGCATCCGGACGTACCGGCACGCTCCACAAAATCCCATCCAAATACACGCTCCTCTACCTCAACAACCCCGGATGCCCGATGTGCGGCACGATCACCGAGGGACTGACGAAATCGGAACTCGTCACGCGCCTGATGAAGGAGCGTAAACTCACCATCCTTGCGATCTATCCGGATGAGGACCTGACCGCGTGGCGCGAGCATCTGAAAGATTTCCCCGCGACATGGATCGTGGGATACGATGCCGGGACCCACATGAGTAACGACGAACTCTACGACCTGCGTGCCATCCCGTCGATATACCTGCTCGACAAGGAGAAAAAAGTCCTCGCCAAGGATCTCTACCATGTGCCACACATCGAGGCTATCCTCGCGCAGGAGGAGGGTATCACTCCGGAAAACACCCCTGTGGAGCAGTAGGATCATGTCCATCGCGAGAAACCTAACACGTGTCCGTGCCACGCTACCCAAGGGGGTGACACTCATAGCGGTATCGAAAACACATCCCATCGAGGCAGTCGTCGAAGCATATGCCGCGGGACAGCGGGTTTTCGGAGAAAACCGTCCCCAGGAGCTTGCCGCGAAGGCAATCTGCTGGGGAGAGGCCGCTCGAGCGGCCCAGCTGTCCCGCGGCACCGATCCCCGCGATATCCAATGGCACCTGATCGGACACCTCCAAACCAACAAAGTGCGGATGGTCATGCCCCACGTGACGATGATCGAGTCGGTGGATAGCATCCGGTTGGTCGAGGCGATCGAGACGGAAGCCGCAAAGATCGACCGTGTGGTGGATATTCTGTTGGAGATACACGTGGCCGACGAAGCATCCAAAACCGGATGGGCATGGGATGAACTATTGCCGTATGTGCAGTCCGGAGCCATGCAACGAATGACCCACGTGCGTGTGCGTGGAGTGATGGGCATCGCGTCCCACACCTCCGACGAGACCATCGTGCGGCGTGACTTCGCCACCCTGCGACGCTACAAAGAGACCATCGCCCTCTACTTCGACACACATTCAGGTTCACATTTCGACACCCTCTCGATGGGCATGTCACACGACTATCCGCTCGCAATCGCCGAAGGTGCCACCCAGGTAAGGATTGGCTCCTCAATCTTCGGAAGTCGGTAACAACCTTCTCCTCCCCACGCCTACACTCTTATAAACCTGCCCCTTCGGTGGAGGGGTTGGCCGATGGATTCATCGAAAGCCATGTCGTAAAACAGGATCTCGTTCGGATTGTCATCGACCGTTTCGACGTGCGACGTTTCGGGATTCTGAACGATCAGCCGGGCCAACGAAAAACCCGAAATATTCTGCCCGATCTGCTCCGTGTAGGGTGTCCACACGCCATCGCGTAACGTGTGTACCTCGACGATTTCCCACCTTCCGGTGATCATGTCCAC
>DBDB01000027.1:0-13099 GCA_002293345.1 Alistipes sp. UBA943
TTAAAAAAGAAAAGGTTTTAGAAGAAGAAAAAGCTATCTTTGCAGCACTATGGAAAATATTATTTTCGGGATTCGTCCGGTTGCGGAGGCCATCAATGCGCGTAAAGAGATCGAGCGCGTGATGGTGCGCAAGGGCGCAAACAGTCAACTCCTCACAGAGCTGCGCGACCTGTGCGCACGACACCACCTGCGGGTGCAGGAGGTGCCGGTCGAGAAACTCGACCGCGTCACGCGCAAGGCCAATCACCAAGGGGTTGTCGCGATTACGTCAGCGATCGGCTATGTCTCTGTCGAGGATATCTTGGAACGGGTGCCGGAGGATGAAACGCCGCTCATCGTTGTGTTCGATGGCGTGACGGACGTGCGCAACTTCGGAGCTATTGCACGTTCGGCCGAGTGTGCCGGAGCGCATGGGCTCATCGTGCCACTCAAAAATGCCGCTCCGGTGAATTCAGAGGCCATTCGTTCCTCTGCAGGAGCGTTGACTGTTATTCCGGTGTGTCGCGTGGGGTCGATACGAAACACGATCAAAATGTTGCAACAGGAAAATTTTCAAATCGTCGGGGCCACCGAAAAGAGTCGCAAACTGCTATACGATGCGGATTTCCGTAAACCTACCGCGATCGTCATGGGGGCCGAAGATACAGGCATCTCAAAAGAGGTGCTCAAACTGTGTGACGAGCAACTCGCCATACCCATGATCGGGAAAATCGAATCGCTCAATGTGTCGGCCGCTGCGGCTGTCCTTCTGTTCGAGGTCGTGCGGCAGAGAATCGCGTAACACGTTGAAAACCACCATCGTACACCCCACTCTCGGTACCGTTACGGTGTCGCAAACTGCGCGCGCGCGACGTATCTCAATAGCCGTCAAACCATCCGGAGAAGTCCGATTGTCGTTCCCCGTCGGTGTGTCTGCGAAACGTGCCGTGGCGTTCCTCGAGAGCCGTGTCGAGTGGATTATCGCAACCCGTCAAAAGGTCGAGGCGCGCGGCGTTCCGTGTCAATACACGGAACAGCAACGCGAAGCGTTGAGGCAGCAGGCCAAAGCCTGGCTGCCACCGCGCGCCGATGAACTGGCTGCGCAAACCGGGCTCGGATTCCGTTCCATAACCATACGTGCCACGAGGTCCAAATGGGGGTCATGCAACGCAAAAGGAGATATCTCCCTCAGCCTGTATCTCATGACCCTCCCTGTGCATCTGCGTGACTATGTCATCATTCACGAGCTGTGTCACACCGTACATCACGATCACTCGAAACGCTTCCACGATCTCGTCAATAGTCTCGTCGGAGGTCGCGAAAAGGAACTGCAAAAAGAACTCAGGCAGTACAGAATATAACCTTTTCCTCCCCGCGGCGGGGTATCGTNNTGGTCAGCTGGACTATCAGACTTCCCGCGGATTCTACTGGTCTGCTCAACCATCATCCACGACGACAACGCTATTCTTTCGTTTCAATGTGGATATCACAGAGAACCGAAGTGACGGAACCGTCCATGTCACCCGTCCCCTTCGTTGTATAAAGATCTANNGCGGGACAAGGAGGCTCGACTTCACGCCGTTGTTTAGCAGCGGGGATTGAGCGCGCTTCGCGCGCCTTAGACCGTCTCGCCCCCATGCGACGGGCTGAAGCCCCTCGCCGACGACGATCTAACAATTTTTTCTTATATTTGCCTTCAAATACAGCCTAATCACCTCAAACTACAACATTGATTCGATTTAGGTTCATTTGGGTAAAGGTACGCCTTGGCGTGCGTTTGCTTTGCATGAACAAGGATGTTGTAGTCCCGAGGTGAGCATCGTAGATGCGCGCCTTTTTTTGTGTGGTTAGGTTGAAAATACTTAACCGTTATGACCAAAGAGGAAAAAACACGCCTGAATTCGAACGAATGGGAAATCGTCGAGGTAAAAAGAACCTTCACGTTCGACGTAGGGATGCGTTGGGATCACAAGAAACACATTACAGAATCCCATTATATGCGGTTTATTAACGACAATGAATTCTCTCTTTTGATCTTCCCTCATCGCTTGATTGTCGAGGAGTACAAGGTTCGGATCGTTGGGAAATAGGCGTGCGAAAATCTTGTCCCACCCAACTTCCGCCAATCCGAGAGCAGAGACTGCTTGCAGACTATGCCGAGGGTAGAAGTCGAGCCTCCTTGTCCCGCCCTACATTAGATCTTTATACAGCGGAGGGGGAAGGCGTAGGAGATAGGATTGGGATCCACGTTCAGGTTATTTGTCATATAGAAATTCAGTCTTGGAGCCTCTCTGTCGGAGATAACTCCTGAAGACCAACAGGCTCCTCCAGAAGCCGAATTACTCAATCGACCGGTAGTAAAGTCACGCCACCCTGCCGCGGGGAGGAGAAGGAATATCTCAGTGAAAGGAGGTGAATTCTTTCAAATAAAACGGTTCATAGTATGCCACATCCTCGAACTGTTGCTTTGCAAAAGCCGCGTGTGCCAAACGTGTCAAGCCGAGTGACGATGGGACTACCTCCAAATACACGGCATCTGGCAATACCTCCCGACATTTCGATGCTCCCGGACCGAAAATCACGAAAGTCCGTCCCTCATCGCGCCACTCGCGGAAACTGTCACATGTCACAACTTCCGCCACGACCGGGGTCAGCTCGTGTCCCGATGCGTCGAAAACCTGTGCGTATACCTCCATACGGCGCGCATCCAGCATCGGGCAAAGAAGTGCATCCGAGGGCAATCCCTCTCCAGATGCCAATTCCGCAAGCGCAGCCATCGAATTGATCGCAATCAGCGGAATATCCAACCCGTAACACAAGCCCTTGGCCAGTGACGTGCCGATGCGTAAACCCGTGTATGAGCCCGGACCACGGCCAATCGCAACCGCATCCAGCTCCTCAGGTCGTACCCCGGAATCACGTAACACCTCGTCCACAAATACCGCAGCTTGACGTGAGTGATCACGTTCCATGCTCTCGCGAACGGCCAGTGCCGGAGCTGCCCCCTTAAGGGGCAGTGCGGAGGCTGCGGCCCGTGAGAGACAGACGGAACAGACCTCAGTCCCTGTTTCGATACACAAAATCAAACCCATAAACGTACGCATTCAACGAAACAGGGCAGTATCAACTGCCCTGTTCGATCGTTTCACAAATCCCTAATAGCCCGGGTTTTGTTTCATATTCTCGTTACGCGCAATCTCCCCGATCGGAACCGGCCACACGTAGTGAGTCGGAACCACAGAAGGCGCGTCCTGTTGCATCTCATGATCGTAAGTCGTTGCCAACTCATCGACAATACCATCGGCCAACAAGCGTGGCTGTACCTCACGTTGGAATCCTTCATCCCAACGTTTCAGGTCGAACAAACGACCTCCCTCAGCCACCAACTCGCGTTGACGCTCGTTCTTGATCTCCGTCCAAAGCTCGTCGCCCGAGATGCCGGTCAAACCAGCCAGACCACGCGAACGACGCAATTCGTTCAACGGAACCAACGCATCTCCACTCAAACGGAAGTGTGCCTCCGCGGCGATCAGGTACATCTCCGCAATACGGAACATTTTGGGCTTCACGACATACGTGAACAGCGTGCTGTTCAGCTGGAAGTTTACGTTACCCAGATATTTCGAGATCATCGAACCACCTATGCTGAATTCCGTGTCATCCACATAGATCGCGGAAGGCGTTCCTCCCAGCAGACCCTCTTTACCCTCAGGAGTCTCGTAAGCAATTGCATCTTCATCGTACGGCACCGGGACCGTGATGTACTGCCCATAACGGTTGTCGCCCGCTACGAACAGATCCACGATCTGTTGCTCCGGAACAAACCACGGCGAACAACGGAACGTGTTGCTCTCCTTGTCGTACGTCGCAGATACATAGGTGTCATAACCACCGGCCGTGCCCATCGTCGTGCGTACAAGATCCAACTGAACGATATTCTCCGTCGATACGTCCTGACGCCACATCATCTCCAACGCAGCCTCGGTCTGAACCAGCGGGTAACGTCCCGATGCGATCAACTCGTCGGCCATCTGTGCAGCCGTCGCGTAATCACGACGGTACAGCGCGTACTGCGCCTTAAACGCCTTCACGGCATCAGCCGTCAGGTAGATCGAACCCTGCTTGCCCATGTAGTCGCCGGTGTCCGTCAAGATGGCTTCGGCGCGTGCGATGTCCTCCTCGATGTTCGCCAACAACTCTTTCAAAGTGCCGCGAACGGGTTGGATCGTCACGTCGGGAAATCCCGGTTTGCCGTCCTCACGCAGAGGTTTCTGATAGTAGAGTCCCAACTGTGCCTCCAATTCGGCGTCCGTCATCGCAGGCTGCTCGCAGAAGAGCATCGCCGCACGGTACATGATCCAAGCACGGAACATATACATCTCACCCATATAACCGGTAACTTGCTCGACCTCGCGTTCCGTTAGAACGTTCATGTCGAGCGTCTTCTGAATGTGATCCAAAACCACGTTCACCTGATACACGCCGCCGAAGAAGCTGCCCCAGGCACCTGCCACATCAGCGTCGTCGAGCGTGATACTCCACGAGTGAATGAAGCGGCCCTGATTACCTTTCGTCGCGTTGACCGTACAGTTAAGCACGTCCACGTAGAGATCGGGCACGACATACGAACCACCTGAAATATAGGATTTCGCCGTGTTATAGATCGCCGCACGCATACCCTGGCAATACTCCTCCGTGTACGTCGTGTCGATCATCGCGCTCGTACGCGGGTTCATGTCCAAATTACACGACACGGCACCGAGCGAGATCCCCAATACTGTAATTAAATAGATTATCTTTTTCATATTCAATCCCCCTCAATTAAAATTTCAACTCAAGACCAAATGTAATCTGACGCGAGTTCGGATACGCATCCACGTCGACACCAATATCAGCCACCTCAGGATCCAATCCCTTATAACCGGTCAATGTCAACAAGTTACGGCCGCCGACCCACACCTTCAGGCCCTTGATGAAGCCCGATTTCTTGATCACCTCCGAAGGCAGCGTGTAGCTCAACTGCAAATTCTTCATGCGGAGGAAATCACCCGGCTCCAACATACGGCTGTCCGTCTGGATCTGTTCCGTCAGGGCGGGGTACTTAGTGTTGTCGCCTTCGACTTTCCAGTAATCCAACGCTTCCGTGATACCGTTGATCTCTCCCAAGATCTGGTTGGGGTTCGCGAAGAAGTACTTATAGTTGTTGAAGATCAAGTTGCCTGCCACCCAAGCGAAGTCACCCGTCAAGGCGATGCCTTTCCATGATGCCGTCAGCGAGAAACCGCCCGTGTAGGGTGCGAAACGTGTTCCACAGCTCACCAGGTCAGCCTGGTTGTAGTTCATCGTCTCGCCCGTCAGGCCACCCTGCCATACGTCTTTACCCGTTGCAGGATCCACGCGCAACCACTTCTGCATCGACCAAACCGAGTAGGTCTCGCCCACACTCCAGGCGTTCAAACCTGTCTGAACGCGTTCCAAGTCATCTTCCCACAGTCTGGTCACCTGGTTTTTGTTGTAGTTGAACGTCGTGCGGAAGTTGATGTACCAATCGCGGTTGCGATAGATGTCCCAGTTCAACGTCAAGTCCACACCCGTGTTGCGCATTCCGCCGATGTTACCCGGCGTCGAGCCCACACCCGTACTTGGAACGCGGGGGATGTCCATCAACATGTCGGTCGTCTCACGACGGTAGTAGCTGAACTCGATGCCCAAACGCTGCCACAACTGCATGTCGAAACCAACGTTCAACAGCGACTGGCTCTCCCAACGCAATTCGGGGTAGCCGGGGTTGGCAAGCATCCACGTCACACCGTTTTCTCCATAGTCGGCACCGGCGCCCAGGTAGCTCATCCATGCGTAGGAGGCGATCTCGGCGTTACCCTGCGTACCGTAGCTCAATTTCAGGCGCAAGTCCGTGATGGGACGCACGCCGATCAGGAAACTCTCCTTCTTCATGTTCCACATACCACCCAACGAGTAGAACAACGCGTTGCGGTTCTCTTTCGCGAAGCGCGAGCTCGCGTCGTTACGCAGCGTTCCCTCGATGAAGTAGCGCTCGTCGAAGTTGTACTCCAAACGTCCGAAGACCGAGTTCGACGCGTAAGCTCCCGAAGAGTAGCTCGGTACACCCGGCACCTCCGTACCCATCGAAAGGATCAGGAATTCGGGTGACGTAATACCGATCACGCCCACGCCGCGAGAGTTCGTCGAGTTGTAGATCGTCTCGTGACCCAACAACGCGGTGATATTGTGGCGCTGTTTGATCGAGAATTTATACTCCGCCGTGTTCGTCCATGTATAAGTATAGTAACGCGAATAGTTCTCCGAGGCGCGTCCCGAGCCGAGAACACCACCCGCTACCTGTGGCAGATCGGGCGAAGTCTCGCTGTGAGAGTACCAATCCAACGCGTCGCCCGAAAGTACCGAACGTGCCGTGAAGCCCTTGAACGGGGTCAACTCAACGAATCCCGATCCGTTCAACTGCAAACGGCTCGTGCCGCCAGGACGGTAGTGGGGAGCCAGCAGTGGGTTCAGACCGCCCGTAGTCGACAAACGTTTCAGCATTTCGCCGTTCTCGTCATAAAAAGGCTGGTAAGGAGGTGTCAGGAACGATGCGAATACCGGGCTGCCCGACACCAAGGCTCCCTGCGTGGCCAATGTCTCGGCCGAAGATGCCTCCTGATAGCTCACACCCAGGTTCAAGCCCATGTGGAGCCACTTGTTGGCACGTGTGTCGACGTTCGTACGGAACGTGTAACGATTCAGCGTCGAACCGGGCAAGATACCCGTCTGGTCCATGTAGTTGCCCGAAAAATAGTACGATGTCTTCTCCGAACCGCCCGTTACGGCCAAGTCCATCTGGTACATCGGGGCGTTCTTTTTCAAGAAAATGTCCCACCAGTCGTTGTTCAGCGTCTCGTCCCAACCGTTCGACGAAATGTGGTCGCGAACCCACTGGTTACGTGCATTCTTCAACTGTGCGTCGTAGTTCGGACGTGTCGGTGCCGAAGGATCGCGGCGAACCACCTGAACCGCTGCGTAGTAATCCAACAACTGGTCCGTCGTCATCGGGGTCATACGGGGACGTACGGGCGAAGTCATCGAGTACTGGGTACGCAATACGACCTCCGTGTTCTCCTCGCGGTTGCGGCGTCCGGTCTTGGATACCACATAAATGACACCGTTCGCGGCGCGTGAACCGAAGATCGAAGTCGCGGACGCGTCTTTCAGGAAGTCGATCGACTGGATGTCGTTCGCGTTCAGCGCGTTCAGCGTGGCACTCGAGATCGGAGCTCCGTCCAAAAGGATCAGCGGCGCCTGAGAGGCTGCTGTCGAGGCGATACCGTGCATGCGGAAACTCGACGTGGCGCTCAACTCACCGTTCGTAGACATGACTGACAAACCTGCAACCTGACCGCCCAAGGCGTCCATAACGTTGCTGCTCGGACGGTTCTGGATCTTGTCGCCCTTCACCTGGTCCACAGTCGCCACCGTCGACGTGATCGCCTTTCCGGAGCCGTAACCTACCACAACGACCTCGTCGATCGTCTGGCTCTCCTCGTTCAGCGTCACATTCACATGAGACTGGCCCGCAACGGAGATGCGGCTCTCCTCGTAACCGAGGTTCGTCACCACAAGAGTGGCATTCGCGGGGGCCATCAACGTGAATCGTCCGTCGATGTCGGTCGACGTACCATTCGTGGTGCCGGCGACCACCACTGCCGCACCGATGACCGGCTGTCCCAGTCCATCGGATACCACACCCGTAACCTGCTTCGTCTGCGCGAACGCCAACGTGCAGGTACTCAGCACGGCAACTAACAATAGTGCAAGTTTCTTAATCATACCTATTAGCAAATGTTTGAATTAAAATTGAAATGTATTTTTCAGTCAATTAGGGCAAATGTAACAATAATTTTAGAATTGCAACAGTTTAACCCAAATTATTTCTCGCGCAACCAAACAACAACCGGGTAGTGATCCGAGCACTCGACATCCCGTAAAACCTCGTAAGACATACATTCAAGGCCATTTCCGTACAGCACATAATCTATTCGCAACGCGTTCAGGAATCCGCGGAACGTGGAGCCGTATCCCTTGCCGCATTCGGCGAACGCATCGTCCAATCCGCCGCCGGCGCGAGATACCGTACGATACACGTAAGACTGTGGCGTGTCGTTGAAATCGCCGCAAACAACCAAACGTCCTCCGAATCTACCTGTGGCGGCCGGTGCCGGAGCTGCGCCGTCAGGCGGTGCGGAGGCTGCGGCCCCGTGAGAGACCCCGTCCAACAGTGACTCGATCGCCTTCGCCTGGTGTCCACGTACCACGCTGTTGTCCACAAAGCGGCGGAAGATACCCTTCAACTTCCGACTCCGGGCCGTGTCGGTCAAAAATTGTGTCTGTGACAAATAGGCGTCGTCGCTCGCCGTGATAGACGTCGAGTGCAGATGATTGTTCACGATGCGGAGCATGTCGTCACCCAACTGTACGTCCACCCACATACTCTTGACACCCGTCGAGGCGTCCAACTCGCCCGAACCGCGGATCGGGAATTTCGTGTACACCGCCAGATCGTGCCCCTCGCCTTCGTACACACGTCGATAACCATCCAACAGTGTGTCGAGACCCATGCGGTGTGCCTGGGCGTGGTTGAACTCCTGGAAGCAGACAATGTCCGGATCCACGCGCCTCACGGCCTCACCCACGCTTGCGACAGACCAACCCTGTTTATCGTCGTAGAATCCGCGGACGTTATATGTCATCAGTGAAATGCCGTTACGGTCCTCGCGCTCGGTGTCATAGTGGCGCCGCAACTCGGGACGTACGAACAGCGGCATCTTAAATGCCCCGATCGCCAACAGTATGACCAAAGGCAATGCCACCCGCCATCGCCACCGGACGATCCAGAAGAGTGCGAACAGTACCGCCACGGCGTACACGGCAGGTGCAAAGAGTCCCAATACGGGAAAGATCCAGCCCCGTTCGGGATGAATCATCGGTGCAAGGAGCGTCAGTAGCAACAATACCCCCACGGCTGCCGTGAAGCCCTTCATCGCTCCGTCGAACAGTACCGAAATCGTCGAACGGCGAGGCTTGCGGCCGCGGGCACGAAGCTCGTTATAATACTCTCCTTTTGCCATAGCGGTGTTTCCAATAGAGGAGCAACATCAGCCCGAACAACATGCCACCCACATGTGCGAAGTGTGCCACGTTGCTCATCGTGCCCGAAACGCCGAAGAACAGCTCGATCAACCCGTATATGATCACAAACCATTTCGCTTTCATCGGGATCGGTGGGATGAGCAACATCACACGTTCGTTCGGATGCAGCATGCCGAATGCCAACAAAACGCCGAACACCGCGCCCGAAGCTCCCACCGTGACACCACCGGCATGCGTCAAGTATCCCACCAGCAACTGGATCAATCCCGCGCCGATGCCGCATACCATATAGTATAACAGGAATCGCCGTGAACCCAAGTCCCATTCCAACGTGCGGCCGAACATCCAAAGCGCGAACATGTTGAAGAACAGGTGTGAAAATCCATCGTGCAGGAACATGTACGTCACCGGTTGCCAGAGACGAAACTCAGGCTCACCCACGTCGAACAGCGCCAACGTGCGGATCAACATCTCGCGCATCGGCAATAACTCCATCACCAACAGCATCAATGCGTTGATGATCAATAAATTCAGCACCACAGGAGGTGTCGCGTATCTATTCATAGTCTCTATTATTTCCCCACCCCCAACCCCTCCCCAATGAGGGGAGGATTTGTTTCGTTTTGAATCATGTGGTCTTCGACCACATGATTCAAAACTTTTTTTACGGGACATGCGGTATTTTTTTCTATTCCAATCTCTCTTTAATCTCCTCGGGGGTGATCTCCGTCATGATGGCTTTGCCCGAAGGAGTCAATCCCAAATTGCCGCCCTGACGCAACTGTTCCAACAGCTCCACCACCTGTTCCTTCGATGCGCCGCGTGAAAATCCCGACGCACCGCTTTTAGCCATCGCCGACGCCACACGCACACGGCGTTGGTCTCGAATATCGACCGGCATGGCGAAAACCTGCAGCAACTCATAAATCAATCCCTCGATGCCGTCGTGCGTCGCGTCGGCAGGAATTCCGCGCATCTCCACCTCGCCATCACCCAATAGTTCCATGTCGAATCCCAAGCCCGCGAAGTCCACCGCATGCTCCTCCAACAATTCATACTCGTCCGTCGAGAATGCCAATCGTTCCGAAAAAAGCAACTGCTGGCTCACCGAAGATCCGTTCTCCAACAGCAACACATAGCGATCGAACAGCACACGCTCGCGGGCACGCCGCAAGTCCACCACCACCCAACGTCCGCCGTAGATCGCCGACGCATAGCCTCCACCCACCAACACGATCTCCGTGAAGCGTGCCTGCTCCTCGCCCAGGGCAAGTTCGGGTGACAATCCATCAGGATCGAAATCCTCACGCGAAGGGACAATATCGAACTCCGTGGCGTGACTCCCCATGTCCAGTGACGACGATCCGAACGACATGAAGGCCGTCTTGCCGAATCCGCCGCCGCGACCGCCCTTGACCATCGTGTCGCGACTCGCTCCGCCGATAATGCCTCCGCCAGCCGTCAACTGTGGTAACTCCATCCCGTCGCCCATCGGGGCAAAAGGATTGTAATCCAAATTACCGGCCGCCTTCGGCTCGTCGTACACGACCCCCTTGGCGCTCAGCGTCGGGATCTCGACACCCGCGTCGCCATCGAAATCCATCAACGGCATAGAGCCCGTCTTGGCCAATGTTTCGCGTACCGATGCGTTGATGATCTGCCAAATCGCCTGCTCGTCCGCAAACTTCACCTCCGTCTTCTGGGGGTGTACGTTCACGTCGATCCGAGACGGGTCGATCGTCAGGTATAAAAAATAGGAAGGCGTGCAGTTGTCAGGTATCAGCTTCTGATACGCCGCCAATACAGCCTTATAAAAATAGTGTGACCGGAAGAACCTGCCGTTCACGAAGAAATATTGCGAGGAGTTTGTCCCACGTCGTGCCGTGTCCGGTTTGCCCACGAAACCCTCCACACGCACAATAGACGTGTCCGCCTCCACCTCGCAAAGGTTCTGTTTCATCGAACGTCCAACCACATCCACGATCCGTTGCGGAAGCGTCGCGACAGGTAAATTGTACAGCGGCTGGTCGTTCATCAGCAACTCGAACGCTACCTGGGGGTTGCACAACGCCACACGCTGGAACTCAGCCTTGATCTGGCTCGACGACGTGGTCGTGCGTTCCAAAAACTTGCGACGTGCCGGTACATTGTAAAAAAGATTCTTGACCGAAAATTGCGACCCCTTGGGGCATGCGATCGGGGTTTGCGATACGAACTGTCCGCCGTTCACCTGCGTCAGGGTGCCCACCTCGTCGCCCTCGGCACGCGTGCGTAACTCGACTTCCGATACCGCCGCGATGGATGCCAGCGCCTCGCCGCGGAATCCGAACGTGTGCAGCGCATAGATATCGTCTAACTCGGCGATCTTGCTCGTCGCGTGACGGTCGAACGCCATACGTGCATCCACCGGCGACATGCCGCAGCCGTCGTCGATGACCTGGATCAACTCCTTGCCGCCGTCGCGAAAGTTCACCGTCACCGTCGTCGCACCCGCATCGACCGTGTTTTCCAGCATCTCTTTCACCACCGATGCCGGACGGTTCACCACCTCGCCCGCGGCGATCTGGTTCGCCACCACATCGTTCAGCAACCGTATCTTCTGCTCCTTCTTCTCCATAACTATTGCCCCTCTATTCTGCGCCGGGGTAGTCGTTCGGTACGACCGTGATCGGGGTGTAGGGATTGAACTCCTCCACGTACGGTTTCTTCTCTTTGCCCAGACTCGTAAAAAACGCCACCACACGAGGATACCCCACCGTCAGGAAAATCACCAAAAATACGCCCGCCACAATCATCCCCCACATCCGTTTCGAGGCGCTCTTGCGTGCCGCGTCGCGACGCTCGGCACGGAGCTCGCTCGCACGTTCCAGATACTGTCCCACACGGTACTCCCCGCCGCGTCCCTCTTTGCGGGGGTCGTAGTAACGGGGCGTGTAGTTGAACGCGTTCGCGTGCTTCTTGAATGGGGAAAATCCGAGCATAATGGGCAAATATACAAAAAAGAGCGGTTACCCGCTCTCTTTTTACCTGAAAAATCCGCGCATGCGCTCGAATATATTTTGTCCCGCGGCGGGGGCCTTCTTGAAGTTGGGATGGCCCTCCAACTGTTCCAACAGGCGGCGCTCCTCGGACGTCAGGGTCTGCGGTAGCGAGATATCCACCACCACCAACTCGTCGCCACGACCGCGGCCGTTGAGGTCCGGCAGTCCCTTGCCCGCTAAACGCAACACCTTACCTGCCGGGGTGCCGGGGGCGATCTTGATCTTTGCCCGTCCGTCTACCGTCGGCACCTCGACCGAACCTCCCAACAGGGCCATCGTCACCGTAATGTTGAGATTGTGGATCAGATCATGACCGTCGCGCATCAACCGGGGATCGCGCTCCTCCTCGATCACCACCTGCAAATCGCCGTTCACCCCGCCGTGACGCGGCGCATTTCCTTTACCCGACACCGTCAGGATCATCCCTTCGCCCACACCCGCGGGGATGCGAATCTCGACAACCTCCGAGCCCTTCAATGTGCCTTCGCCGTGACACTTGTCACACGGTTCGCTGATCACCTTACCCGTACCTCCGCACGTCGGGCATACACCCTGGGTCTGCATGCGGCCGAAGATCGTGTTCTCCACACGACCCACATAACCCGAACCATTACATGTCGGACAGGTCTTATACGAATCCTTCGTCTTGGCTCCCGTGCCGCCGCACTTGTCGCAAGGGATCGTCTTGTTGATCTTCAGTTTTTTCGTTACGCCCGAAGCGATCTCGGCGAGCGTCAGCTTCACCTTGATCCGCAAATCGCTGCCACGGTTCACCGACGGACGACGTCCGCCGCCGCCCATGTCGTAAAATCCGCCCGAGAATCCGCCACCACCGAAGTGCCCGCCGAAAATATCCCCAAATTGCGAGAAGATGTCCTCCATCGAGAAGCCACGGCCGCCGAAGCCGCCATATA
>DBDB01000027.1:13139-20460 GCA_002293345.1 Alistipes sp. UBA943
TACGCCTCGGCGGCCTCCTTGAATTTCTCTTCGGCGGCCTTGTCGCCCGGGTTTTTGTCCGGATGGTATTTCAGGGCGGCCTGTCGGTAAGCCTTTTTGATCGTATCCGCGTCGGAGCCTTTCGGGACTCCCAACACTTCGTAGTAATCTCTTTTTTCTGCCATTTATTTTGTTCCTTCGGTAGTTTAAGTTTGGTTGGGGTGAAATCCTAATTTGTGTTCAGAGCAGTCCTCAGACAACCCCGGTCGATGGAATTTGCGAGAGAGCGTACTCAAACGTACGTGACCGAGCGGATTTCGAGCCGGGGGCAGGATCAGGGCTGCTATCAACGCAAATTACTCGCCCACCACCACTTTTGCGAAGCGCAACACCTTGTCCCCTATCTTATAACCCTTCTGCACGACGTCGATGATCTTGCCGCTTTGGCCCTTGTCGCCCGGTACGCGTGCCACGGCTTCGTGGCGGTCCGTGTCCAGTTCCAAACCCAGCGCATCGACCTCCTCCACGTGGAGATTCTTCAACGTGTCGGTGAATTTCTGGGCGATCAGGTTCACCCCCTCGCGCAACGCCGCAATATCGTCACTCTTTTCCATCGCCGACACAGCACGTTGCACGTCATCCAACAGCGGAAGAAATTGCTTCACCGTGTCCGCACCGGCAAACTGAAGCAACTCCATGCGCTCCTTCAACGTGCGTTTGCGAAAGTTGTCGAATTCGGCCTGCAAACGTAGATTCTTATCCCGTAGCTCGGCACATTCATCCCCCGCGGAGGGTTTTTCCGACTCTTCGTCGTCCTCTCCTTCCTCCTCATCGTCACCTGCCAAAGTGTCAAGATCGGCGCCCGGCACGTCTGTCAGATTGTCAGCCGACTCGCCGTCCAACGATGGATAGGCATCGCCCGCGATGAACCCCTCATCACCCATAACTTCCTCATTATAAGCATGTTCCTTCTTCATGATCGCTATTTTTTACCAGTTTCTATTCTCCCATCGTCCAAAATCTATGCCCCGATCACAAAGATCGCCGGTTTTTTGTGCAATTCAGGTAACTTGCGCCCGCGCCACTCACGTACCCCATGCGTCTCCACAAATTCATCCGCACCCGTGAGGTCTACCGCGATCGTCAGGCGTGTTTCCCCTCCCAATGTCAATAACAACTGCTCTACCAACTTCACGTTGCGATAAGGCGTTTCGATGAACATTTGTGCCTGTCCCTCCGACAAGGCCCGTCGTTCCAGATTCCGGATCGCCTTACCCGCATCCTTGACCGGCAAATAGCCATTAAACGCGAACGATTGACCGTTCAGTCCCGAGGCCATCATCGCCAATATAATAGACGAGGGGCCCACCAACGGCACCACCCGTACGCCCAACTCATGGCACCTCCGTACCACCATGGCGCCCGGATCCGCAACGCCCGGTACACCCGCCTCGGAGATGACGCCCGCACTGCGCCCCGCCACAATAGGGGCGCATAGCACGTCGATTCCCCGTGGATCGGTCGTGTGTTCGCTCAACTCACGGAACTCCAACTCGGACACCTTCAGCCCCGACTTCGACAGAAATCGACGTGCCGAACGGACGTTCTCCACGATGAAATAATCCAACTCCGACATCACACGTCCGTTCGATGCGGGCAGCACAGACCACACCGATTCTCCCTCCGAAATCGGACAAGGAATCAGGTACAGGACACCTTCCGTCCCCTCCGTCTCCTTCATCCCCTCCCCCCTCCCGGGAGGGGGTGACTTTTGTTCGTTTTGAATCGTGTGGTCTTCGACCACACGATTCAAAACTTGTTTTACCGGGAAATTGATATTTTTTTCTTTCATCGCTTCCAGTAGACTCGTTTGACCCGTTGCGAGAGCGAGGTCAGCACCTCGTAATTGATCGTGCCCAACACACATGCCATATCCTCGGGAGTGTTTCCCCGTGCAGGTGAAAAAATCACCGCCTCGTCACCCTCCGAAACCTCGGCTATGTCCGTTATGTCGATCATCGCGCTGTCCATGCAGATGCGTCCAACCGTCGGGGCGGGGTGTCCACAAACCAGCATCGACCAGTTGCCGCAACCCAACCTGCGATCCAGCCCATCCGCATAGCCCACCGGGATCGTCGCCACGACACTGTCCCGCGACAACCGTCCCTCCCGTCCGTACCCAACCGCGTCGCCTTTCTGCAACCGCTTGATCTGCACGATCTTCGTCTTCAAGGTCGATGTGCCCACATACAGACCGATCCCGGGACGCACGAAATCGTACCGTGCCTCAGGGAAACGCACCCCAGCCGAGTTCGCCAGATGACGTTTCACACCATAACCAAGCCCAGCCTCCAACTGTCCGCTCATCCGCTCGAACAGATCTATCTGCATGCGTGTGAAGTCGTCCTGCGTCGGGTCGTCGGCCGCGGCCATGTGCGAAAACACCGTGGCGACACGCAACCTGTCCCCTAACTCCCTGAGGCGGCGGGTGAGTGTGTCGATATCCGATCCCAAGAATCCCAGACGGTGCATCCCCGTGTCGAGCTTCACATGGATCGGATATCGACACGCGCCCGCCGCCTCAGCTGACGCCGCAAACCCTTCCAACGACCTGAAATTATAGATCTCGGGCTCCAAAGCGTGACGTACCATCACGTCGAAGCTATCCTCGTCAGCGTTCAGCACCACGATCGGTAACGTCACGCCCCCCGCACGCAACCGCACTCCCTCATCCGCAAACGCCACCGCCAGATAATCCACCCCCTCGGCCTCTAACATCCGTGCCACAGAGACGTCGCCAGTGCCGTACCCCGAGGCCTTAACCATCGCTATAACGCCCGTCCGAGGGAGCAATTGCGACCGAAGACGGGCCAAATTCCCCGCCATCGCCTCCAAATCCACCTCCAAAACCGTCGTGTGGCTACGGTGAACAGGCGATGGCATCCTTTCTAAATCGGTCGCAAAATCAGGCACGGGAAGTCCCATCTCGTGCATGAACATACCGATAAGTTGCGCGTTCACACGGTCGAAAAAGTCCGTCGAGAAACCGTCCGGGAGCACATAATCCGTTGCATCGACAAACCCATGCCCCCTCAACTGCGGTGCCGATGCGCCATGGAAAATCACCCGTTTCGCATCGCGAGACAACAACAGCTTCTCCCCCGTTTTCTCCTCCATCGACGCGAAATTATCCTGATGTGCCGCGCCCAGCGACGTGACTAACACCACATCCGGACGTATCATCCGCTCCAAACGATCCATCTCGCCCGGTTTCGAGATCCCTGCTTCGATCAAAGCAACCTTCTCATCCTTCAACATCAAGAGCGACAGTGCCACACCCAACTGAGAGTTGTAGCTCCGTGGCGAACGGAACGCTTCGGGCATGAGCCTCGCGAGCCTCTCCTTCACCACCGTCTTGCCGCCAGAGCCCGTGATGCCGACTACCGCGCCTGTATACGTCGCCCGGTGGTGGGACGCCCACAGTTGCAACGCCTCCAACGCGTTATCCACCACAACCACACCACAACCCTCGGAGAGTGCAATCTCATGCTCCGTCAGGAACGCGCGCGCGCCGCGTGATTTCATCTCAACGATGAAATCATGTCCGTCGTGATGCGCTCCGCGCATTGCGACGAACAGGGCACCGTCATCGGTGCACGCGGCGCGCGCGCGCGAGTCGGTGATGACGCTCGTCACGGTGACGTCCTCCCCATGTAACGCACCTCCGCAAATGCTTGCTATGTCGGATAGTTTGTACTCCATAAGTTTTAATTTTCCCACCCCCTGTATCCCCTCCCGGGAGGGGGTTATTTCGTTTTGTTTACCGAAAATGAACGATCGTGATTCCCGCCCCGCCCCGGTCCGCATGCTCGTCCACCGCACTCTTCACCTCACGTACACCCCTTAAATATTGACGAATCTCGTGACGCAACGCACCTGTCCCCGTGCCATGCAAAATCGACACCGTTTCCACTCCCAACATCAACGCATCGTCCACAAAATCACGTACCTCGTCCAGTGCCTCGTGTACACGCAACCCACGTACATCCAGATTGCTCTTGAAATTCAACTTGCGGTTCATGATCCCCGCCGAAATCTTCGACAATGCCGATGCACCCTGTGTCCCGGAACCCGCCAACAAGATGCGTTCCTTCTTCTCTTTTTTATCCGTCTTGGGCGGCTCCTTGAACCCGTTCAGCTCCTCACGTGCCAGTTTCGTCAGCTCCTTGTCGGCATTCGACTCGCGGATCACCTTGATCGTGTTCTCGATCTGCTTGTTCACCCCCTCCACCAACTGTCGGGCTTCCTCCTTGGCACGTTTCAGGATCTCGGACCGCTCCGCCTTCACATCCGCAAGACGGGTTTCGAGTTGGGCCTCGAGCGCCTCCACTTTTTTATCCGCAAGGCGTACCTTGTCGCGTTTCTGCTCCCAATACCGCTTATCCCGAGCGATCTCACGCAGCTGTTTCTCGATATTCACATGTTCCGAGCCCGCCTTCTCGCCCGCATCCTTAATGATATCCTCCGGAAGGCCGATCTTCCTCGCAATCTCGATCGCGAACGAGCTGCCCGGCTTGCCAACCTCCAAACGGAACAACGGACGTATCTGTGCCACGTCGAACGCCATCGCGCCGTTCACAACCCCCTCTGTGTTAGAGGCATAGTATTTCAAGTTCGCATAGTGTGTCGTCACGACGCCATAACACCCCTTCACGCGTAACCGTTCCAAAATAGACTCCGCGATAGCTCCGCCGATCACCGGCTCCGTGCCCGATCCGAACTCGTCGATCAGGATCAATGTCCCCGGACTCGCCTCACGCAACATCTGTTTCATGTTCATCAGGTGCGACGAATATGTCGACAAGTCGTTATCCAGCGACTGTTCGTCTCCAATGTCGATCAGCAAACTCTCAAAAATCGGCAACTCGGAGTTCTCCCCAACCGTCGCCAGAAATCCGCACTGGAACATATACTGCACCACCCCCACCGTCTTCAGGCATACCGATTTACCGCCCGCGTTCGGTCCAGAGATAACCAGAATCCGTCGCTTCGCATCCAGCTCCATATCCAACGGCACGATCGGCTTGCCTTGCCCCTTCAACGTCTGTTCCAACAGCGGATGGCGCGCCTTCCTCAGATTCAACCGTCCGTCCATCGACACGATAGGTCTCACCGCCCCATTAGCACGAGCCCAGCGTGCCTTCGCGCGGATCATGTCCATGTCCGACAGGTACTGTTCCACCACAGAAAGACGGCTCGCATGGTGACGGATCTCATCCGTAAAAACAGTCAAAATACGCACAATCTCGCGACGTTCTGCATAAGCCAGTTCGCGCAGCTCGTTGTTGATCTCGACCACCTCCACCGGTTCGATGTATACCGTGCGGCCCGTGGCAGATTCGTCCTGCACGAAACCGTTGATCTTGCGCTTGTTCGCCGCCGCGACTGGTATCACGCTGCGGCCATCCCTGACCGAAAGCTGTGCATCCGCATCCACATAACCCGCGCTCTTGGCCGCCTGTAACACCTGTTGCAGCCTTTTCGCGGCCTGTCCCTCGCGTTGGCGAATGGATTTCCGGATCTCACCCAACTCAGGAGAGGCGCCGTCCCTCACGTTACCATGGCTGTCGACGATCATATCAATGTGCCGCACCACCTCGGGCAAGGACTCCACGCCTGCACCGCGTCCGTTCAGCGTCCGGACAGGACGGGATTTCAAGAGTGCCAACAGCTTGTGTGTCAGCGTAAGGGCCGTGCACAGTTCGACCAGCTGTTCCGGCTCCAGGAAACTCCCCTCGACACGCAACACCTGTAACACCCCGCCCAGATCGACGAAATCGCCCAACGACAATTCGTCCAGCAGACCCAGCATCTCACCCGCCGCGGTCAGTCGACGTTCGATCTGCGGTTGTGACGATGAGAACGTCTCACCAGCTAACCGACGACGTCCGCCTTCGATCGTGCAGAGCGATTCGACCTGGCCCCTCAGCCTGTCGAAACCGATCTTTTGTTCAAAATTTTCAGGGTAGATCATAGTTTTTCCGCTCCATGTCTCTGCGGCGTTGCTTGTCGGCACGTTTGCCGCTGCCGAGCGAGAAGTAACGCTTCGGATACGCCTCCACGTCCGCCAACAGTGACGTCAGGTTTTCCGATGCCTCGGTGAGTGACTTGTACAGCTGATCGTCGTTCACGAGGGCTCCCAACGTGCCGTCGCCAGACTCGATACGGGAGACAATCGCGTCGATATCGGCCAACGTGCGTTCCAGATCGGCGCGCGCCAGTTGTCCCGACACGTCGCTCAGGTGCATCATGATGCTGTCCACGCGTGGAGAGTTTTCACCCAGTGTCTTCGAGAAGCGCGACAAGTTGCTCACAGCATCGTTCAGGTTGCCGCGCTGCGTCACCAACAGGTCGCTCACCTCACCCGTGATAGAGTTCAGATGCGACATCGTACCGGCCAACGATCCGGCGTTCTGCTCCAGGATCATGTTCACGTTGTCCATCGTACGGGTCACGTCGGCAGTCACCTGAGACAGTTTCTGTTTGAAGAAATCGAGTTCCGAACCCGCCACATCCATCAAATCACGGCTCACACCGCTGCGCAACGTGTCGCCCTTCACCAGATACTGAGGCGACGATCCCAATTCGATCGCAATGGCCTTACCGCTCATGATCGAATAGCTGAAAATACGTGCTTCAGAGTCGCTGGGAAGCCGATATTTGCGCTGGATCGTCAGTTGAAGCACCACCTTGCCCTCGTGCACCGGATCGAGGATGATCTTCGTCACTTTACCCACCTTCACGCCGCGAATCATCACGTGGGATGCGTTCTGAACCCCATCTACGGCATCATAAGCCGCATAATAAACCGCATTGCGGCTCAGCAAATCGAAACCCTTCAGAAACCTGCCGCCGGCCCAAAATGCGGCGATCATCAACACTGCAAACAGCCCTATCTTTACCTCTCTTCTCATAAGTTTTTCTTATCAAATTCAGTTTTACTATAAGTTTCCCCTATGGGAAAACCCTACTTCCGCTCAACCGCACGATGAACGCCGCGGGGAATTCACGACGTACCTCAACCATCGCCTCACGGGCACGGTCGTACGTGTCGTAACGTCCCACGCAATACTTATACTTGTACTCTCCGTCGCCCATATACCTGTTCACCTGACCAGCGTAACTCTTGAACCGCGCGTCCGCCGGGGACATCTCATACCTGCCCGCCAACAACTGGATCGTGTAGTAAATCTTCCCCGCATCCTGTTTCGGTTGCGGCGGCGTGCCCGCGGCCACCGAAGGTGCCGCGGGGGCAGACTTGGGCGTAGCCCGAGGCTGTGCA
>DBDB01000059.1 GCA_002293345.1 Alistipes sp. UBA943
CGTCGATTTTGAACGTTAGGCAGGTCATTTTAGCCTTTTTTAGCCTCGGGGTGTCTTTTTTGATGCAACTTTTTGGACAAGCAAAAAGTTGTAAAAGAAAAAGCGCCGCCTTCGGCGTCGAACTCCTTGTCCCGTCCTACATTAGATCTTTATACAACGGAGGGAGAAGGCGTAACTGACGTGATAGGTACTCGTCGTATCCGCGGCGCCGGCACTGAAACCGAACCCGCGCGCAAGCGTCGTAGACGAAGCCGAGAGCATCCAATAGCGTCCGCCGGAAGACTGAGAGTACAGCTGACCATTGGAGCTGCTACGGAGCCCCGGCGCGGGGAGGAGAAAAAAGAGCGAGAGGGGTTGGGATTAAATGGTCCTCTCGCTCGACCACGGTGTCTGGTACCACCATAGCTGCTGCAAAGGTAAACAAAAAACCCAAACAGTGTGCATTCGCACTGAAAATATTTTTATTATCTGCTATTTTGTGGCATGGCAGAGCAAAAAATCGAAGATATCCTGGTTGCAAAAGTTGCGATGAAGCTTGCTGAGATTCGGAAACGGGAAAAATTATCTCAATATACAGTCGCAAACGATCTTCAAATATCCATCAACCGCATCGAACGGAATATGATGGACATTCGGCTTTCCACATTTTTCCGAATTTGCGACTATTACGACATCTCGCCGAAAGAGTTCTTCGAGGGGCTGGAGACCGAGTAAAATACCTCGCCGAAAAGGAATTCCCTCATTGTACCGTCACTCATTTCGAGCACCAGTTCCCCCGTGGCACGTACCCCGCGAAGGGTAGCCTGAAACTCCGCGCCATCCGGATAACGGTACGGCGATGGTTCATCCAGACGATAGAGATGGGCGTGATATTCACCGGATAAATCCACGCCTGACTCCAATTCCTTGAAGCGTCGCGACAGGAGATCCCCGAGACGCATCAGTACCTCCTCACGATCCACTTCGCGCCCCAACTCCAACCGCATCGACGTGGGATTCGGCAACGACGGGTCGAAATCCGTCTGGTTGACATTCACACCGATCCCTGTCACGCAACGTGCGATCCGCCCCCGCGACATATTGTTCTCGATCAGTATACCGACTATCTTCCGGTCACCGATGTAGATGTCGTTCGTCCATTTGATCCGCGCGTCGAGTCCGTACATGCGAAAAAGATCCACCAATGCCAATGCCACAATCTCCGTCAGTGTGAATTGACGAGCAACAGGGAGGAATCCGGGTTCCCACACTTGTGCCACCAGCAGGTTCTGTCGCGGCGCGGCGTGCCACGTATGGCCGCGTTGCCCGCGGCCGGCCGACTGCACGTCGGCACTCAAAATATCTCCATGTACATAGAGATATTTTGAGTCCGTGGCACGCCGCGCCTCATCGAGCGTCGAGGTGAGCTCACGGAAGTGAAAGTAGCGCGGTTTATATTGACACATGGCTATACGCTGACGGCGAACTCCCTCAGGGCATCGTTCAGTGACGTTTTTTTATCTGTGGACGGTTTTCGTTTTCCGATGATCAACGCACACGGCACGCCGTATGTTCCTGCCGCGAACGTCTTGGGATACGTCCCCGGTATCACCACCGACCCCGCCGGAACGACACCTTTGTACTCCCGCGGTTCCGATCCCGTGACGTCGATGATGTGCGTCGACCCGGTGATCACGACCCCCGCGCCGATCACACTCTCTCGACCGATGTGCGCCCCCTCTACAATGATAGCCCGCGACCCGACAAAGCAGTGATCCTCCACGATCACCGGACTCGCCTGCACAGGTTCCAACACGCCGCCTATCCCCACGCCGCCACTCAGATGCACCCCCTCGCCGATCTGTGCGCAGGATCCGACCGTGGCCCACGTGTCGACCATCGTCCCTGCACCCACATACGCCCCGATATTGACATACGACGGCATCAGGATCGCCCCCCGTGCCACGTACGCACCGTATCTCACCACCGCCGGCGGCACCGCCCTCACGCCCAACTTTTCATAGTCACGTTTCAACGGAATCTTGTCATACCACTCCAACTCGCCAGCTCCACAGATCGAACGCATCTCCTGTATCGCGAAATAGAGCAAAATGGCTTTTTTGACCCACTCATTGACGTGCCACCCTCCGTCGGCACCACCACCCGGCATCGCGACGCGCAAACGTCCCGCATCCACCTCCGCAATAACCTGACGAATGGCCTCCTTCGTCTCCTGCCGCTCCAATAACGCCCGATCCTCCCAGGCCCGCTCGATGATTTTCTCCATGACCACAAAGATACATTTTTTCTTTACGCCTTGACGATACTGTCGCTTTTTTCCAAAAAGGGGCAGTTGGGTCATGTTGCAAAAAGAAAAAGTGTATCTTTGTGACTATGAAGGTATACAAATTCGGAGGTGCATCGGTACGCAACGCGGATGGGGTACGTAACATGTTGAAGATTATCGGTGACGAGCAGGATCTGTTCATCATCGTGTCGGCGATGGGCAAGACCACCAACGGGCTCGAACGTGTATTCGAGTCACTGCGAAAGAGTGATTCCGCGGCGGCGCTTTCGCACATCGACGAGATACGTGCCTACCATACCGACATCATTGACGAGCTGTGGAACGGCACCGTGACACTCGACCGTGTGGATGGATTTTTCGATGAACTTACGAACCTTGCCACCCAAACGACACCCCTTTCGTCGGAAGCGGGAATGGAGATGGAGGCACTGTATGACACCGTTGTGTCGTATGGCGAGCTAATTTCCACGGCCATCATATCGGAATACCTGTGCCACCGCGGCATCGTGAACAGTTGGTTGGATATGCGCCACTGTTTTCGGACCAACCAACGCCACAAAGATGCCACGGTGGACATCGACGCATCGACGCCCTTGTTGCGTGACGCGATGCGGGAGCGTCCTGCGCCGATATACATAGGGCAGGGATTCATCGGAAGTGCGCCCGACGGGACTACCACCACGCTCGGACGCGAGGGATCGGATTATTCGGCAGCCGTGGCGGCCAACATTCTCGATGCGGAGTCTATGTCCGTGTGGAAGGATGTGGACGGGATCCTCAATGCCGATCCGAAGATTTTCCCCGACGCGCAACGGATCTCAGAGCTCAACTACCTGGATACCATTGAGTTAGCATACAGCGGTGCACAGATCATCCATCCCAAGACGATCAAACCGTTGCAACAGAAACGGATCCCGTTGTACGTGCGTCCGTTCGGCGACAAACGCAAACCCGGCACGGTGATCCGTAACGTGTCGGCACCCGTGGATGTGCCGATCCTCATTCTTAAACGCGATCAGGTGTTGTTGATGATACGCCCGCGCGATTTTTCGTTCGTGTTGGAGGAGAAATTTTCGACCATTTTCGCCATCCTCGAACGGCACCGTATCCGTGTCAATCTGGTGCACAACTCGGCCGTCAATCTGGGATTGTGTGTGGATGATTCGTGGCACATTGATGAGGCGATCGCCGAGTTACGCGATGGAGATGGGGGAGATGTCGGTGCTGATTTCGACGTGATGAAACGCGATCACATGGAGCTGCTGACGATACGCGGCTATACTCCCGAGCTATTGTCACGTTATGGAACCGGCCCCGAGGTATTCCTGCTCCAAAGCACCCAAACCACTGTCCGTATCGTCCGCAAGGCGCAGTAACTTTTTTCTTTTCGCCCTTACGATACCTCCGCTTTTTTGGAGAAAAGGCATCGTAACGATGCTTTTGCCTCAACCCCCTAACCCCCTTGATAAGGGGGAACAATACGCAAATTGCAGAATTTTTGTGTACGAACCACAACAATTTGATTCCAAGCAAGCTTGAACCAAATTATTCTGTTTCGTTCACGATCCCTTCGGGATCTCGCGATCTGTTGTCGCGAATGTCGAAATCACCGTCAGGTGATTGGGGCATTTTATGAGGAAACCGTCGAAAACTCGTTTTCGTAAAGGTTTGCGAATAAAAGGACCGAAAAGCCAGCGAAGCGGCTTTTGACATTCGCGCAAACATATGGAGATACGCAAGTATCTCTCGAAAGTTTTTGGTGCCGCTTTTCACCAAAAAGCGGCGGTCTGAAAAAAAACAAAAAGCGACAGTATCGTAAAGGCGGAAGAAAAAGTTATTTTCTCTTCAGAAAGGTTTCGATATCGTGCTTGACTTTGTGGTAAAGGGGACAATCGGTATAGAGTTCGTTATCGAGCAGCACGTCACGGATGGAACGTTGCGCGTTCTGGTAGTTACTCACCTCGTTTTTCAACGCCACGCCATCCTTGTTGGACGCATAAATACGTTCTAACGACATTTTGCGCAACCTCTCGCACACGGCATCCAGGATCACCATCACGACGTTATCCATCAGCGTGTGCCCATGCATGTACAGGTACGTTTCTTCGGGACGCACGCCGCGGTGCATCAACTCGATACCGAAACGCTCCACGTCATCGACATGCTTGGGGTGCTTGTTGGCCAGGGTCTGTTCGCGATGGCGCACCTGACGCTCCAGCCACGCGATCGTGTGGGCACCGTTATCCTCCAGATCGAGGAAGTGGATGCGTACGCTGTTCTTGAAGTCGTTCAGGATGAAAATATGGTCGCTCGAGCAGAGTGCGGAGTAGGCGTACCACAGAAACAGGCGGTATATCGTCCGCGAGTAGTCGGCCATGAAGCGCTCGAAATCGAAGATGCGGGTGTCGTTCTTGGTCGCCTTCACGCACACGTTGTGCAGCGACGGGGCATAACACAGGTAGTTCTCCGTGGCATAGGTGTAGGTATGGAACATGTAGGGCGAGTTACGCACCTGCCGCGACTGTTCGGTCTGACCGTCGAAGAGGTGGTCGAAATCCGAATCGACACACAGCAACATCCGGGCGGACGAACGGGGCAACATCGACAGCAGTATCTTTTTACCCTTGGGCATGTTTCGTTGTGGGGGCACCGAGATCTCGAACCGCAATTCGGGCGTCTCGAACGAGTCGAACACCCCGCGCCAGAACGCCACATCTTCGTACCCTTCGACAAATACCTGGATCGTCTCTCTATTTTTTTCTTTCATTTGCTACAAAAATAGTAACTTCGCCGCAATATTTGCACATAACCGCACACAAATGTCGATAGTTTACTCCACGGGTCCCATTCGACCCACACGCGAAGCCCCGCACGCCCCCGCCCAAGCTATGCGTTCTGCGAACGCAAGCACCCCCGGGGGCTCGGCATTGCCGCCCAATCAGCAAGACCTTCGTGTTTGGCTGGACAAACACCGTGGCGGTAAGACCGCCACGATCGTGCGGGGTTTCGTGGGCAGCGATGCGGATTTGGAGGCGTTGGGACGCACGCTGAAGACGAAGTGCGGCGTGGGAGGAAGTGCCAAGAACGGCGAGGTGATCATTCAGGGCGACCACCGCGATAAGGTGGTGGATATATTGATGAAGGCGGGATTTAAATGTAAGAAGGCAGGTGGCTAAAAAATTACTGTTCATATTCGTATTGCTGTTCTCCGTGGGTCGCGTCCATGCGCAATACTATTCGTGGGGTGCAGATGCGGCGGGGTTACGGTGGGAGCAGTTGCGTACGGACAGTGTGCGGGTGGTGTTCCCGTCGGTGGCGGAGGAGCAGGGACGGCGCTTGTTTCACTACGCCACGGAGGCACACCCGTATGTCAGTTACGGTTACGAGTTGCCGCCCCTCAAAAAGATACCGTTCGTGATCCATCCCGAGAATTTCGAGGCGAACGGTCTGGTAATGTGGATGCCCAAGCGCATCGAGATCCTCTCCACTCCGGCCGGCACGTATGCCACGCCATGGCTGAAACAGCTGGTGGCACACGAGTACCGTCACGCCGTGCAGTACGCCGCCCTGAATCGGGGATGGATCAAGGTATTTAGCTGGTTCCTCGGTCAACAGGGGTCGATCGTGGGAAATCCGTTCATGTACATGTGGGCGCTGGAGGGCGACGCGGTGATGATCGAGACGGAGATGACCTCCTTCGGGCGAGGGCTGCAACCCCGCTTCACGATCGAGTACCGTGCTATCGGTGACGAAATGTTCGCGCGGCGCAATATCGACAAATGGTTCTGCGGCTCGTATCGCGATTACGTGCCGGATCACTATCAGTTGGGGTACCAGCTGGTGAGATACTCGTACGACCGCTATGGCGATGAGTTTTGGGACCGGTCGCTGCACTACTCCGTGCGCAATGCCTATATGTTGACGTTCGGCGCACGCGTGTACATGCGCAAACACTACGGCACCTACCCGTCCAAACTCTTCCGAGACGCGTTCACGAACCTGAATCGTCACTGGGCGTCGCTTCCTCCCGTGGAGGATTCGGGGAGTGTCGTCACGCCCCTCGACGAACGTAACTACACGACCTACAGGTGGCCCAGGTTATTTTGGATGGGGGATGAGGCGGAGAAGTTGATCGCGATCAAGAGTGATTTCGACCGCCCGTCACGACTGGTTTTGGTGGATGCGGAAACGGGGCGCGAACGCGTGCTGACACACACGGGCATCCCATCCTCACGTATCGAGACAGATTCCGAACGTGTCTGGTGGACGGAGTACCGTCGGTCGTTGCTTTTTCCGCAGCGTGTCAACTCGAAGATCGTCTGTTTCGACCCCCTCGACGGCAAACATCCGCGCCCCAAAACGGTGCGTGGTATTCGCAATGCCCTATACCCCACCCGTGTCGGTGAACACGGGTTGGCATGGGTGGAGTATCGTCCGAACGGGGAGTACCGGATACGGGAGGAGCATCTCGATTCGCGAAGCACGACACGCATCCCGATGGGTCTCGAAGTGCACGGTATGTCGTGGGACAACCTGACGGGCAAGCTCTATCTGCTCTTGATCGGCGATGAGGGCATGTGGATCTCGTCGGTTGAGGAGAATGGCACCCTGACACAGGTCACGCAACCCGCGTACGTCACCCTGAGCGACTTGCAGGCTGCCGCGGGGAAACTATATTTCGGTTCGATCGCATCGGGACGCGACGAGGCACACTGTTTCGATCTCGCGACGGGCAAGGAGCATCGCCTCTCCACCTCGCGGTACGGCTCTCTCTCTCCCACACCGGCGTGGGATGGGAGTCTCCTCACGACGACCTACTCGAAACGCGGCTACGCCGTCACGCGGCAGCAGCCGTCGGCGGATGGACATCCGCCGGTCGAGGTTGAGGTGTCTAAGTTGCCAGTGGATCTGGTGAATCCCCGGATGCGTCGCTGGAACGTGCCCAACCTCGACACCGTGCGCTACGCGCCCGGTACGGCTGCCGCCGCGCGCCCCGTCCAAGCCATGCCTGCGGCAAGCACCCTCGCGGAGGATGCTGGGGTGTCTCAGCCGAAAGCGAAACGCTATCGTAAAGCCGCGCACCTGTTCAATGTTCACAGTTGGGCTCCCGTGTCGTTCGATCCGTTCGGGTTGATCGGGGATTTCCGTCCGCAGTTCATGTTCGGTGCCACGGTGCTGACACAGAACCTCCTCTCGACGATGGAGGGGTACGCCAGCTGGGGGTGGAATGCGGACGACAAACATATCGTCACGGGAGCGTTGCGTTACTCGGGTCTCGGCGTGCGGTTCGAGGCGGGTGCCACGTATGGAGGGTACCGTCTCGTGTATCCCATCAAGGATCAAATCGTCCCTGAAAAAGGGGAGCAACACTGGGATGCGTACGCCAGCGCCACGCTGCCCCTCTACTTCGACAACGGATATCATCTGCGCCAACTTTCGATCCTCTCGGGGTACAGCTACTCGAACGGCTTGGTGGCCGACATAGGCAGTCTCGACCTGGCGACGGTCACGCAGGAGGATATCGCCACGTTGGGGTACAACAAGGGACTCCACAAACTCACCTTCGGTGTCGGGTTCACGGACATCGTGCGATCGGCATACCGCGACGTGCAGTCGCCCTGGGGTTACACCCTCTCTGCCGAATACGGAACGAATCCCGTGAATCGCGATTTCAGCGACCTCGTATCGGGATACGCACGTATCTACACCCCGGGGTTCTTCCCGCACAACTCGCTGAGTGTGGCGGCGACCTATCAGCACTCGCTGGGCGGATTCCGCATAAACGGCATGCCGACCTTCGGATTCAAGTCGAGTCGCCTGGTGCCCAACGGTTTCTCGACCACCGACATCTCGAACAATAATTACACCGCCGCGAGCGTTGATTATCAATTCCCGTTTTGGTATCCCGACGGGGGTATAAAGAGCGTGTTGTACTTCAAGCGGTTGCGCCTGAACGTGGGTGGGCAGTACGCCCGTTTCAAAGGGTTGAACGAAGCTGGCGACCCGGCATACAAACAACTCTACTCGTACGGGTTGGATCTGTACATCGACGGCAACGTGCTACGTGGTCCCGCGGCATCGACCTGGACGATCAAGTTGTCGCTCTACAAACCCAACCGCAAAGGGGTATGGTTCGGTTTCAATCTCGCTACTCCGTTGTAAGCGCGTTCTTATACCTTGCTGGAACTGTACCCTTTTCGGAGAAAAGTGTACCCCAAAACCTTTCGGGAGATGCTTTGCATCTCCAT
>DBDB01000017.1:0-7820 GCA_002293345.1 Alistipes sp. UBA943
GTCGGGTTTGGCGCAACGGACGCCGTCGCGCAGCAGTGCGGTGATCTCGGTACGGGTCGTGGCGGCGTCCGATGCCGCGTTGTACGTGTACAACGCGCCGCCGTCGTAGACGGGCGGGTCAAACCCGACGCGGAGGGGGATGTACTCGTGAAAAGTACCGTGACGTTTCGTGTAGAGTGTCACGCGATACAGCGGTGCCGATACTTCTTTTTTTGTAATGTTGGGCTGCCAACGATGGTCGTACGTATGGTATATATATGGAGTGAAGCGGAGCGTGTCAGTGGAACGTCCGTCGACCGTAACTTCGTTCACGCTGAAATCCAGCAACTTGCCTGTCGGGTCATATATGTCGTACCCCACCGTGATGGGCTCCGGGTAGTTATACCCGTTCCGCACGATGATCTCCAGATCCAGCATCCCGAAATCGCGCCCCAGAGAGTCCGGTACCAGTGTCACGCTGTAATCCCACACGCTCCGTTTCTCCTGAGCGAACAGATAGCCTTCGCGTCCCGCCCATTTCTCGAATGAATTCACCCCCTGACGCAAATAGGATGTTAGGTCGTACTCCTCGCTGCCGAGTCGCAAATAGATGAACGAATCGAACCAGTCAGTCGGAATGTCGACCGTATCTTCACCGTTGTACGGGATGTACTTCGAGATACCCGTGCGGTCCAACTGCTCCGCCGCCTCGCGCGTGTCGAACGGCAGGAATTCGGAACGATAGACACGTTTGGCATTCACCGTGAAGATGCAACAAACGGACAGCAGGATGGAAGTAATAGTTTTCATACGCCAATACGCCTCAAAAGGATAGCGAACAAAAGTAGTTTTTTTTGTTGAAACGGCAAATATATTGTACCTTCGTAGGGCTTTTACAAAAACAGCACACAGATATGAAACGGATAGTGGATTTTTTGCAAGGTTCGGTTACCGATACCGACGTGACGGTGAAAGGATGGGTACGCACGAAACGNNCGCGGTGTCGAAATAACCGTCAAAGGATGGGTACGCACGAAACGCGGCAATAAAAATGTCGCCTTTATCGCCCTCAACGATGGGTCGTGCGTGGCCAATATTCAGGTTGTCGCTGATCCCGTGCAATTCGAAGAGGTGTTGAAATCCGTTACTACGGGGGCGTGTCTGCGCGTGACCGGGCGGCTCGTCGCATCGCAAGGCGAGGGGCAGGGCGTCGAGGTGCAGGCATCCGAGATCGAAGTGTACGGTACCGCCGATCCCGAAACCTATCCGCTGCAGAAGAAAGGCCATTCGTTAGAGTTTCTTCGCGAGATTGCGCACCTGCGTCCGCGTACCAACACCTTCGGGGCCGTACTGCGCATCCGTCACGCAATGGCATTCGCGATACACAACTACTTCAACGACCGTGGGTTCTACTACCTCCATACGCCCCTTATCACGGCATCGGACTGTGAAGGTGCCGGCGCGATGTTCCAGGTGACGACCCTCGATCTGAATAACGTCCCCCATGTCGAAGATGGACCACAAAAGGGCGCGATTGACTATACGCAGGATTTCTTCGGACGCTCGACAGCGCTCACCGTATCCGGACAGTTGGAGGGTGAGCTCGGCGCGATGTCGCTCGGACGTATCTACACGTTCGGACCCACGTTCCGTGCCGAGAACTCGAACACGCCGAGACACTTGTCCGAATTCTGGATGATCGAACCCGAGATGGCCTTCTACGAGCTCAATGACAACATGGATCTCGCTGAAGATTTTCTGAAATACCTCATCGGGTACGCCCTCGAACACTGTCGCGAGGATCTCGAATTTATGGACAAAATGTGGGACGAGGGATTGATCGAACGACTCGACTTTGTCCTCGCGAACGATTTCCAGCGTTTGGATTACACCGAGGGCGTCGAAATTCTCAAAGCTTCCGGTAAGAAATTCGAGTTCCCGTGCGAATGGGGCAACGACCTGCAAAGCGAGCACGAACGATACCTCGTCGAGGAGCATTTCAAACGCCCCGTGATTCTGGTCAACTACCCCAAAGAGATTAAATCGTTCTATATGAAGCAGAACGACGACGGCAGGACCGTGCGGGCGATGGATGTGCTGTTCCCCAAGATCGGCGAGATCATCGGTGGATCGGAACGCGAGGCCGATTACACGAAACTCGTCGCACGGATGGACGAACTGGGGATGAATAAAGAAGAAATGTGGTGGTATCTCGATACGCGTCGCTTCGGTACGGCTCCCCACTCGGGATTTGGGTTGGGTTTCGAGCGACTACTGATGTTTGTCACCGGGATGGCCAACGTCAGGGATGTGATACCGTTTCCGCGTACACCTAAGAATGCCGATTTTTAATCGGTATTCTTACATGATATTATAAAGGTAACTGATAAATGTCGCTTAAACAGAAACAACAACTGACGATACAGCAAAAGCTGTCGCCGCAACAGATACAGATGATCCGTCTGCTGGAGCTTCCGGCGATGCAGTTGGAGCAGCGTGTCAAGCAGGAGATCGAGGAGAATATCGTCCTGGAGGAGGAACCCAAGCGTGAGGAGGGGACCGAACCCGGTGAGAACGGTGAGGAACCACAACGGGTCTCGGTCGACGAGTACCTGCGTGACGACGATACGCCGATCTATAAATTGCGTGTCAATAACCTCTCCAAGGATGACAAGCCGCAACATCAGACGATGCTTGTGCATGGGCGTTCGCTGCCGGATTTCCTTGTCGAACAGTTGAGCTTTCGCCACCTGTCGGAACATCAGATGGAACTGGCCAAATACCTCGTCGGCAGTATCGAGGAGGATGGATACCTGCGTCGCGATCTCGATTCGATTGCCGATGATATCGCTTTTACGCGTGGCATCGAGGTGTCGCCCGATGATCTGGAGGATCTGTTGGCCATCATCCAGGAGCTGGAACCGATCGGTGTGGGGGCCCGCAACTTACAGGAGTGTCTGCTCATACAGATGGAACACCAAAGTATCGACACCCCCGCACGACAGTTGGCGCACAAGATCCTGACGAGTCATTTCGATGATTTCGTGAAGAAACATTACGAAAAACTGATCAATCGCCTGCGTGTGACCGAGGATGAGTTCCGCGACGCGATCGAGGAGATTAAACGCCTCTCGCCCAAGCCCGGCAACCTGCATTCGGAAGGGGATTCGGACATGACACCCTACATCGTCCCCGATTTCATACTGGACTATCACGACGGTCATTTCGATCTGTCGCTGAACAAGTACAACATTCCCGAGGTACGGATCAACCAGCGTTATGTGGATATGATGCGCAGTATGGTCACACCGGACGGACGCGTGAAGGAGGAGAACAAGGAGGCGATTCAATTCGTCAAGGGCAAGATCGACTCGGCGAAATGGTTCATCTCGGCGATCAAGCAGCGTCACGACACGTTGATGCGTACGATGCGCACGATCCTCGACTATCAGGAGGAGTATTTCAAGGATGGCAATATGTCCAAGTTGCGTCCGATGATCCTCAAAGACATTGCCGAACGGACGGGTCTCGACGTGTCGACGATCTCACGCGTGGTGAACAGCAAATATGTGCAGACACACTTCGGCATCATCTTGTTGAAAACACTCTTTTCGGAGGCGATGCAGACCGAAAGCGGTGAGGAGGTGTCGAGTTACGAGATTAAGAATATCTTGCAAGAGTGCATCTCGGAGGAGGATAAGCACCATCCGTTGACGGACGAAACGTTGATGGAGATACTCAACGACAAGGGCTATCGTATCGCCCGACGTACCGTGGCGAAGTATCGCGAGATCATGAATATCCCCGTCGCGCGCCTCAGGAAGACGCTGTAACGAAAAACCGCCTTATGGGCGGTTTTTTTATTTGGATATGCCGCGGAAGAACTCTTCCAACGTTGTGTCGTAATATTTGCAGAGATCGGAGATGGTGGTGATGCTGATATTGCGTCGTCCTGTCTCGATGTCCGCCACGTTAATGTCGGTATCCCAATTCGCGATTCGTTGACTGACGCCTTTTTCGTCCCTGAGTTGTTTAAACCGTTGGGCTATGGCCATGATCAATGCGTCATCTCTTCTTGCCGATTTCCTCTCCATGTTACAAAAAACGAGAGTTTTTGAAAAAATAATGCTCGCTGATGAGCGAACATTTGGATTTTTTGTTTACCTTTGCAGCAGCTATGGCGGTACCAGACGCCATGGTCGAGCGAGAGGAGCCATCTAATTCCAGTCCCTCTCGCTCTTTTTCTCCCTCCTTGTCCCGCCCAACTTCCGCCAAGCCGGCCTGGCACCTCCTCCCCGCCTTTCCCCTCCGGGACTGTGCCATTGGGAACTCCTTGTCCCGCCCTACATTAGATCTTTATACAACGCAGGGAGAAGCCGTACCCGACGTAAGTGGGATTCGTCGTACTCGTGGCGCCGGCACTGAAACCGAACCAGCGCGCATCCGTCGTAGACGAAGCCGAGAGCATCCAATAGCGTCCGTAGGAAGTCTGATTGAACAGCTGACCATCGGAGTAGAGACGGTCCCCCGGCACGGGGAGGAGAAGGTTATTACCGGTTAATTACCCGGAGACACGGCACGTCCCCAATCGGTTTGGGCCCACTCGTCGGTGTTGTAAGTCGATGGGGCAGAGGTCGATACGCCCGAGAAGTGTCGCACGGAATTCATGAGGCGTCCCCATGACTGTGGAAACTTGGAGGTGCCTGTCCCGTCGCCACCGTAAGCGGAGTAAAAATACGGTGTGTGGAGCTTCACGGGGAACGTCAGGTCGAGACGGATGCGCAGCGCTTCGAGGAGCGTTTCGTTGTCGCAAATCGTCTGCATGTAGTGCTCCAGATCGTAGAAAGCGTGGCTTTTGAAGCCGTCGTAAATCTGGATGGATGCCTTTTGAGGCTCCAGAAGCGGTGTGCCGCCACGTGTCGATTCGATCTGTTTCACCAGTCCGGCGAGTGCTTCCAACTCCTTGCAATCCGTGACGGCGATCAATCCCGACGGCACTTCGCCATTCAGGTAATGGTTGTGGAACGCCCTGCAGGCACCTTCGAGGTCGTTTTTGAGCAGCGGTGGAAAGGCCGTCTTGTAGGGGAATCCCGCGCCGAGGATCTCGCACGGCGACGCGATGATGAAGTCGGTCGAATTCCGCAACTGGTACAGTGCCTCGATGTTGGACATGAAACAGGCGTCGAACAGGATCCAGTGCGGACGGAACTCGGCAATCGAGAAGGCACGGGCGATCTCCGACAAATCCTCCTTCTGGTCGCCGAACGAGTGGGGTGCAAACGTGGCGGCTGCCACGGGTTCGGACGGTACGTCCGTACCCGAAGGCGTCTCCTCCGGAGAAGGAGACGCCTCAGGAGCAGGCTCTGCCTGATCCGCAGCCGCCCCGTGACGGGTCATGAATGGCGCATTGGGATCAGGAGTCGGGAAGGTGAAACTTCCGCCGGAGGTGCTTTGACGTGTGAGGCTCGTCGAACCGGGAATCCACCCGGAGCCGTGACCGCCGATGATGAGGGTGTATTGATGTGCCGGTGCATGGGCGGTGATCGACGTGAGGATGTCGGCCATCGTTTCGGCCTTCATGGAGTTCAGTCCCTCCACGCTCCACACGCGTACCGTGTCGGCGACACATTTTTCAAGCTCCGTATCGTAATGCAGTTCGAGGATCGTGCCCTCGTTTCTTTTGGACTCGAAGAAGGCCATCACGCGCTGACTCTCGCCCAGCGATTGGGGATCGATCACCGACATGGCATCCAAGATGTTCGCCCGGAAGTAACGCGACAGTTGTGTCCCGGTGAGGTAGAAGATGGTCGTCTGCTCGACCGTGCCATTTTCGTCAGTTCTTCCGGGAGGTTCGGGGTCCGGTGTGGTGGGCGTGGTACACCCCGTCCATCCGGACACGCATGCCAACGTAACGATTGCTATAAGCCACTTTTTCATATCCGGATGATAACGTAATTTTTACTTCAAATCGTATTTTTCGATCAGCGATTTAAACGTTTCGCCCAACGTGGCAGTGCCCTTGAGGAGCGGAAGGCGCACGTGCGGCTCGATGATACCCATCACCGAAAGGGCACACTTCACACCGACGGGATTTCCCTCGGCGAACAGCGCTTTGATCGCCTCTTCGAGATGGCGGTAGGCGTTGAACGCCGTGGCGAAGTTGCCGTTCTGCGCGTGGCGCACGCACTCGATGTACCGTTGCGGGAAGGCATTCGTGGCGACTGAGATAACCCCCTCGCCGCCGCGGCGCATCATTTCGAGCGTCAGGTCGTCATCGCCCGACAGCACCAGAAACCCATTGCGACGCCGATCTATAATGGTCTGTATCTGTTCGATGTTGCCCGATGCCTCTTTGATACCGATGATATTCGGAAATTCGTCGGCCAGACGCAGGGTTGTTTCGGCCGTCATGTTGACACCCGTGCGTCCCGGAATGTTGTACAGAATCACCGGCACGGGCGAATTTTGCGCCACCACCTTAAAATGCTGATACATACCCTCTTGCGACGGTTTGTTGTAGTACGGCACGACACTCAGGATCGCCGCCGCGGCACGCAGGTCGAACTCCCGCATCTGATCCAGCACCTCGGAGGTCGAGTTACCCCCTACGCCGATCACCAACGGCACGCGTCCACGTATCTGATTGGCTATGGACATGGCCACCACCGCACGCTCGTGCAGATACAGGGTGGGAGTTTCGGCCGTCGTGCCGAGTGCCACGATGTAGTCCGTACCGCCGTCGATCACATAGTCGACCATCCGTGCCAACCCGGCATAATCAATCCGACCGTCGGCATCGAAGGGTGTCACGAGGGCCGTGCCGGCGCCTCTCAGTTTATTCTGTATCATGATGTTATCTTGTTAAGCAATTCCTGTTCCGTAATCATCCGCACGCCCAATTTTTGTGCCTTTTTCACCTTTTCGGGTCCCGCTTTTTCGCCCGCCACGAGATAATCCACGTGACTCGACACAGCCGACACGACACGTCCGCCATTGGCTTGGATACGATCCTTCAACTCTTCACGGCTCAATGTAGTGAAAGTTCCGGAGATCACAAAACTCGACCCTTCGAGAGCGTTCGAGGCGAGGGTACGTTCGTGTATCCGGAACTGCACTCCGGCACGCCCCAAACGTTCGAGAATATGGATATTCTCCGTGCCGGAGAAATATTCGACCAGTGCGTTGGCTACTTTTTCACCCACCTCCTCGACCTGGATAAGCGTTTCGTATGATGCTTCACGCAACGCGTCGAGCGACTTGAAGTGAGTGGCGAGGTGGCGTGCCGTCGTTTCACCGACGAAACGGATCCCCAATCCGTACAGCACCCGTTCGAACGGCACAGTCACCGAGCCGCGAATGCTCGTGATGATATTCTCGGCCGACTTTTCACCCAGACGCGGTAGGGGCGAGAGTTGCGATGCCGTGAGGTCGTAGAGGTCCGCCACGTTGCGAACGAGATCATTGTCGAAGAGTAACTGCACGGTCTCGTCCCCGAGACCGTCGATGTTCATGGCACGTCGCGAGATGAAGTGGATGATCCGTCCGACGATCTGGGGCGTGCATCCCGACGTGTTGGGACAGTAGTGTTTCGCTTCGCCGGGATACCTGATCAGTTCGGCACCGCAGGCGGGACACGCCGTGATATAGGTCAGCGGTTCGCTTCCGTCCGGACGTTCGGATAGTTCGACACCCGTGATCTTGGGGATGATCTCGCCGCCCTTCTCGACATACACCGAGTCACCGACACGTACATCCAGCAGGGCGATCTGTTCGGCGTTGTGCAACGAGGCACGTTTGACCACCGTGCCGGCCAGCAATACCGGTTCGAGGTTCGCCACGGG
>DBDB01000017.1:7898-8239 GCA_002293345.1 Alistipes sp. UBA943
TGTGCGAACGAGTTCACCTTGATCACCACACCGTCTGTGGCGAAGGGAAGCGTGTGGCGTTCCGTGTTCCAATGGTCGATGTAGGTCTCGATCTCCTCGATACCGTGACACACCCGGATCGCATTCGACACTTTGAGCCCCCAGGAGCGCGCCGCGCGCAGGCTCTCCTCGTGGGTGTCGAACGGAAGCTCGTCGGATGCCAGTTGATACAGCACGCAATCGAGGCCCCGTTGGGCCGCGATTGCCGGTGAGAGTTGCTTGAGAGAGCCTGCCGCCGCGTTTCGCGGGTTGGCGAACGGAGGTTCGCCAAGCGCGGCGCGCTCCTTGTTGAGCCGCTCGAA
>DBDB01000081.1:0-18873 GCA_002293345.1 Alistipes sp. UBA943
AAAAGCGGCGGTCTTAAAAAAAGGTTTTCAAAAAGAATAGGTTTTAGAAACCGCGACAACGGATATTGGGATATTTCGCGAACAGGGCGTGACTGGCGGTGTTGGATGGATCCGCCTCGTACCATAAATCATTGACACCCAATGACTTCATGTACGCCTGCAACAGTACCAAGGCACGTGACGCGTAACCCTGGCGACGATCCGATTCATCATAAATCAATACCCCCACCCCGGCACTACCCTCTTGCGGATCGTAATCATACAGATCTACCGTCCCCACGGGACGCCCATCGACTTCGATCACAAATCGTTCGCCACGTGCGACCAATGTCTCGATTTCGTCTCGCGAATAGGCACGTGACGTATCGCCATACCGCCACACGGCAGGATCGTTCTCCCACCGCAACAGTAGTTCCACATCGCCGAAATCCGCCGGACGGAGGGTGACGCTACAAAGTGGATTTCGACTCGACAAGAACTTCCGCGTCGACTTTTTTGATCAACCCCTGCAACACATTTCCGGGCCCGAGTTCCGTGAATTCCGTCACCCCATCCGCCAACATACGTTGAACGATCTGTGTCCAACGTACGGGTGCCGTGAGTTGTGCGATCAGGTTCTCCTTGATTTTCGCCGGGTCGGTATACGGACGTGCGTCCACGTTCTGATAGATAGGGCATGTCGGTGTCGAGAAGGGTGCCGCGGCGATCGCACGTTCCAACTCCACGCGCGCGGGTTCCATCAATGGCGAGTGAAAAGCCCCCCCCACCGGCAGCTTCAAGGCACGTTTCGCACCCGCTTCCTTCAGCTTCTCGCACGCCGCATCGACAGCCGCCACCTCTCCCGAAATCACCAGCTGACCCGGACTGTTATAGTTGGCCGGCACCACAATACCGGGAATCTCCCCGCACACCTTTTCTATTACCGCGTCATCCAATCCGAGGATCGCCGCCATCGCACCCGGAATGCGTTCGCAGGCCTGTTGCATCGCCATCGCACGTTTCGACACGAGCGTCAGACCGTCCTCGAACGACATCGCTCCCGCAGCCACCAGTGCCGAAAATTCGCCCAACGAATGCCCCGCCGTCGCGTCAGGACGAATGTCCAACGCCTTCGCAAGGATCACCGAATGCAGAAACACAGCCGGTTGCGTCACTTTCGTCTGCTTCAAATCCTCCTCCGTACCGTTGAACATAATATCGGTGATCGAGAACCCGAGAATCGCGTTCGCACGGTCGAACAACTCGCGTGCCTGTGGCACATTGTCGTACAAATCGCGACCCATCCCCGCGAACTGAGCTCCCTGACCCGGAAATACATACGCATGCTTCATAATAGTATTCATTTAAATTGCGTTAAACTCATAAATTAGCAGCGAAGATAGTGAAAAATATGAGATAAAATGTTTGTTATATCCAAAAAGTTTCCGTATTTTCGCGCCTGAGGAATGTTATGTAATTTTTAATTTTTTATTAACCAAAACCAATATTTTATGAAAAAATTATTATGGGGATTGCTGGCTCTCGCCACTGTCACGTTGACGCTCTCGTCTTGTAAAAAAGACCCTGTGATCGTCACGGACGTGGAGATCGTGGAAGGCACATCCCGCACAATCGCTCTCGACGAGCCTCCCGTGCAGTTGCATGCCGTGGTGAAGCCCGAGAACGCCGAGGATCAAAACGTATCATGGACATCGAGCCACCCCGCAATTGCCGAGGTAGCTGCCGATGGTACCGTGACGCCGAAGGCAGAAGGTTCCACCATCGTTACCGTAACAACCAGAGATGGTCGCTACACGGACACGATCGAGATCATCGTAAAGAAAACTATCGTACACGTATCGAGCGTGTCGTTGGTCGTTCTGGGTCCCGATGGTAACGAAATGCAGGATCCTTCGACGTTGGAGGGTCTTTCGTTGGAACTCAAAGCTACTGTTAACCCGGAGAACGCCTCCGATCCGAGCCTTATCTGGACAATCGTCGACGCGAACACCGACGAGGTAACCACGGAGATGGCGACGGTAGAGGAGATCGAGGGCAAAACGATGCTCGTGACTCACTTCCCTGGCACGATTAACGTTACCGCAACATCGAACGACAATCCGAACGCCAAAGCCACCGTTCAGGTGTTTGTCGAGGAGGTTGAGTATCCTGTTGAAGGCATCTCTCTCAACACGACGGCCCACACATTCCTGATGGACGGATCCGCCACGGAAAATCCTTTCCAGTTGGTACCCATTTTCGATCCCGTGAACGCTACCATTCAGACCGTGACTTGGTTGGATTACAACCCGATTGTCGGTGGCACCACCGATGAGCCCATTTATGAGTTCTGGCAGAGAATGCCCATCTTTACGATCGACGCCGAAGGTCTCGTTACGCCGCAGCGTTCGGGTAAAGCACGCGTAATGGTAGAGTCGACCAACCGTAATCACACTGCTTTCTGTGACATCACGGTAGTCGTTCCGGCTCAGAAGATGAGCATCTACAAGAAGTTCGACCACACGCTCGAATCTAACTTCAACCGTTTCAGCGAACCCTATACCGGCACAACGGATCTCACTACCGGTGAGTACACACCGCCGACGGGTCGTGTTATCGTCGACAGTGATCCGTTGACACTCTATGCGGGTATCTTCAACGACAGAGGTATCGAAGCTACCAACTTGAACACAAGGTGGTCAGTCGTCAATCAAAGTACACCTGGCGCTATTGTCATTACGAAAGATTTGACGGGTGACGGTGTGAGTATCACAGCTACAGCCGAAGGTACGGCTCTTGTGCGTGCTACCTCAGCCGAGAATCCCGAGGTGTATGCCGACATCACAGTCATTGCCAGTGAGTTGTCCACATCTGTGGCTGTCTACGAATTCAACGAGGAGTCAAATCCTAAAGGTGCCCAAATCTCAGCAGGTGCAACTTCTCCGACACCGGGTAGCGGCAACGTAACGATCAGGTACCCTCAGACACTGACGCTGTACGCTGAAGCGAATAAACCGGCAGCGGTAAATGGTTATGTTCGATGGAACGCAACTGTAGATGAATTTTTCACTGTAACTCCTAAGGGAGAGGTTAGTGCCGACGGAACAGTGCTCGTTACGCCCGTGGCAGCAACCGTTTACCCTGCAACGCGCACTTTGAATGTTAATGCCGTGTTAGAGAATGGCAACAACTATACCGGTATCGGTCTGGTGCAAACAAATATCAATGTTACTGTACAGCGTGTACCGGAGGAGATCGAGATTAGAACAACCTTGGGAACTGCTATTACCTCTTGGCGTATGAAATCCGATGCTACAGCCGTTAAGTTCAATGGTGTGGTGGAAAGTACTGAAACGCCCGATCTTTACTGGTTTAGCAGCAACCCCGCTGTGGCCACTGTATCTACTACGAATACTACCGGCAATACTTCGGAATATAGTGTAACAGTAACTCCTGCAGGTTCAGACGGACAAACTGCAACAATCACTGCGTACAGCAAACTCGAAGTGGACGACTATCTCGCCTCCATCGGGCAGGCCGGTACTTACGCATCATTTGATGCGGCAACTGCAAAAGCTACAGACAATCCGGCAACCGGCAGGAAGTTCGTTACGGTTTGGGAAGATCTTACACTGACAATTAACGACACGGATGTTCCTGTAACCGGCATCGTATTGTCTACATGGGGTCAACACATGTCAGCTTACAAGTACACCAACCCCGCCAACTTCACGCAAGTCGATATTCCTTCTTGGACAGTAATCCAAGGTCACTCCGGTGGTAACAACGCTCAGAATGCAAACAAGTACTTCGAGCTCGTTCCCGCTGATGCTACGAATGCAGCAATGACCTTTACGTCCAGCAATACAGCCGTTATCAGTACTATTGCCGCTAATGGTGATATGACTGTGGCAGGTGCCGGAACTACGACGATCACGGCGACGTCCTCTGAAAACGCTGAAGCTACTGCTTCTGTCAGCATTACGTTCCTTCCTACCCCGACGATGATTCAGCTGGGTACGGACGCTACGGAAGAGCTGACGACACTCGGAGGAAGCAATCGTATGGCAAAACAAGAGGGTGCGAGCGCAGCAAATATGGCAAACGGCTCATATCCTTCGATAAAAAGGATGACTGTCGGTGAGACATTCGACCTGAATAACCTTGGCCTCACAATTACTACGGCCGATGGCGAGGGCAGATTCAATGAGATTGGCAACGCCTCGAAGAGGGATGTCAGCAACTCAACCCTGATGTGGGTCACTATCGACGATGCTATAGTTACCCTTGACGTGGACAATGATGGTACCATTTCAAATGCAGAGCGTATGGCAGGTGTCGTACGGGCCGTACGTCCGGGTACATCTCCGATAGCTGTCGGTATTGTGAATGCTGGAACCAGAAGTGGTGCGGTCACTAATGCTCCTTCTACTTCAGCAGCTGTTAAACACAGTGGCATTCATGCAACGTTCCCCGCACAGGGGCGATGCTATGTAGTGATCGATCCTCCTGCTGCAGAAACCTATCTGGGTACCGTTAGCTTCGTAGGTGGTTTCTCGCCTGATGCTACGGATTACACGCAACCCGGCTATGGAACGGTAGCTGGTAAAGTTTGGTCGCCTGCGGTACTCGTGAGCAACGCACGCGGCAAGAGTACGTATGCCGGTGGTCTTGCGGGCACAGCGAAAGATTCTTTCGGCCCTATCGCTATGAGTAGCGGTGTTCCCACTATAGCTTTGGGTCCTTGGTATGACTTCTGCCAATTCAGTGTATCCTCTGATCCGACCGAAGTACCTGAATATGGAGATTTCTTCTCTTGGAATGTGGTGAATGCTTATGGAGACTATCTGTGTCCCGGTGATTGGCATGTGGCCACCCAGCAGGATTTCTTGGATGTAACTGCTGCATTGGGTGATGGAACTGGTGATGCTGCTACGCTGAATAAATTCTACTCTGCCGGTACTTATTATAATGGGCTCGCCGAAGTTGCTTTCCCATGGACAGAGGCATCTCAATGGAATGCGGTTTGGCAGGCATCAACGTCACAAACTCGAGCTGCCGGAGCTGTCATCAACCGTAATTACGCCCAATACTGGTCAGGAACTCAGAATAGCACAAGCGCTACGACGTTTGGAAATGCGTGGAGGTGGTCTCACACTAGCACTGCTACTGCTCCTCCTGCCCTGGCAAGTGCTGCAAAACAGTTCGGTATGGCAATCCGTTGCGTAAAGGACGCGCAGTAAGGAATTCCTAACTCTATAATCAATCCCTCGCCGCAAGGTGGGGGATTTTTTTGTGGGAGAATTTCTTATTTTACCAAATTTTGGTAAATTTGCATAAACAACAACGTTCGATGCCATGAAAAACAACACATCCATCTCCCTTGGGCCTCACTTTCAACAATTTATCGAAGCATCCGTATCCAGTGGACGCTACAAAAATGCCAGTGAAGTAATCCGTGCCGCCTTGCGCCTGTTTGAGCAAAACGAGAAGCATGAAGCGCTCAAAACCGCCATTCAAGAGGGGTTAGATAGCGGCATAGATTACGATCCTGTGAAGCATCTCGAAGAACTAAATGCACGACATGAAAGACGCCACGCGTAAATATGAACTTACCCGAAAGGCCATCAATGACATGGGCGGGATTTGGGAATACACGGTCAGGGTTTGGTCATTGGATCAGGCAAATAAATATTTCAATGTTATGCACAACACATTTCAGATGTTGGCGGATTTCCCCGGTTATGCAAAGTGTGTGCTTTCAACAAAGATTTATTGAGTTATCGTGCCGGAAAGCACGTCATATATTTTCGTGCGACAGCATCCGATGAAATCGAAATCATCAGGATTCTGCATGCTCAAATGGGTCTACAAACTCGCGTGAGTGAATAGAAAGGTGTCGATGGTGTTTTCCAGCAGGCAACAGATCGTCATGGGTCCCACTCCACCGGGGACGGGAGTAATGACGGATACCAAGGGTTCCACATTAGTGAAATCGACATCACCGGAAAGTTTGTTGTTCGCGTCGCGTGTCACACCCACGTCGATCACTACCGCACCGGGTTTCACCATATCGGCTGTGATGAGTTTCGGGCGTCCGATCGCCACGACCAAAATGTCCGCTTCGCGTGTTACGGCACCCAAATCCACCGTTTTGCTGTGAGCGATCGTCACAGTGGCATTGCGATCCAACAGCAGTTTCGACACGGGCAGTCCGACGATCATGCTGCGTCCCACCACCACGGCACGCTTACCGGCAATCTCCACTCCCGCCTCATCCAACAGGCGAATGATGCCTCGCGGTGTGCAGGGTGTCAGGCCTTTCGTATTCTGCCACAGGGCCGCCACATTGAGCGGGTGAAAGCCATCCACATCCTTCTCCACACGAATGCGGGAGATCACTTTGTCCGTGTCGATATGCGGCGGCAGTGGTAACTGTACCAAAATCCCGTCCACTTCAGTGTCCTCGTTGAGCGTGTCGAGGAGCTCGAGGAGCTCCTGCTCGGAGGTGGTCGAAGGTTTACGGATCGTCGTGCTACGAATGCCCACCTCCGAGGCGTTACGGGCCTTGCCCGTAACGTACGACACGCTCCCCGCATCGTCACCCAACAGGATCACCGCCAAATGCGGCACCCGTCCATACGCACGCTCCAACTCCTGCACCTGCACTGCCATCTCGACCTTGCGACGTGCCGCCAACTCCTTTCCGCTCAATATCATAGTTGTCTTCTTGTTTAATTTCCCCCTCCCCCAACCCCTCCCAAGGGAGGGGCGAGTTAGGATTCGTTTTGAACTGTTTTGCTTTCAGCAAAACAGTTCAAAACTTCCCTTACGGGGAAGGTCGGTATTATTATATTTTTGCGCGCATCGCGCGCTCAACCCGAAGCCATCGCCCGTCTCCGGATCTATTTCTGCAGTCCGATATCTTTTCTGAAGAAAAGATTCTCACACTTAATCTTTTTCACTTCGCGGAGGGCCTTTTCGCGCGCTTCAGACACCGTGGCACCTTGACACACCACCATCAGCACGCGTCCGCCGAACGTGACGAGTTGCCCATCCTTCACGTCTGTGCCCATGTGGAACACCTCTCCGTCGATGTCATCCAAACCCTCGATCGGGAACCCTTTTTCGTAAGCATCAGGGTATCCTTTGGATGCCATGACGATACCCAGGGTGGCAAAATCGTGCCACTCGGGCGTTCCCGCATCCTCACCATCGGCAACCCTCGTGAAATGTTCGTACAGATCGCTCTTCATGCGTGGCAGTACCACCTCCGTCTCCGGATCGCCGAAACGGGCGTTGAATTCGATCACCTTGATCCCTTGGGGCGTCTTCATCAGTCCGCCGTACAGCACCCCCGTGAAGGGACATCCCTCGTCGCACAGTGCATCGGCCGTGCGTTGCATGATCTCATGCAGGGCGAAATATTCATCCTCCGCCGTGACGAACGACAGTGGCGAATAGGCACCCATACCGCCCGTGTTCGGTCCCTTGTCGCCATCGAATGCACGTTTGTGATCCTGTGCCAGGGCCAGCGGTTGCACGTGGCGTCCGGATACCAGGCACATGAACGAGAACTCGGGGCCCGTCAGGTAATCCTCCACGACCACACTACCCTTGCCGAATTTGTCGTCCAACAACATGTCTCGCAACGCCGCCTCCGCCTCGGGATAGGTCTCGGCGATCACTACTCCCTTGCCTGCCGCCAATCCATCGTATTTCAACACGGCCGGAAACGGACGGGATTTCACGTATTCGCACGCCTCGGACACCTCTCGAAAGGTACGGTATTCCGCTGTCGGAATACCGTTACGCTGCATGAGAGTCTTCGCAAACTCCTTGCTCGACTCGATGCGGGCCGCCGCACGCGTCGGCCCGAAGATCCGCAATCCCGCCTCACGGAACCGATCCACGATCCCCACTGCCAGTGCCGCCTCGGGTCCCACGACCGTCAAATCGACACCCTTCTCACGCGCAAAATCCAACAGTCGATCCACCTCCGTCTCACGAATCGGCACGCACGTGGCCGCGCGGGAAATGCCTGCATTTCCAGGGGCACAATAAATTGTGCCCACATGGGGCGAACGCCCCAGCGCGGCCACGATGGCGTGGCAACGACCGCCGGAACCTATGACCAGTACGGTTTTATTCATACTTATGAGCTGTAGCTTAGTGTTTGAAGTGTCGCATGCCGGCAAACAACATCGCGATATTTTTCTCTGTGGCTTTTTTGATGGAGTCCTCATCCCGCACACTACCGCCGGGTTGCACGATCGCCGTGACACCATACTCGGCCGCCAACGTGACACAGTCGTCGAACGGGAAAAATCCATCCGAAGCTAACACACAACCTTTGCCGCCCGTGGTCAGTGCCTGTTTAAGCGCAATCTCGGCCGACCCGATGCGGTTCATCTGTCCAGCACCGATGCCGAGCGTCTGCCCGTCGCGTGCCACGACTATGGCGTTCGACTTCACGTGCTTCACGATTCGCCATGCGAAATCCAGATCACGTAACTGCTCCTCCGTGGGACGCTTCTCCGTCACGGTCATATCCACCGTCACACGTTTCGTCGTACGGTCCCACTCCTGCATCAGCACGCCACCCGTCACGCTAACCAACTGACGTTCAGTCGTTTTAGATCCGTCCATCGACACCTCGATCAGGCGCAAATTCTTCTTCGACGCGAGTACTTCGCGTGCTTCCGGAGTAAACTCAGGCGCCAGGATCAACTCCAAGAATACCCCCTTCATCGCCTCCGCCACGTCACGTGTGACGGGCCGATTCATCGCCACGATACCACCGTAAATCGACACCGTATCCGCCGCATAGGCACGTTCCCATGCTTCGAGGGCATCTTTGCCGATGGCCGCACCGCATGGATTCATGTGCTTCAGTCCCACACAGAAGGGCTCACTAAACTCCCTCACGATCGCCAACGCGGCATTTCCATCCTGTATGTTGTTGTATGACAACTCTTTACCCTGCAACTGACGCGCGTGTGCCAACGAGTAGGGCAACGCCTCCGACGTGCGGTAAAATTTCGCACTCTGATGTGGATTTTCGCCGTAACGCAACGACTGCACCAAGTCGAATTCCAAGAACAACTTCTCGTTCAAACCCGCCTGAGCACGCATGTACGTGGCGATCATCGCGTCATACTCCGCGGTGTGCGTATACGCTTTGGCCGACAATTCGAGACGTTTCTCGAGCGTCGTATTTCCCATCCCGCGCAACTCCGCCAGCACACCTTCATAGTCCAAAGGGTCGCACACCACCGTCACACCCTCGTAGTTTTTCGCCGCGCTGCGCAACATCGAGGGGCCTCCAATGTCGATATTCTCTATCGCCTCGACACGCGTAACACCCTCGCGTTCAATCGTTTGACGGAACGGATAGAGGTTCACCACCACCATGTCGATCGTCTCGACACCGTTCTCACTCAGTGCCTGCATGTGCGACGCATCATCGCGACGGGCCAGCAATCCGCCATGCACGTTAGGATGCAACGTCTTCACACGTCCGTCACAAATCTCCGGGAATCCGGTTATGTCGCTGATATTCAATGTCTTCACACCGCTGTCTTGCAATAGATTCATCGTGCCACCCGTCGCGATGAGCGTCCATCCCAATCGCTCCAACTCCTGCGCAAACGGCACCAAACCCGTCTTGTCACTCACACTGATCAATGCTCTCATAGTTCCTTTATCTATTTTGGGTCAATCATTTTTTTTACCGTATCGACATACAGCCTGTGTTCCACCGCATGCACTTTCGCTTCGAGTTCATCCAGATCATGCCCCGTGTACTCGAACGACTCCTGGGCAATGATCTGTCCGCCGTCGAGTTCCTTATTCACATAATGTATCGTCACGCCGTACGTCGTTTCACCCGCCTCGAACGCATCGCGAATCGCATGGGCGCCCTTATAGGCCGGCAGCAGTGACGGATGGATGTTGATGATCCGGTTCGGGAATGCATCCAGCAACGTGTCACCGACCAACCGCATGTACCCCGCCAGGCAGATCAGGTCTACCCCATCCAGATGCTTCAAGATCTCGGCCTCGTAATCGGCTTTCGTCGCGAAATCTTTGGGTGCAAGCACAAGCGTTTCGACGCCCAGTTTTTTCGCCCTTTCGATCACATACGCCTCTGTCTTGTCGCACACAAGCAGCCCCACTTCCTCCCGCAGAGCCTCGGCAAGTACTTGGAAATTGGAGCCGTTGCCGCTGGCAAAGACCGCTATTTTTTGTTTTTTAGGGGCATCTTTGGCACTTTGCTCGTTCTCCGTCGGGGGGAAGTACCTTTGTACATCCCGCCCTCCGTGGAACTTCGACAAAGCACCAAACCTATCCCCTAAAATTCCAAAAAAACTTTTCATCGGATCGCCACCCCTTCCCCCTCGACAATTTTTCCGATCACAGATGCCCGTTCACCCTGCGCGGTCAACGTCGCAATCACCTTCGCGGCTTCGGATTCCGACACGGCGATCACCATGCCGATACCCATGTTGAAGATATTGAACATCTCGCGATGCCCGATGCCGCCATGCTTTTCGAGAAACCGGAACACGGGAAGGATCTCCCACGAGCCCTCGCTGATCTCGATACCCTGCCCATCCTTCAAGATACGCGGAATATTCTCGTCGAACCCGCCGCCCGTCACGTGACAAAGGCCATGCACGTCGCACGTCCGTACCACCTCCAACACCTGCTTCACATAGATCCGTGTCGGGGTGAGCAGCACCTCACCCAAGGTTTTCGATCCCAATTCGGAGTAGGTTTCATGCAGATCCAACCCGGCATCCTTAACGATCTTACGCACCAGACTGAACCCGTTCGAGTGCACGCCGCTCGACGCGATACCTACCAACACATCGCCCACCTGCACTTTCGACCCGTCGATCAACCGTGACTTTTCGACCACACCGCACGTGAATCCCGCAATGTCGTACTCACCGTCACCATACATACCCGGCATTTCGGCCGTCTCACCACCCACCAGCGCGCATCTCGCCTGGCGGCATCCCTCGGCGACTCCCGACACAATCGCCTCCACGACAGCGGGTTCGTTACGCCCGACCGCCACATAATCGAGGAAAAAGAGCGGTTCCGCCCCCTGTGCCAACACGTCGTTCACACACATCGCCACAGCGTCGATACCGATCGTATCGTGACGATTCAACTCGAACGCCAGTTTGAGTTTCGTCCCCACGCCATCCGTGCCACTCACCAGAACAGGCTCCTCGATGTTGAGTTTCGACAAGTCGAACATGCCGCCGAACGACCCGATATTGCCCATCGAACCGACACGCTCCGTCGACGCAACGTGCTTCTTGATGCGTCGCACCACCTCGTAACCGGCCTCTAAATTGACCCCTGCACTCTCGTATTTTTCTGACATAAATCTTTAATTTTTAATACAACTCCGTCGGGTAGACGCCATTGAAACACGCCATGCACAGCTCTTGTCTGTTTCCTGATTTCAGGAGGGATTCTGGCGAAAGGAATGCCAACGAATCGGCACCGATCTGCTTACAAACATCCTCCACGTCCATTTTCGCCGAGATTAACTCCTCCACGTTCGACGTGTCGACACCATAGAAACAGGGATACTTGAACGGCGGACTGGCAATGCGTACATGTACCTCCACAGCCCCCGCCTCGCGCAACATACCGACAATCCGTTTGCTCGTCGTACCGCGCACGATCGAATCGTCGATCAGCACCACCCGTTTGCCGCTCACGATACTGCTCACCGACGAGAGTTTCATCCTTACGCCCTTCTCACGCAACTCCTGCGACGGTTGAATGAACGTGCGACCGATATACTTATTCTTGATCAGTCCCATTTCGTACGGAATCCCGCTCGCCTCCGCGTAACCCATCGCGGCACTGAGGCTCGAATCCGGCACTCCGACCACAATATCCGCCTCGACGGGCGCCTCGCGGTACAGCAACCGTCCCGACTCCTTGCGAAACGTATGCACGTTGGTACCCTCGATATCACTGTCCGGACGCGCGAAGTAGACGTACTCCATACCGCACATGAAGTGGCGTTTGAACTGTGAGTAGTCGCTCGACCGCAATCCCTCGTCATCTATCGTGACGATCTCACCCGGTGCCACGTCGCGTACGAACTGAGCCCCCACCACCTCGAACGCGCACGTTTCGCTACTCACGACCCATCCTCCCCCATCTAACTTGCCGATCGAGAGAGGGCGCAAACCATACTTATCGCGACAGGCGTAGATCCTGTTTTGTGTCATGACCAGAAACGCGAACGACCCCTCCAACATGTTGAGTGCCTCGATGATCGCATAGATACGCGGCGCCTTCGGGTCACGTACCTCTTTTTTGATCAGGTGTGCCAACACCTCGCTGTCCGACGTGGAGTGAAACAGACTGCCCTTGCTCTCCAAATGCTTGCGCAGTAGCGACGCGTTGACGATGTTGCCATTGTGCGCCATCGCGAAGTCACCCGTCGCATGGTGGAACAGGAACGGTTGCAGGTTCTCCTCGCCGCTACCTCCGCATGTCGTGTACCGCACGTGACCGATTGCCTGACTCCCTTTGAGGGTGGCCAATTTGGCCTCGTTGAACACCTCCGTTACCAACCCTTGGCCGCGTACACGGTCGAATCCCCCGACAGGGTCGGAACTGACAATACCGCACCCCTCCTGGCCACGATGTTGCAATGCGTGGAGGCCGTAATAGGTTAGTGTCGCGGCGTTCGGTACCCCGAACACGCCGAAAACACCACACTCCTCATGTAATTCTTTTGTCATAAACTTCCCCAAACCCCCTTAGATTTATTCTTTTACCGCTTTTTCGAGCCGTGCCAAAATCTCCTCGTACGCCTCACGTACCTTACCCAGGTCGCGACGGAAGCGATCCTTATCCAACTTCTCGTTCGTATCCATATCCCACAGGCGGCATGTGTCAGGAGACAACTCATCCGCCAACACGATCTTACCGTCCGGCGTGCGGCCGAACTCGATCTTGAAGTCGATCAATCGGATATTCATCCGTGCGAACAGCTCCGTAAGGGCCTTGTTGATCTCGCCTGTCATGGCGTAAATTTGCTTCAGTTCGTCGTACGTCACGGCATTGAGCGCCACCGCATGGTGATCGTTGATGAGCGGGTCGCCCAACTCGTCATTCTTGTAACAGATGTCATAGATGACGTTCGACGGTTGCGTACCCTCCTCTATACCGAGGCGTTGCGCCATGGAACCGGCGATGACATTGCGCACGATCACCTCCAACGGGATGATCTGCACGCGGCGGCACAGCTGATCACGGTCGTTTAGCGTCTCGACATAGTGGGTCGGGATACCACGCTTGTTGAGGTACTCGAAAATCAACGTGGAGATCTTGTTATTCAACACCCCCTTGTTGTCGATCGTGGCCTTCTTGATGTTGTTGAACGCCGTCGCGGCATCCTTGTAGTGGATCAGGATCATCGACGGATCGTCCGTCAGATAGACTTGCTTCGCCTTACCTTCGTAAAGCATCTCTCCATGTATTTGTGTCATCGTTTGAAATAGTTTACTGCGTTTGTGAATATATCCTGAACTTTGTTGCCCGTGATGTTTTTGTACAGATACTCCTCGTAACGTTCCGTGTGACCCATTTTGCCCAGGATCTGACCGCTCGCATCCAAAATGCCTTCGATATCGTAATCCGATCCGTTCGGGTTGTCACCCACATATTGGAATGCCACCTGTCCCTTATCGAAGAGTTCCTTCGCAAGCGCCTCGTTCACCACGAACTTGCCTTCGCCATGGCTCACCGCGATCGCGTGCTCGTCACCCACCGTGAAACCCGACAGCCATGGCGATGCGACGGATGCCACGCGTGTCGTGACGATCTGCGAGATGTGGCGGTTGATATCGTTGCGGAACAGCGTCGGAGAATCCTCCGTCACCATACCCAAACGTCCGTAGGGCAGCAATCCCGATTTAACCAGTGCCTGAAACCCGTTGCAGATACCCAAGATCAGCCCGCCACGCTCCAGAAGTGCATGTATGGATTCAGCGATCTCGCTGTTGTTCAACACATTGGCGATGAATTTACCGCTTCCGTCCGGTTCGTCGCCAGCCGAGAACCCACCGCTCAACGCAAAAATATGACACCCGTCAATGGCCCTTTTGAATCGTTCGATCGAGTCGCCGATCGCATCGGGTGTCAGGTTGCAAAACATCTCGGCCTGCACCTCGGCACCCGCCTTACGGAACGCCTTCGCTGTGTCGTAATCGCTATTCGTACCCGGAAACGAAGGGATGAAAACCATCGGCGTCTCGCACCGGGCGCGCGGATGCCTCGCGACCGAAGGTCGCTCGGCATGTGGAGCTGGCACAGCCTGCTCCCGCATCGCAAGCGATGCCCGCGCGCCACGGGATGCAACTTTATCCGGATAGATGGCGGCGAATCGCTCAGTGTTGGCCCTGTATAACTCTTCAAGCGGGATGCGCACATCGTTCACGGCGAGCGACTTATCCTCCGTCGTGTAACCCAACAACACGGCATTTTCATGTGTCAGTTCCTCTGTCGCTTCAACGACGATAGATCCGTACGAAAGGTCGAACAATGTGGATTCGTCCGCATGTATATCTACCCCAATCTCATTGCCGAACGACATTTTCGCAACTGCCTCCGCCACGCCGCCGACACCTACCGCGTAACCGGACACAACCGCGGCACGCTCGATTTCGTGTTGCACGAAATCGAAATTGCTGCGCAATTTCTCCACGGAGGGCATACGCTCCTCCGTGGGAGCGTGCCGCAGCAGATAGACGGGGTGACCCGGGGCTTTAAATTCGGGAGATATGACACGTCGTGCATCGACGGTGGCGACACCGAACGCCATCAGCATCGGGGGCACGTCGATATCTTTAAAGGTGCCGCTCATCGAATCCTTACCACCGATGGCCGGCCATCCGAACGCCACCTGCATCTTCAGCGCACCCAACAATGCCGCGAGGGGTTTACCCCAACTCTGTGACGATGACATACGCTCAAAATACTCCTGGTACGAGTAACGCAGGTTTTGGTACTGTCCGCCGGCCGCGACGATCTTCGCCGCGGCATCCACAACAGCGTAAGCGGCACCGTGATAGGGGCTCCATGTCGACACGACGGGGTCGTACCCGAACGCCATCATGCTGGCCGTATCGGTGTAACCCGCGACGGGGAGTTTTTGCACCGACACCTGTGTCTCGGTGCGTTGCGTGCGGCCACCGAAGGGCATGAGCACGGTGGAACGGCCAACCGTCGCGTCGAACATCTCGATCAAACCCTTCTGTGACAATACATTACAATCTTGAAGATTGTTTATAACCTTCTCGCAAATATCAGCTCCGCTTATACTTCTGGAAAAACTATCAGTTTCGCTTATAGAGCCGATCTTTGCATCCGCGTAATGCTTCGCACCCGCACTGTCGATAAATTCACGCGATAAATCCACCACCACATCGCCCCGAAAGTGCATCCGCATGCGATTCGTGTCCGTGACGTCCGCCACGTGCGTCACCTCCACATTCTCCTCACGGCAATAACGCTCGAATTCCGATACATCCCCCGACTCCACCACCACCGCCAGACGTTCCTGCGACTCGCTGATGGCCAACTCCGTGGCGTTCAGACCGCTATATTTCACCGGCACCCGATCCAAATAGATCTCCAATCCGTCCGCCAGTTCACCGATCGCCACGCTCACGCCCCCCGCACCGAAATCGTTCGACTTCTTGATCAGTCGCGTCACCTCCGCACGGCGCATCAAACGTTCCAATTTACGCTCCTCAGGCGCATTACCCTTCTGCACTTCGCTGCCGCACATCTCCAACGACTTATCGTCATGCTGCTTGGAGGATCCCGTCGCACCGCCCACACCGTCGCGTCCCGTACGTCCGCCCAGCAACAACACCGCATCACCCGCCGCAGGGGCCTCACGTCGCACATTGCTCGCCCGCACCGCACCCACCACGGCACCGACCTCCAATCGCTTGGCCACATAATTCGGGTGATAGATCTCCCGCACGTGCGTCGTCGCGATACCGATCTGGTTGCCATAACTCGAATAGCCCGCCGCGGCTTGTGTGGATATGATCCGTTGCGGAAGTTTACCCGGAAGCGTCTCACCGACAGGCTGATAGATATCCCCCGCCCCTGTCACGCGCATCGCCTGATACACATACGCACGTCCCGACAGCGGGTCTCTGATCGCACCACCCACACAGGTCGACGCTCCGCCGAACGGTTCGATCTCGGTGGGATGGTTGTGGGTCTCGTTCTTGAATTGCAAGAGCCACTTTTCCGTGCGGCCGTCTATGTCGACGTCCACATATATGCTGCACGCATTATTCTCGTCGCTCACTTCGAGGTCATCCAGACGTCCCTCCTTGCGCAGGTATTTGGCCCCGATCGTGGCGACATCCATCAGGCAGATCGGTTTATCCTCACGTCCCAACTCGCGACGCAGCTCCAAATAACGGTGCAGTCCCGCCTCCAACTCCGCCTTCAGGAACGAATCCTCGATCGCAATGTCGGTCAGTTCCGTCATGAAGGTCGTGTGGCGGCAATGGTCGCTCCAATAGGTGTCCAGAATCCGCAGTTCCGTCTCACGGGGATCGCGTCCCTCGCGCTGAAAGTAAGCGATCACGGTACGCAAATCGTCACCATTCATCGCCAATCCATGCTCCTTGCAGTACGCCTCGGCATCGTTAATGTCGCGGAATCCCGTCAGTACCGGTACCGGCATCACGGGCGGTTGCTCCGTCTCACCCAGTTTCGTGAGGTCCTTCTCGCGACTCTCCACGGGATTGATACAATATTTGCGGATCTTGGCCAGTGTCGCATCGGAGAGTTTCTCGCTGAATATCAACAACTTACCCGACTTGATCTCCACCTTCGCCGCCGGCTCCAGCAACCGCACGCAATCCACTGCCGACGCGGCACGCTGGTCGAACTGTCCCGGTACGGGCTCGATGGCGAGGTAACTGTTCGGAAAATCGCAACCGTCTGTCACTGTGTCGGTTACCACCTCGCCGAACACGCGATACTTGCTCCGCTCGACCAACTCGGGCGTGAATCCGAAGAGGTCGTACACGTTCACCAACCGCACGTCGTGCAACTGCAACCCCAGGCTTTCATTCAGATCGCGGCACAGCCCCTCCGCCTCGACACGAAATCCGGGTTTCTTCTCGACAAATATCCTATATGCTTGCTCCATACTCATCTTTTGACGGTCGTCACGTGCCCCATTTTACGCAACGGACGCACCTCTTTCTTCCCATACATATGTATGTACTCTCCCTCGGCGGGACTCTTCGGCACACGTTCCATATCGCGACCCAACACATTCCACATCCGTGTCGGCCCGACCAATCGCGGCTCCTCCAACGGTTCGCCCAGCAGGAAATGCACCATCTCCCTAAACTGGCTCGTCGTCGCACCCTCGATTGTCCAGTGACCGCTGTTGTGCGGACGTGGCGCCATTTCATTAAAATAGAATTCGTCACCCTTCACGAAATACTCGATCGCCAGAATCCCCAGATAACCGCACTCGCGCATGAAATTTTTGCTTGCTTCGACCATACGTTCCGAAAATTCGGGTGCGGCAGGCAGCGGCAAAATAGATTCATCCAGAATCCCATCCTTATGTATATTTTGCCCCACCGGGAAGGCGATGATCTGTGTTTCGTCCGCCACGAGGATCACGCTCGCCTCGAAATCGAACTTGACAAACTCCTCCAGGATGCACGGCACGTCCAGCATCTTCACGGCACGTTCCACACATCCCTCGCATCGTAATATCTCCTGCCCATGCCCGTCGTATCCCAACCTGCGGGTTTTCAGCACGCACGGAAATCCGATCTCCCTGATCGCCTCACGCAACGACGCTTCGTCATCCACAGCGGCAAATTTCGGTGTCTTCAACCCGTGCTTGCATGCGTTCTCTTTTTCGGTCAAACGGTCCTGCGAATCGTACAGCTGCTGCACTCCCTGCTTGATCTTCGGTGCGATCCGTGACAACGCCTCACTCGGCACATTCTCGAACTCGTACGTCACCACGTCACTCTCGTCGGCCAACCGTTGCAACGCCTCCACATCGTCATACCGTGCCACAATACGCCCGTCGCTCACCGCGAACGCCGGTGCCTCCGGATCGGGATCCAGACAGATCGTCCGTGCATCCAACTCATGCGCAGCCTCCGTGAGCATCAGCCCCAACTGCCCCGCACCGATAATGCCGATGGTTTTCACTGTCCCCACTGCACCGTCCTCCTTCACACCCTCGTCCCCCTTCACAGTTTCGCCTCCAACACGTTACGCGTTTGATCCTCGCGAAATTTGGCCAGTTTCTTGGTCAGTTCCCTGTCGCCCAGTGCCAGGATCGACACCGCCAACAGTCCCGCGTTGCGTGCCCCGCCGATCGCCACAGTCGCCACAGGTACCCCCGCCGGCATCTGCACGATAGAGAGCAACGAATCCAGACCGTTCAACGCCTTGGACTGCACGGGCACCCCAATCACGGGAAGTACCGTCATACTGGCCACCATACCCGGCAAATGTGCCGCCCCACCGGCACCGGCAATGATCACCCCTATGCCTCTCTCGGCAGCCGTACGTGCATATTCAAACAGCAATCCGGGTGTGCGGTGTGCACTCACAACCCGTTTTTCATACTCGACACCGAACTCCTCTAACGCCGAAACGGCGCCCGACATGGTCTCCCAGTCGCTCACCGAACCCATAATTACGCCTACTTTCATCTGCTCTATTTCAAAGCATAAAAGTACACAAAAAATTTTACTCCTGCAAAGACAATCTTTTCTTTTTGAAGACCTTCGCTTTTCCTTCCCCAGGACCCAACCGCCGCTTTTTGGTGAAAAG
>DBDB01000081.1:18987-30248 GCA_002293345.1 Alistipes sp. UBA943
TCTCAGATCCCGAAGGGATCCGGCTGAAAGCAAAAAGGCCACGCCAAGTTTACTTGGGACGTGGTCATTTTGTTTTTAACCGGAAACTGACGTAGTCAGCAGAGATTTGTTGGAGCGCACATAATGGAAGTACAAAGTACTTCCCGAAATTCTTTGCGGAGCTTTCTTCTAAGAAAGCGACAGTGGGGTCTTTAGGGAAGTAAAAGCGGCGGTTTAAAAAAAGAAAACGGTTTTTGAAAAACTGTCACATAGACAGCAAAGAAAGGATCAGCGCCATGCGAATGTATTTCCCGTTGCGCACCTGACGGAAATAGGCGGCACGTGGATCTGCATCGACATCCGTGGCGATCTCGTTGACACGAGGCAGGGGATGGAGGACGATCATGTCTTGTTTCGCGGCGTGCATTTTCGCGGCGTCGAGCACAAAACCGTCCTTCACCAACTCGTATTCGACCATATCCTCGAAACGTTCGCGCTGCACGCGTGTCATGTAGAGCACGTCGAGCGATGGCAATGCCTCTTCGAGAGAGGTGGTTTCGATGCTGTTCGACTGCCGGTATTCGGCGGGGAGTTTGAGCTGTTCCGGACTGATCAGCACGAATTTGTTATCGGGGTATCGCGAGAGGGCTTTGATGAGTGAATGCACGGTGCGTCCATACTTCAAATCGCCACAGAATCCTACCGTCAGGCCACTCAGACGACCTTTCTCGCGATGGATTGTCAGCATATCGGTGAGCGTCTGGGTGGGATGGCTGTGGCTCCCGTCACCGGCATTGATTACCGGCACAGAGGCATATCGCGACGCTTCGGCAGGGGCTCCGGCCATCGGGTGACGCATTGCGATCACGTCCGCAAAGCAACTCACCACACGTGCCGTATCGGCCACCGTTTCACCCTTCGTGACGGACGACGACCCGGCATCCGAAAATCCCAACACGCCACCCCCCAACTCCATCATCGCAGCCTCAAAACTCAACCGCGTGCGGGTGCTGGGCTCATAGAATAGCGTGGCCAACTTCTTGCCACGCATCACCTCGGCATACTCCCGCGGCGAGGCAATGATCTGCTCCGCCAGACGAATTAACGCATCCGTTTCAGCCACCGTGAAGTCCGTCGGGTCGATAAAGTGGCGCATATCAGAGATTGTTACGAAATTCGATCAACTCTGTTTTTTGTTGCGGCGTAATGTACCCTTCGGTCACCGCCACATCCGCCAGCACATCCAGATTCGACAGACTCACGTTCCGCACACCGGCCGCCGCGAGACGGCCCAGGCCCTTTTTCATGCCATACGTGAAGATACTCACGATACCCATCACCTCGGCACCGGCACCCCGCAACGCCTCCACCACCTCGATCACACTGCCGCCCGTCGAGATCAGATCCTCAATGACGACCACTTTTTGCCCCCGTTCCAAACGTCCTTCGATCTGATTGCCGCGTCCGTGTGCCTTCTCGCTGCCACGCACGTATCCCATCGGCAGGTTCAGTATCGACGCGGCGATCGCGGCGTGGGCTATGCCCGCCGTGGAGGTGCCCATCAGCACCTCCACACCGTGAAACTCCCGTTTCACGGTGTTCGCGATCGCCGCCTCGACCGACGCACGTACCTCAGGTGCGGTAAGGATCAACCGGTTGTCGCAATAGATAGGGCTCTTGATGCCGCTCGCCCACGTGAATGGTTCCTCCGGACGCAAAAATACCGCACCGATCTTCAATAAACTCTTCGCTATCTCTTTCTCCATATGTTTGGGTCGGGTTATTTTATTCGATCGCTTTTTTGAGCACCTTCTCCACATCCACCATCTCGCAGTGACCTTCATGCACTTTTTTGCCATCCACGTAGAACGTCGGGACGTAAAAATAGTCAAACTTATCGGCATAGTCGGGTTTCGCGAGCTCGTCGACCAACTCCACATGCACCTTCGAGTATGGCTCCTTCGACTGCAACTCCTTCAAACATTTCAATGCCAAAATCGAATGCGGGCATTGCGGCTGGTAGAACATCTTCACCTCTTTCATAGCTCTCTACTTTAAGAATTCCGATACACAGCGGCGATACGCTTCCACGGGGTCCGGCGCCGCCGTGATAGGCCGTCCCACGACAATGTAGTCCGAACCCAATTCGCGTGCACGTGCGGGGGTAGTGACGCGAACCTGATCGGCTACCTCTCCCTCTGCAAATCGCACGCCAGGCGTAATGGTCAGGAAATTTTTTCCGCACGCGTCGTGAATAATTCCCGATTCCAACGGCGAACACACCACTCCATCCAGTCCCGCCTCGGCCGCATTGCGTGCATAGTGCACCACCACGTCGTTTAATGTCCCCTGAATCATCAGGTCGCTATGCATACGTTCCTCGCTGGTGGAGGTGAGTTGCGTCACGGCGATCAACAGCGGGCGCGTCCCATCCGCACGTGTCAACCCCTCTTTCGCGGCCTTCATCATCTCGATGGTCCCGGCCGCATGGACGTTACACATATCCACCTCCAATCGCGACAGTACCGCCATCGCCTTCTTCACGGTGGTCGGGATATCGTGCAGTTTCAGATCGAGAAACACCCCGTGCCCGCGCTCCTTGACGGCACGCACAATATCGGGTCCCTCGGCATAGTAAAGTTCCATGCCGATCTTCACGAACGGTTTACGCGGCTCGTCACGAAACATATCCAGGAACCGTAAAGTCTGTCCCGCACAGTCGAAATCGCACGCTATAATGACGTCTTTTTTCATGGTATTAATTTTCTCCCGTAAAAGTAACGTTTTTTTCTTACATTTGCATCAAACTTAAAAAACAAACGAACCGTATAAAAATAACAGTTATTATTAACTAACAACAGTCTTTATCGCTCCCGAATCTTGACCCTCGAAAGAGGTTTCGCTCGGTATAGAAGTTGTTCGTTCAAGTGGTGTTCCAATCCTATCCTGGGGTTGGGCACGCTTGGGCGTAGACAGCTTGCCGAGCGAGGGTAGTCAAGAACCTGGGTGCGAAGAGCTTAATCTGCGCCCATTTTTTATGAAACAACTTGTAGGCAAGTGGTACCTGACACGATTGTGCTGGACACCGAAACCCGACCGACGAACCGCTTTTCGCGCCAAAAAAGGAGCATTCACCTGGGAGTTTCAACGAGACGGCCTGATGACGGAGGAACTCGCCGGCGATCCGTCATCATCGAAATATCTCTATTTTTCCAAAACCGGTTTTTTAGTGATCTATCGTGGCGACAAACCCGATTATTTCCTCGTTCAGTTCAATGCCGATCATCGCCTGACACTTTTCGATCTGAATTCGTTCGACACCGACACCGGCATATTCAAGATCCGTATGTATTTCACGCGGAACAAAATCACTTCACAACACCAATAATTTCGGACAATTTCGTGATGCCGAGTTTTTGCATCTCGAGGGGAAGGTGGTCGATAATCTCCTTGCAGGCGTAAGGGTTCGTCAGGTTAGCGGTCCCCACCTGTACAGCCGTGGCACCGGCCATCATCATCTCGATCACGTCGCGAGCCGTTTCGACACCGCCGCATCCCATCACGGGAATTTTGCATGCCTGTGCCACCTGGTACACCATCCGCACGGCGACCGGGAATATCGCGGGTCCGGAAAATCCACCCATCGTGTTGGCTACTATCGGTTTACGCGTCTTCACGTCAATACGCATCCCGAGAAGGGTATTGATGAGGCATATCCCGTCGGCCCCGGCATCTTCACACGCACGTGCTATGGCCACGATATCGGTCACATTGGGCGACAGTTTGATGTACACGGGTTTCGTTGCGACCGCCTTCACGGCACGTGTCACCTCGGCAGCCCCTTCCGGAGTGACGCCGAAACTCATCCCCCCGCAATGCACATTGGGACAACTCACGTTCACTTCCAGAATTCCCACCTGCTTCTCGTGCGTCAACCGTTCGGCACAGTACACATACTCCTCGACGGAAAATCCGCTGATATTGGCGATCACGGGTTTGTGGAAGAATGTTTTCAGCCGCGGCAACTCCTCCGAGACAACTTTGTCGACCCCTGGGTTTTGGAGCCCCACGGAGTTGATCATGCCCGCACGGCACTCGGCGATACGCGGCGTGGAATTCCCGAATCGCGGTTCTTTGGTGGTACCCTTGAACGAGAATGTTCCGAGAATATTGGGATCGTAGTAGTCCAAATACTCACACCCGTATCCATACACCCCACTGGCGGGGATCACCGGATTGTCCAGTTCCCAACCGCTCAACACGACACGCATATCTATCGACATGTTTCCCATAATATCTCCTCCGTTTTGAATACCGGTCCTTCTTTGCAGATACGCTTACTGATGCGTTTATCGCCGCTTTTCGTTTGGCACGAGCACCCCATGCAGGCACCGAATCCACATCCCATACGCTCCTCGAACGAAAATTGCCCGGCTGCCGTGCCGATCCTGTCGGCCAGGGCCCGCAGCATAGGCAGCGGGCCGCAGGCATAGACGTAGTCGTAGCCTGACGGCAGCCGGTCCGTGACGTAACCACTCGTGACGACGATCATCCCCACACCCAACGCGTCGAACTCTTTCGCGTAGAACACTTCGTCGACCGTATTGAATCCCAACATCACGGTGGGACGTTTGCCTGCTTTCAACAACTCTTTCGTCAATCTGTACAGTGGCGGCACCCCCACGCCACCTCCCACGACAAGCGGGTGTTTCGCTTCGACCGTCACATCGAAACCATTCCCGAGACCCGTTAACAGATCCACTTCGTCGCCCGGCTGCATGCGGCTCATCGCTTCCGTACCGTCACCCACAACTTTATAGATAAGTGTCAACGTGGTGTCATCCCAATCGCAAACGGATATCGGTCGACGCAGGAAATACCCCGGCACAGACACATTCACGAACTGTCCCGGACGCGTAATTTTCGACGTATCACCTTCGAGCACCATCCGAAAAACGGAGTCCGTCAGGGGAATGTTTTCAAGAATTCTATATTCCATAAAAATCAATTTGTGATCAAAATGCGTTAGATTTGGGGCTTTGAGAAGTCGGCGAAACAGGAGTGTACTCAAACGTACATGACTGTCGAAGACGACGAGCAAAGTGCCAAAGATAATGCATTTTCATCGCAAATTATCGATTGTTGATACACCCAAAGTAATCTCTTCCAAAACATCGAGCAGTACCTGCACCGTTTCGAGGGCCGTGAATATCGTCACGTTGTTCTCCACCGCCGCACGACGGATCTGATACCCGTCCACACTGTTATCCTGCTGATCTATGTCGCTCGTGTTGATCACGTAGCTAACGTGTCCCTGACGCAACGAGTCGATGATCTCCGTGCTGCCCTCGCTCAACTTCCGACGCGTGCGGGTACGGATACCGTGACGCCGTAGGAACTCCGCCGTGCCTTTCGTCGCCTCGATATTGAACCCGAGGTCGTAGAAACGTTTCACCAACGGCAGCGACCGCTCCTTGTCCCTATCGGCGATCGTGAGGAAGATCGTACCGTAATTCGACACCGTCATGCCGGTCGATTGGAGCGCCTTGTACAGGGCACGTGTCAATTTACCGTCATAGCCGATCGCCTCACCGGTGGATTTCATCTCGGGAGAGAGGTACGCCTCCATGCCACGGATCTTGGCGAACGAGAATGCCGGTGCCTTGACGAACCAACGGGTCTTGGTCTCCTTATAGGTCTCTGTGATGCCCTGCGAACGGAGGCTTTGGCCCAGAATGACTCGCGTGGCGATATCGGCCATCGGCACTCCCGTAGCTTTCGACAGAAACGGCACGGTGCGCGACGAACGTGGATTCACCTCGATCACATACACATCCTCGTTGCCGTCCAGAATGAACTGAATATTGTACAGCCCGACGATACCGATACGCAGACCGAGCTTCACCGTATAATCGACAATTTTCTGCTTCACGGCGTCACTTACACTGAACGTCGGGTAAACGCTGATTGAGTCGCCGGAGTGGATACCGGTCTTCTCGACATGCTCCATGATACCGGGGATGAACACGTCCGTACCGTCACAGATGGCATCCACCTCCAACTCCTTGCCCATGATATACCGATCGACCAACACGGGACTCTTCGCATTCACCTCCACAGCCGTTTGTAAGTAGTGTCTCAGCCGCTCTTCGTTGGCGACGATCTGCATCGCGCGGCCGCCCAACACGAAACTCGGACGTACCAACACGGGATACCCGATCCGTGCCGCCGCCGCGACTCCCTGTTCGATCGTGGTTACAGCCTCGGCCTGGGGTTGCGGAATCCCTAATTCGGTCATGATCTTCTCGAACATACCCCTGTCTTCGGCGTTACAGATCGCCTCGACATCTGTGCCGATGATCGGCACACCCAACTCGTGAAGGGGTTCGGCGAGGTTGATGGCGGTCTGTCCGCCGAGTGTCACGATCACACCCTTGGGCTTTTCGAGGTGCAACACGTTCATCACATCCTCCACCGTCAGGGGCTCGAAATAGAGCTTGTCGCTGGTCGTGTAGTCGGTCGATACGGTTTCGGGATTGTTATTGATGATGATCGCCTCGTAACCGGCCTCACGGATGGACCAGATGGCATGCACGGTCGAGTAATCGAACTCCACACCCTGCCCGATGCGTATGGGTCCGGAACCTAACACGATGATCTTCTCCTTGTCGCTATGCACGGATTCGTTTTCGGTCTCGTACGTGGAGTAGAAATAGGGCACGTACGACGGGAATTCCGCGGCACACGTGTCGATCATCTTGTAGACCGGGAAAATGGCGTGTTCCTTCCGGAGGGCATACATTTCGGCCTCGTTCATTCCCCACAGCGAACCGATATATTTGTCCGAAAATCCCATTCGTTTCGCTTCGCGGAGGGTTTCGATATCACGGGGATGCGACGCGATCACGGGTTCGAACCCGACGATATGACGGATCTTATCGAGGAAGAACATGTCGATTTTGGTGCTGTCGTAAATCAACGACAGTTCCACTCCGGCGCGGATCAGCTGTGCGATCGCGTAGAGACGGTCATCGGTACCTTCATGGATATAGGCGAGCAATCTATCGACCGACCAGTCGTCGAACTTCTTGTGGTAGATGTGGCACACGCCCGTCTCCAACGACCGTACGGCCTTGAGGAGGCTCTCCTCCATCGTACGGCCTATGGCCATCACCTCCCCGGTGGCCTTCATTTGGGTGCCGAGTTTGTTGGACGCATCGGTAAACTTGTCGAACGGGAATCGTGCGATTTTGGTCACGACATAGTCCAATGCGGGCTCGAACGCGGCAGGGGTGTTGGCGATACGGATCTCGTCGAGTGTCATCCCGACGGCGATCTTGGCACTCACACGTGCGATGGGGTAACCCGTGGCTTTGGACGCGAGAGCGGACGAACGCGACACGCGGGGATTCACCTCGATCAGGTAGTAATTGAACGACAGCGGATCGAGGGCGAACTGCACGTTGCAGCCCCCTTCTATCTTCAGGGCACGGATCAACTTCAACGCACTGTCGCGCAGGAGCTGGTACTCCTTGTTGGTGAGCGTCTGGCTGGGCGCCACGACGATCGAATCACCCGTATGCACACCCACAGGGTCGATATTCTCCATATTGCAGACGGCGATGGCGGTGTCGTTCGAGTCGCGGATCACTTCGTATTCGATCTCCTTGTACCCCTTGATACTCTTTTCGATCAACACCTGATGCACGGGCGACAGTGCCAAGGCCAACCGCATCATTTCACGCAGTTGCTCTTCCGTATCGGCGAAGCCGCCGCCTGTTCCCCCGAGGGTGAACGCCGGTCGTAACACGACCGGATAGCCGATTTCATCGGCTCCGGCGGCGGCCTCGTCGATGGAGTTGGCGATCATGGATGGCAGCACGGGCTCCCCGATGGATTGACACAGTTTTTTAAAGAGTTCGCGATCTTCGGCCATCTCGATACTCTCGAACGACGTGCCGAGAATCTCCACCTGACACTCTTCGAGGACACCTTTTTTGGCGAGTTGCACGGCCAGGTTGAGTCCCGTTTGACCGCCCAGTCCGGGCACGATGGCATCCGGACGCTCGAACCGCACGATCTTCGCCACATACTCGAGCGTCAGGGGTTCCATGTACACCTTATCGGCGATCTGCGTATCGGTTTGGATCGTCGCGGGGTTGGAATTCACGAGTACGACCTCGTACCCCTCCTCCTTCAACGCCAGACACGCCTGCGTACCGGCATAGTCGAACTCCGCGGCCTGACCGATCACGATCGGGCCCGACCCGATCACCATCACTTTCTTGATATCTTTTCTTTTAGGCATGACTCTCCTCCCCTCTCATAAAATCGACAAATTTATCGAACAAATACAAACTGTCCTGCGGCCCCGGCGCACTCTCGGGATGGTACTGCACACAGAACACCTTGTCCGCCTTACACTCCACGCCTTCGGGCGTATCGTCCAGCAGATTCTCGTGCGTCAACGTCAGGCCCGTGCCCTGCAACGTGTCGCGTTCGATCGCATAGCTGTGGTTTTGACTCGTGATCTCGATGCGTCCCGTTTCGAGGTTCCTCACCGGATGGTTTGCACCGCGATGCCCGAAACCGAGTTTGTAGGTTTTGGCGCCGTACACCTGTGCGATCACCTGCGCACCGAGACATATTCCGAACATCGGCAGCTTGCCGCGCAACTGCTTCACCGCGTCGACCACACCCCGAATATCCTTCGGATCGCCGGGCCCGTTCGAGAGGAACAGTCCATCCGGACGGAACGCCAGTATCTCCTCGGCAGTCGTATCGTACGGCACCACCGTCACGTTGCATCCACGGGCATTGAGTTGGCGAATAATGTTGTGCTTGATGCCGCAGTCCAACGCCACGACGTCATACTTGTGATGTGCCGTGCGGGAGAACCACCGTTTTTTGCAACTCACCCGCTGCACCGCATCCGTACGTCGCGGTGTCTCCTTGATACGCTTCACAGCTTCCTCGACCGGAGTTTCAACATCGGTAATGATGGCACGTTGGCAACCATTCTCGTCCCGCAACAGGCGTGTTAACTCACGCGTGTCGATGCCCGAAATACCCGGAATGCCATACTCCTCACACACCTCGCCAAGGGTTTTCGTGTAACGAAAGTTACTCGGCAGGTCGTTATACTCCCGTACCACCATGCCGCCCAGGGTCGGGTAACGCGTCTCGAAATCCTCATCCGTGATGCCGTAATTACCGATCAACGGGTAGGTCATCACCACCATCTGATCCGTGTACGACGGGTCGGAAAGAATCTCCTGATAGCCGATCATCGCCGTGTTGCACACCAATTCGTTCACCACCTCCTTGTCGGCCCCGAACCCGTAACCATAGAACTCGCGTCCCGATTCAAGGACGAGCTTCTTGTCTTTTTCTCTCATATCTATTCTTTATTAGCCCCGCGGGGGTGCTCCGCCGAAGGCGGTAGCTTGGGCGGGGCATATACTGTTTTTCCGTTCACCACGGTTTTTATCACTTTCCCACTCACTTTCCATCCCGAGAAGGGCGTACTCCTCCCTTTCGACAGGAATTTATCCGGATCGATCTCGTATTCTGCGTCCAAATCTATTTCAGTCCAGTCACGGGCCGGTGCCGGAGCGTCCGAAGGTATCTCGGAGAGAGATACCGTAGGTGCGGAGGCGGCGGCCCCGATCCTGAATATCCGCCGCGGATTGACGGACATCACCTCGAGCAACTTTTCGAGCGAAATCACCCCCCGTTTCACCAGGTATGTGTACAGCAACGGGAACGCCGTTTCGAGACCCACGATACCGAACGCACTCCCGGCCAATCCACGCGATTTTTCCTCCATCGTGTGGGGAGCATGATCCGTCGCGATCACCTCGATCGTACCGTCCAAAATCCCCTCTATCAGTGCCTGTCGATCCTCCTTGCTCCGTAACGGTGGGTTCATCTTGAAACGCCCCTCGTCAAGCAAATCTTCATCCGTCAGGAGCAGGTAGTGCGGTGCCGTTTCGGCCGTTACGGGAAGTCCCTTTCGCTTCGCGCGACGTATCAACTCCACGCTCTCCCTGGTCGACACGTGACACACATGATACCGGCATCCCGTCTCCTCGACGAGCCTCAGGTCTCGTTCCACCTGCACCCACTCGCTCTCGGAGCATATTCCCTTGTGTCCGTGCGACTTACACCACTCTCCGTCATGGATATATCCTCCCCGCAGCAACGTCTCGTCCTCGCAATGTGCCACGATCAGCCCGTCGATGGCCTTCACACGCCGCATCGCCTCGCGCATCAATTCTTCCGTCTGCACGCCGCGCCCATCGTCCGAAAATGCCGCCACATGGGGTGCCAATGCCATAAAATCGACCAACTCACCACTCCCTTTCTGCCCCATCGTGATCGTCCCATAAGGCAGCACACGCACCACAGCGTCACGTTCGATGAGGTCCAATTGCTGCTGTAGATGCTCCAACGTATCGGGAGCGGGGTTGAGGTTCGGCATCGCACATACAGTCGTGTAACCTCCCGCCGCAGCGGCACGGGTACCCGTAGTGATGGTCTCTTTGGCCGAAAATCCGGGTTCGCGCAGATGCACATGTACATCGACTAAGCCACCGGGTATGTTGAGTATGTTTGCCATATATATGAAAAAATGGGGTAACTAAACAGTTACCCCATGCGCGCTATCGCTCCACGTTTGCACTATGTGTTGCCACGATTTCATTGGCACAAATGTAACATTTTTTTCACGAACAACAAAACAAAAAAGAGCGAGAGGGATGGGAATTAAGCGCAACCTCTCGCTCGACCACGATACCTCAACTTATCGTAGCTGCTGCAAAGATAAACAAAATTTTGAAATACCTAAGTTTTCTTAGGGATTTATTAAAGAAAAAAAGACGTTTTTTGAACTATGGGTCAGATGAAAAGGAGCGAGCCGAAGGTAACAAAGGCTGTGGCAGAGCGATTTAAGGAGATTCGGAAGGCTAAGGGGATTTCCCAGGAGTTGGTCCTAATCGACACCGACTATCCGATAAGTATTCTCGAAATGGGTAAAACAAACGTGACGATCACCACCATTTACCTCCTCTGCGACTATTTCGGGGTCACGCTGAAAGAATTTTTCGACGGTATAGAAATCAAATAACCTTCTCCTCCCCGCGCCGGGGAACCGTAACAACTCCAGTGGTCAGCTGCGCAATCAGACTTCCAACGGAGGCTATTGGATGCTCTCGGCTTCGTCTACGACGAATGCGCGAGGGTTCCATTTCAGTGCCGGCGCCACGAGTACGACGTATACC
>DBDB01000057.1 GCA_002293345.1 Alistipes sp. UBA943
CTGCGGGCCGCGGCGCGCGCCACGTCTGGCCCCCTCCTTGCTCCACCTCTTACTCTATCCCCCTTGCTCCGCCCTCCTTGCGATCCTTACTGCTGTGTCGTTTCGCGGGCGATGAAGGTCATCGTACGCAACTCATATCCACCTGCTGTGAGGATCACCATAACGGGTGACTCGCCGCTCTCCATCGACACGCTGTCCTGATAGATAACGTCCACCTCGAATACCATCGGGATCTCATCATCACTGCCGCGGCTAAGCCCTCCGGAGAGAATGAATCGTTGCAGCATCCAACCCATCGTCATCGGGTCGTCCGAGGCGTAATAATCGGAGCAGAAACCACGTTCGCGGTGCATGATGGCACCCTCGAAATGGGAGTGTTCACGATCAAAAATTTTGAGGGAGAGTTTTTGCGTCGTGTAGGTCAGGGCCACGTAACTCGTACCGACAGATTCGGTACCTTCCGACGTGGCGACGTATCCCTGAAACCGAAATTGGTCGGGGTACAACGACTGCGCGGATACGCTCGACGTGACTCCGCACACCAACAGCAATACCGCAATGAGGATTTTTTTCATCGGACTACTCCTTGTCTCCGTAGGTCTTCTCCACGTAGATCGCGTGCTGTTTCGCTTTGCGATTCACCACCGACGGCTTCGTGAAGTACTGACGACGGCGCAANNCGTTTGAATTTCTTGAGGGCTTTCTCGATGTTCTCCCCCTCTTTCACGGGCATGATAATCATATCGTTCTCCTTGTTAATTTTTTTTATCTCTATTCTTTCAATCCAAAATCCAGGTAGGGAGCCAATCGCTCAGCGATCCCGCGTGTCAATATTTTCTGCTCCACCAAATCATCCACAGACGCGAAACCACCCTGCAGACCCCTCTTAGCGCTTTTCGCCCCTCTTTTCTCCCTGTATCTCAGCACCTTTTCCAGCACCGGAGGCGGGAGGTAGGGGTGTCCATATAGCTCCTCCTGAGGGGCAAAGTTAATAAAAATTTTCTTTACTTTACAACTATCCACCCAAATTTGTGGTTCAATTCGTTGGAAATTTTCGTCCGTGACTTGCGGAATCTCCAAAAGCTGGTCCACACTGTGGAACCCGCCAAGCCGNNGCCGCTTCCGATACTTCAGAATCGCCACCACACTCTTCTCACCGATACCGTACACGCTCCTCAGGGCGGTAGAATCAGCTCCGTTCAACTCTAACGGCTCCGTCCTCGGCTGCTTGCGTGTGTATGTCATCTCGGGCTCCGTTGCCGTGGCGCGCGCCGCGGGACGAAGTCCCGTAGAGACAGCCGAGCTGTCTCTCGGAGGCTCGCTGCGCGAGACTCGCGCGCGCCCGGTGGAGGCAGGTCGGTCAGGTCGCGTAATCCGATACTCAGGTGAAATCCGGATGTAGGGTTCGAGGGCGAAATAGACCGAATCAGTCATGCCGTAACACGTCGCTACGTCCTCCGGGATGCGGTACACCTTACCCGCGGCACGGTACTTCAACAGGCTCGTTGCGACACGTGCCTCGACACCCATCGCACGAAGGGTCTTGAAGTCGACCGTGTTGGGATCGAACTCCCGTAACGAGTCGGTCGTAACGGCAATATTCTCTGTCACAGAGGATTGAGGTGCCTCATCGTTCCGTGACACGGAAAAGTACACCACTGCCCCAAAAAGCACACCCATCACCAAGAGCCCCCACAGGGCCCTTCGGTTGCCAGACGAAAAAATGTTGATTCGGTTAGTAGTCACGTCCCATATTTAAAAATGGACGTGGAACCACTCGCCTTTACAGGGACTTCAGACCCCCTACCATCAAGCAGTCCACGCCCAAGCCTGCCTTGATATAAAGCAAACTTGGTGCGAACTTAGATGGTTGTTTGAAAAAATCTGAAGTTTTATGAAAAGGCAAAGTCGCGACCAAACAGCGCAAAGGTAATAATTTTTATCTCCCTTTTTGCGGAAAACTATAAGTTTTACCTATAGTTTTCAAAAATTCTATAAGGTTTTACTTATAGTTTTGCGGAATTCGGGTGAGCTACTTCACCTGATTTTTTTCAATCCGGCTCACGCGGATTGGTGGAGGTTAAACAAAACTGATCGACCCGTTGTTTCGTGGCGGCATCCATCACGGTGGGACGTGGGTAGCCCGGTTTCGTGCGGCCGTCAATCACCAACACACCATCCTCTACCGTCGCGTCGCGTCCGGGGTCGCTGTTCGCCAACGCCAACCACAACTGCCTCTCGAACGGCAGCTCCTCAGACCCGTCGTCCAGTAAAAAACGGATATTAGAGGGTAGGGAGTGTGAATCTTTGTGCTCAAAGTGCGTCAGATTTGGGGCTTTGTGAAGTTGGGGGGAAGGGAGCGTACTCGACGTACGTGACCGCCCACACAACGAACCAAGTGCCGAAGATGATGCACTTTCAGTGCAAAGATCAATTGCTAATTTTCCACCGAAACACGGCGTCAGAGACGCATGATCCAATACATCCAGCGGACCCTCTCCAAAAATCAGGTCACGCGGAAAATCAGCCCGCCCCAACAGTGACAATATCTGCCCCGCGTCACGTACATCCACGTCGGAATTGACAACAATCAGGTATTTCGTGAACATCATCTGACCCGCACCCCAGATCCCGTGCGCCACTTTTTGCACCTGTCCGTCGTAACGCCTGTCGATCGACACGATGGCCAGGTTATGCGCCACGCCCACCATGGGAAGGTGCATGTCGACAATCTCCGGTTGAACAGCCAAACGCAACGGCGTCAGGAAAATCTTCTCCGTGGCCTTGGCGATATAGGCATCCTCCTGGGGCGGAATGCCAACCAAAGTGGCGGGATAGACAGCTCCCTCGCGGCATGTGATCGCCGTCACGTGGAACAGCGGGTACAAATCCGCCGCGGAGTAGAACCCTGTGTGGTCGCCGAAC
>DBDB01000078.1 GCA_002293345.1 Alistipes sp. UBA943
AAGGCTTTCCCCGCCTCGGGGTGGTTTTGGCTCAACCTTTTGCCATCAAAAGGTTGAAAGAAAAAGCGCCGCCTTCGGCGGCAAACCCCGGGGCGCTTCGCGCCCCTCCTTGTTCCGCCCTACATTAGATCTTCATACAGCGGAGGGGGAAGGCGTAGGTGACGGAGGCAGTGATGTTGTCAGGATGCGTGCTGTCTGTCGTACACCAAAGTCTCAGCGCAAGCGTAGTAGAGTTGTTGGTCGAAGAAGTCCAGTAAGATGCGTGGAGAGTTTGTTCGCGCTGTCGGCCATTGTCATAAGCACGGTACCCCGGCGCGGGGAGGATTACTCACCCAATTCGGAGAGCAGGTCGTAGGAGGGGACGAAGAAGAGGGTACCGGTGACGGCGGTGGAGAAATCGAGCAGTCGGTCCGTCTGCCCATCGGCACGCGCATCCCCGAGGAACATGTTTTCTAGCATTCGTCGCGTGGTGGTGAATGTGGAGGCGTAACCGATGAAGTAGGTGCCGTATTCACCCTTGGAGGTGTTCGCGAAGGGCATGTTGGCACGCACGATCTTTAAATCCTCACCCTCTTCATCCTGAATATTCGTGACGGCATTGTGTGCCGTGAGGGGTTTCACGTCATCGGTCAATTCACGGTCGTTGAACTTGCGACGGCCGATAACCAGCTCCTGCTCCTCGGTCGAAAGGGCATTCCAGGCAGCCATGTCGTGGATATACTTCTGCACGAATGCGTAGCTGCCGCCCGCAAAGTGTGGTTCCGCCGATGCGGGGATCACGGCATGGCGGTAGCGATTGTCATCCACGTCGGGATTCTCCGTGCCGTCCACAAACCCGAGTATGGCACGCCCGTCGAAATAGCGGAATCCATGCACCTCATCCACCGGTGTCACCGTGCCGCGCAACCGCTCCTCGACGATCGCCGCGAGTTCATAGCACGCGCTCATGCGGCCGGCACGTATGTGGAAAAACAGATCTCCCGGTGTCGAGGGAGCGGTATATCGTGATCCCACGATGGGGTTGAATACCTTCAACTCGCGCGGCGTGGGTTGTTCCGGGAAGAGACGTGGCCATGCCTCTGCGCCGAATCCGATGACGGCATTGGGCGACAGCTCGGGATAGCGGTTGCGGATACTTCGCACCAGGCCCGACCAATCGGCACACAGATCCTTCACCGCAGTGTGTGCGGCAGGGGTCTCAGACAGCGTATAGACCAAAAAAATCGCGTTCTCGCCAGGAGATTCGGTGACGTGTTGGGGGTACGATGGAGTGCTTGCTTCCATAAGTTTTGCTGATAGTGTTGAAAAAAGTATAAGTAAAAGTAATAGTTTGCGCATGACGGTTTTTCACTCAATTATTGTACCAATATATAAAAATTTTTCTACATTTGCACCCGTATCAGGAGAGGTAATGCCGTGCGATTCGGCAACAGTGCCCGCTACTGTGTGTTTCCCGTGAGGAAACGAGTCAGAAAACTCATCCCGATACGCTCTTATTTACTTACATAGACCGCCCCCACGGGAAAATGGGGATAGATGTGATGAAAAAATCATTGTTTTTTGCTGTGTTGGCCGTTGCGGCCGTGTGTGAGGTTAGTTGCACCCAAACCACCTGTGAGGGGATGGGAAGTAAGTACGAGTCGATCGCAAAAGATGTGTCGTTCGACACACTATTGGGCGATGGACAGACGGAGTACCGTGCCGTGGAGGTCGTGCCGGAACAGAACGTCACCTACGACACCACCTTCACCGATGACGAGGGGATCGTATCCTTCGATCACTCCTATTCCGATTGGGGATTCGGGTACTCGTTCGGAGGATTCACGGTGACGAACGACAGGAGTGTCTGTGCGGCGAATGGCGGTTCGACGGCAAACTATCTGTATGTCTACACGTCCGATTTTCAGGCGGCATCGTTCACTTTGGCGAATCCCGAATATACGCTCGAAGGCGTGTTGGTGACGAACAGCGCGACGGCCTATACGGATATGACGGAGGGTAACGCGTTCGGGGCACGTCCGTTCGCGGCGGGTGACAAGTACACGCTCACAGCCACAGGTTACGATGCGTCGAACAGCCCGATCGGAACGGTGTCCATCGACCTGGCCAACTACGCTTCGGACAGTGACAAGCCTGTTTCGGAGTGGGTGTGGTTCGATCTGACGCCGATTGCGGAGGCACGTCGTGTGGAGTTTACCGTCGCGTCCACCGACATGGGTGAGTTCGGGATCAATACGTCGACGTATTTTTGCATGAATGGCCTGACATTGATATTGTGATGAAATCACGATATCTTTGGGGAGTGGTTCTTCCGCTGCTCCTCCTGCCGGCGTGCAACGTGGCGCAGGTGGATGGAGACTCTGTCGCCATCCAAAAGCCTGCCTCGGCAGGCTTCACGGTACGTGAGTACCGACCTGCGCCCGGGCAGTTCGTAAAAGGAACTCCTACCCTCGAAGAGGTGACGGAACGGCTGAAATCCGGTTCGATCGTGTCGTTAGGCGGATGGGGCGGATATATCGTCATCGGGTTCGACGAAAGTGTCGTCGATCGTGACGGTGCAGATATCGCCATCCGCGGCAATGCGTTCGAGAACTCGTCCGAGCCCGGGATCATGTACGTGATGGAGGACGCGAACGGCAACGGTGAACCGGACGACACATGGATCGAGGTGCCCGGCAGCGAGACTTCCGAAACGGATTATGCCGTGACGTACCACAGGGGCGACGACGAGAATCCCATCCGTTGGGAGGACAACCGCGGCGGGAGTGGGGTGGTCGAGCGAAACGAGTTTCACACGCAGGACTATTACCCCGCCTGGATCGCGGAGGACAGTTACACCCTCACGGGGAGCCTCCTGCCGCCCAACGTCACGGAACAGGGTGGTGTCTGGCTGCTGACGCCCTTCGCGTGGGGGTATGCGGATAATTTCGGCAGTGACTATGTGAAAAACGAATGGATATTGGATGTCGCGGCGACGGGGGTGTCACGTGTCGATTTTGTGAAGATACAGACCGGTATCCACTCCACCGCCGGATGGGTCGGCGAAATATCTACCGAGATATGCGGCGTGCGAAGTCTATAATTATAGCGCTAAGTATAGCACTGTTTTTGGCCGCTTGTCGTACCGATGAGCTGACCCTGCCATCGACCGGGATTCAGGTTACGACTCCCGCGGAAAGCGGATCCGTTCGAGGATTCTATCTGTTGAACGAAGGCAATATGGGATCCAACAAGGCGTCTCTCGACTATTTCGACTACACGACGGGCATGTACCACCGCAATATCTTTGCGGAGCGTAATCCCGACGTGCCACACGAGTTGGGGGACGTGGGTAACGACATTCAGATCCATGGCGACCGTCTCTATGCCGTGATCAACTGCTCGCACTTCGTCGAGGTGATGGATCTCCATGCACGTCACATCGGGGTCGTCTCCATCCCCAACCCGCGCTACATTGCGTTTCGTGACGGGTTTGCGTACGTGAGCTCCTATGCAGGCCCCGTGGCACTCGACCCCAACGCAAGGTTGGGGTGTGTCTACAAAGTAGACACCGCGACGATGCAGATCGTCGACGAGTGCCCCGTGGGGTACCAGCCCGAACAGATGCAGATAGTTGAGAACAGGCTCTATGTGGCGAACTCGGGCGGCTACCGATTCCCGAACTACGATACGACCGTCTCGGTGGTTGATCTCGAAACTTTCACCGAGGTCGGGAAGATCGACACGGGTGTCGAAAACCTCCACAAGATGCATCTGAACGCCACGGGGCATATCGAAGTGACGTCACGTGCGGGTAAGCTCATCACGATCGACCCGCGTACGGATACGGTCGTGTCGGTGGGTGACACGTCCTATGCCCCGTCGCTGGATTTTATTACCGACGGTACGCAATCCGACTTCGAGGAGCCGTTCGGTATGGCTGTGAATCCCGATACGGGTGAAATTCTCGTCACCGATGCCGTGGATCACATCACTCCCGGACGCCTCCACTGCTACACGCCCGACGGGATACGCAGATGGTCCGTCACGACGGGTGATATACCAGCTCATATTGTATTTTTGAGATAAATTCCTTACCTTGCCGGAAACGTATAATTAAAATCTATGACTATGAAAAAGTTACTTTTAGCACTCTCTTTTGTAACGTTGTTCACGCTCGTGGCATGTGCGGATAACCGTCCGATCGACAGATCGCAACTCCCCGCTACGGCGCAAACATTCCTTACGACGCATTTTGCCGATGCGAAAGTGTCGCTCGTGACCAAGGATCGCGATCTGATGGAGACTACGTACGATGTCGTTTTTGTCGATGGCAGTTCGGTGGAGTTCAACGGCAAGGGTGAGTGGAAAGATGTCGAGTGCCGTACCGGCGTCGTGCCTGAGGCGATCGTTCCGAATGCCATTCTGGATCACGTGCGCGCGAACTATCCCGGTGTGACGATCCGCAAGATCAATCGCGATCGTTACGATTGGGAGGTTGAGTTGAGCAACCGTCTGGAGCTCCAATTCGACACCCAATTCCGTCTGATGGAGATCGACAACTAACCGTGATCCGATCCCTGGGCGATACGCCTTTCGACACGCTTGCCGCGGCTTTCGCCGCGGCATTTGCGGAATATGAGGTGCAGATCACGGCGGCGGAACTTCGGACGATGCTGCGTCGGCGTGGTTTCGACCCCGCGTTGTCGTTCGCTACACTCAACGAATCGGGTGATATAACAGCCTTTACGCTCAATGGTGTCGGTATGTTCGGCGGTGTGCGGACAGCCTATGACACCGGTACCGGCACGTTGCCCGCTTACCGTGGCACGGGGCTGGCGACACGGATCTTCGAGGAGTCGCTGCCGCACCTGCGTGCCGCGGGGGTGCAACAGTATCTGTTGGAGGTGCTGCAACACAATACGGCCGCCATATCTGTCTATCGCAAGTTGGGGTTTGAGGTAGTTCGTGAGTTCAACTATTATAGAGGGATTTTCGCTGAAAGAGCTACATCTTCGACTTCGACTTGCTCTTCATCGAGGGGAAGTACCTCTTGTACATCCCCCCGACTCATCCCTTCGACGAAGCCAAATCTGCAGCTCTTTGAGCAAAAATCCTGCAACTTTTTCGACTTCGAGCCTTCGTGGCAGAACAGTTTCGAGGCGATCCAACGCGCGCTGGATGATTTCGTTTTGCTTGGAGCATTCGACGGCGATCGACTCGTCGGTTACATCGTGTTTGAACCTGCGTCGGGCGATATCACACAGATCGCTGTGTCGCCATCGCACAGGCGTCGGGGTATCGGCACGACCTTGTTGGGCGAGGCGTTGCGGCGGGACCGTGCGGAGGGCGTGAAGTGTATCAACACGGAGGTGGGGCGTGACGAGGCACTGGCTGCGTTCCTCGAAGCGCGTGGCATTCGCCATGCCGGACGTCAGTTCGAGATGATCCGGAAGTTGTAGCTATAGTGCCCAACCGATCTTGATCCGGAAGTTCGTGCCGGGCATGGGGTAGCACCGTACCACCTCGTACTGCTGGTTGAAGATGTTGTTCACTTCGGCTGAAATCCTCAACTCTGATTTTTTCAGGGGAATCGTTTTTGAAAGCGACATGTCATGCGTGTACCACGGTTGCGCGTGGTTTTCGGGCGTATTGGCACGTGACTCGTAACGTTCGCCCGTGTAGATAAAGCTGTAATTCGCGTCCCACCCGTGCCACGAAGCCCCGACGATCGCCGAACCGCTGTGCCACGGAATATAGGGAATCTGGCCGCCGTACCATGGATCCGAGGGATCGGTGAAGTCCTGCGCCTTCTGGCAGGTGTAATTCAGCCGTGCGTGCAGATCCACGCTGCCGAACCGGAAGCCTGTCTGTACCGACGTGTCTACGCCACGCACCTCCACATACCCCAGATTAAGCATCGTCCAACGGAACTGGTTCGATGTGGGCATGGCGATGATCTTGTCGTCCACCTGGTTGAAATAGCCATCCACCTGCACCTCCAACCGTCGAAACCATCCGCGAAAATTCTTGCTGTAAACAGCTCCCACGTTGTACTGTGTCGACGACTCGGGGGCGAGATCCACGTTGCCGATGAACGTGTAGTAGAGGTCGTTCAGGGTCGGCAGGCGGAAAATCCGTTTGTAGAACGCCCGCAAACTCAGATCCACACGGGTGAACGGTTTGTAGGTCGCGATGATCGTGGGAGTCCACTTGTTCCGGTCAGCGGCGGCGACGACTCTTCGAGTTTCGTCGTGTATGTACGTATGTAGCAGGCTTGCCTGCGCCCTGAATCGACGAAACTCGAAGGCCGTCGCCGCCGCAGTGAGGATGCTGTAACGAGACGGGTAGACGAAATCCACCAGATCGGCATCGAGCGTGTTGAACTGGAAATCGCCGGATAGGCTCGCGCGCCACCACGGGAAGATCGTGAATTCATTCGCCACCGATACGTACGCCTCCTGCTGTGTGTAACGGTTGTCGACATACATCGTCGTGACGTCCAGACGCGGGTCGGAGCGATAGTGCAGCCAGTCGTACGCATACTTGGCGTTGACCATCAGGTTGTAGCACCCGAAATATTGCCGCAATGACCCCTGCGCAAAGAAATTCCGATCCCACTGTCGATCCTCGTGCTTGAACTTCCCGGGCTCCTCACGTACCACGGCACCCGGATAACCGCGCTCCGAGTCATAATAGTAGAGTTTCGCGCGCCAATCGCCCTTCCGCAGGCGTCCGAACAGGCCGCCCTCTACCCTCAGTGCCCTCACGTCCCCATTGCGACGTATGGCTGTGGTATCATAACCGTCTTGCTTGCGATAACGGAATCTATATTTGCCGGTCGTGTACATATACTCCGCGCCGACCTGGGCGTCGAGTTTGTCGTTGAAACGGTGTTCCCACAGCACCGACGGGTTCACTGTGCCGAACGATCCGCCCTTCAATGCAAGACGCAAATTGTCGCGTTTTTTGCCGGAAAACTCCGGACGCCGAGACTGCATATACACCGCCCCCGCGGAGGCGAAATCACGCGCCGATTGAAAAATATGGCTCTTCTGACCGTTGTAGATCGAGATCGCCTCCATGTTGTCCATCGAGAAGCGTGCCAGGTCGATCTGCCCGTTCTGCGCGTTGCCCAGCTGCACTCCGTCGTAAAACACACCCACCTGTTGCGTGCCGAGGGATCGTATATTGACCGTTTTCAATCCCCCGATACCGCCGTAATCCTTGATCTGCACCCCCGAGAAGTAACGGATCGCATCGGCTACCGATACGACACTCAATCGTTGCAACTCCACCCCCGCCAGGACTTGTGCCGGAACGACCTCCCTGTCGATACGCGGCGCGGTGACGGTCACCTCCTCGATATCGACCGTTTTCTGCTCGTCTGTTGTGTCCAACGACGATTGTGCGTACCCCTGACGGGACACGCATAACAACACAAAGAGTATGACTGACAGCCTCCGCATCGGTCACACAAAAGTACTCTTTTTTTCGACATAGCCCGGTCCTATCGCCCTATAAGTGTCGATACGCGTCCCGCGTGGGTCAACGTGAGTCGGTGCATGGCCCGTGTCGCGGCGACGTACAGCATGCCCCGATCCATCTCCGTGCGGTAGTTCACCGCATCGACATGTGGAACGATCACCTCGTCGAACTCCAACCCCTTGGCCATGTGTGCCGATGTGACGACCACCCCGTGCGCGAACGATGAACTGGTGTCGGTGAGCAGGACGATCTCCCCGTCGGGGAGTCGGGAGTGCAGTTTTTCGTGCAGCGCGGCAGCCTGTGATTCGGTTTTGCAGACGATACCGAGCGATTTGTATTCCGATTCGCGGAATTCCGTGAGCAGCCGTACGATACCCGCCACCTCCTCGTCCGCATTCTTGAATCCCAAAACCTGTGGTTTCTCACCGTGACGTGCGACAGGTTCCAACTCATCGTTGCGGCGGATACACTGTGCGAAGTCGGTGATCTCGAAGGTCGAACGGTAGCTCTTGCACAGTTTCATCACCCTACTACCCGAAAAGACCCGTCCGATCATCTCAGCAGTCGACGATCCATAGGGGTTGACCGACTGCCCGGCATCGCCAAGGAGCGTCTTGCGGCACGGAAACAGGCGTTGGATCACCCGATATTGTACCGGCGAATAGTCCTGCATCTCGTCGATCAACAGGTGACGCACCTGCCCATTGGGACGTATGCCATCCAGCGCGATGCGCAGGTAGGCCAGTGGTGCCAGGTCGGCATATTCGAGCGTGTGGGCACGGCGCATCTTGAACATGTCGGGACGTCCCATCCACGTGAAAAACTGTTTGTAGAGTGCCAGATCGCCCGCCCCTTCGGCAAACATGGCGCGGAGCTCGCGTTTGAGTTGATTGCGTTCAGCAGTGGTGGGGGTGATGTGGTACTTGATGTCCAGTTCGTCGGCCAACATGTCGGCCATCGGCTCGAAACGTGCGCGTATCGCCAGCCGGTGGAAGCGTCGGAACAGGTTGCCGATATACTCGTGTGGGATGGTGATGTGTCGGATCTTCACGTCCGCGGGTCGGAACAGCGTATTCTCGGCATGGAGGATGAACTCATCGAGACGCGCCGCGAATTCGAGTGTCGATTTGTAGGCGATACGTTCCGTGAATCCCGCTGCCGGTTTCTCCGACAGTTCGGCCACCTGCTCGAAGAAGGTCTGGTACTTCTGTTTGCCGCCCGCGATGCCCGACAGCACCTCCGCCATACCCGTCTCGGGGACACTCTCCTCGCCCAGTTCCGGCAGCACGTTCGAGATGTAGTCGGCAAACACCTTGTTGGGCGAAATGATCAGGATATCCTTCGACGTGAGGGTATCCTTGTGCGCGTAGAGCAGGTATGCCACGCGGTGCAGTGCGATGGAGGTTTTCCCCGATCCGGCGACACCCTGAATGATGAGTGTCGGTGCGTCGGCATCGCGAATGATGCGGTTCTGTTCGCGTTGTATCGTGGCGACGATGTTGCGCATCTTGTCATCCGCATTCGCACTCAGTTCGCGTTGCAGGATGTCGTCGTGTACCGTCACCGAGCTCTCCAGCATATACTCCATCCGTCCGCCCCGGATGCGATACTGGCGTTTGAGCGTGATGTCGCCCTCGACTTCACCTGTCGGGGAGGTGTACGACGCAGGACCCAACTCATAATCGTAATACATACTCGCGATGGGCGCGCGCCAGTCGTAGATGAGGTTTGTCCGTGTGTCGAAGTCGTGGAACGTGTGCACGCCGATGTAGATCGGTTCGCCGTTGAAGTCGATACGTCCGAAGTAGGGGGTGTCGAGCATGCGGCCGAGGCGCTCGCGGCGTGCGATGGCACTCTCGCCGATGGCGTGGATGTTGAGGATGTTCTCGCGAACGGAACGGATCTCGTGCGGGTCTATATCCTTGCTCTCCCACAGGTATCGTTTCTGTTCGTCGAGGGTCTGCACGCGCTCCTTCACCGTCGTGTCGGCGTTGCCGATGGCCGCACGGATGCGCGTCAAAACATGATCGAGGTATTGTTCTTCCGTCGTCATAAGGGTAAGATAAGGGGTTAGGGGGACAAAGTTACACCGCCCGCCATGCCCCGGGAATAGCCATTTGTAGCTATTCGATCAATCCTGCGGCGCGTGCCGTGTTGATCGCCTCGATCGCGTTGTCCGCACCCAGTTTCACGAGGATGTTTTTGCGGTGGTTATCGACCGTGTGCTTGCTTACACCCAGACGCTCGGCGATCTCCTTGCTCAGACGTCCCTGTCCGATGAGCGACAGTACCTCCAATTCGCGTTCCGTCAACGTCCACTCCCGAGACTCGGCATGGGGGTTGAAGAACTGTCCCGTTCGGATGTTCAGTACCGAGCATTTCACCTTGTCTGTGGGCGTTTGATCGGGCGCGAGTTCCACCATCCCCATCACGATCCATGCTTTGCCGCTACGGTCGGTCTCGATCACCTGGTGACGGCTCACGACGTTGATATATCGTCCGTTGGCGGTGCGCATGCGCATCTGATAGATGGTGCGGAAATCGTTACGCTCCTCGGGTGGCAGGCTGTAGATGAACTTCGCGTGCCGGATTTGCAGGTCGGCGACGGCCGACCTGTCATCGGGGTGCAGCAGCTCCTCCACCGACTCGGGACGGATGCCGAACAGATCGGTAAAATTCTCTGAGATATAGTCGTACGCACCCCGATATACATCTACTGCGAAGATGCAAATCCGGCACGCCTCCGCCACCCGGACGAGTTCCGTGCGACGCTCCTCCCACCGTTCATAATCAACGTCACAGGGCTCGATCCGCTGTCGTGCCCATAGATCTTGTGGCGTTATCGTGTCGCGAGTCATGGTGTGAAGGTAACGAAAATTATTGTAAATTTATCCCCGATATGGAAAACGGAATCAAATACGAATTCACCGCCACACCGTGGCTGTACGAGTGGCTATTTGTGGCGATGCCGGAGGCGATGGCACGCGAAATCCGGGATAACTTGAAGTGTCTCGAAGAGGGGTGGGGGCGCATGAAAGTGACGGCAAAAGTGGGCGAAAGCAAGTGGCGCACCGCCATCTGGTTCGATACGAAAAGCAACACCTACCTGCTTCCCATCAAAGCCGAAATCCGCAAAAAAGAGAAGGTGGAGGCGGGTAAAGAAATTTCGATCATCATCTGGATTTGAAGGAGGTAAATCCTGATTTTAGCACGATTTTTCCTTGTGAAAAAAAACGTCATTCAACATCCATGCTGAAACGTTTTCTACGCTACATCGCCCTACGCGCCCGCTGCAACGAGCTCCAATCGCTCCTCTCCACCGACCTGAACGTCGTCCGCGAAGTCACTATAAAGGAATAATTTGTATCTTTGTTCTCACTATGGAAAGATTGTCAAAAACCCTCATCGCCTGGGCGGGAATCGTTGTCGCCATGGCCTATTTCGGGGTGGTGATGGGCTACTCGATCACGCAATGGGCGTGGGTGTACCGATGCTGGGAGGCGATGATCGTGCTCTCGGCCGTCGCGGTATGGTTGGTGCTGCTTTCGTTGCTCGAACTCGCTGAAAAGCCGACTTGGAAGATTGCCGCCATCGCTTCGGCGACCTGTATGATGGGGATCACCACCGTCGTGCATTGGCCCGCCGTGACCGGGAATTCTGTGCCGGCACCGGGGCTTCCGCCCCTCGACACACTCGCCTGGGGCCTGTTTATAGGGCTCGCGTTTCTCTTTTCGGCGGCCTCGTTGCCGGCTTCAAAACTGAGGCTCACCGCAACGGTAAGCGGATGCCTATGCCTATTGGGGTTGGCGGGGTCGATGGTTGGGAGCGAGCTGCTGTGGTTGATTGCCGTGGCAGGATATGGCCTTGGCACGCCCGTCATCTGCGTGCAACTGCTGGCAAAATATCGAGCTTCAAAGAAGTAAAATCTATGGAAAAAACTCAAAAAATCCTCCGCCGCTGGCTCATCTTTTGGGAGCTGTTCATCGGCATCGGTGCCGTGGGTGGTGCCGCGATGATGTTCATCGACCCCAGCGGACGGATGTTCGGCATGGATCCGATGCTGCCGCTGTTTCAGAAATTGCCGTTTGCGGAGGTGTTTTTTCAGAACTTCATCTGGCCCGGGGTGGCACTGCTGTGCATCAACGGCATCCCGAATCTGGTGGGGTGGTGGATGCTCGCCCGCCTCAACCGCCATGCCCCGGCCATGGGAATCGTGTGCGGAGTATTATTGATGGCCTGGATCGGCGTGCAGTTCTACATTTTCACGTTCAACCCGATGTCCACCGCCTATTTCCTATTCGGTGTCGCAGAGGCATTGACGGCGTATTTGTTGCTGAGAAAACAAAGTTCAAGGTAGTGAATGTGCGGAATTGAAAAATTCGTACATTTGCTGTCATGAAGAGCGATAACAATAATCTGGGCATTGTCTACGTGCTGACCAATCAGGCGATGCCGGGCATCGTGAAGATCGGCATGACCACGCGCAACAGCATCGACGAGCGGATGCGCGAGCTATTCAGTACAGGCGTTCCGGTGCCGTTCGAGTGCGCTTTTGCCTGCTACGTGCAAGCCTCGAAGTGTTCCGAAATCGAAAAGGCCCTGCATACGGCCTTCGCTCCGAACAGGGTGCATTCCGGTCGCGAATTCTTCAAAATTAGCCCTTCCCAGGCCATCGCAATCTTGAAAATCTTCGATAAGAAGGAGATTACCGACCAGGTGAACCGCGAGATCGACGACGACCTGACGGGCGAAGACAAGGCCTCGCGCGAGAACCTGCGGCGGCAAAAACGGCCCAATCTGAACTTCACCGAAATGGGTATTCCGACCGGCTCAACACTCACTTTCGGACAGGGTGACGAGGCTGAACAGGCGGTTGTCTCCGACGAGAAAAAAGTGACTTATCAGGGTGAAACGTACTCCTTGACGGCGCTGACGCGCAGGTTGAAAGGGATTAGTCACGACATCGCTCCGACACCATTCTGGTTCTACAACGGCAAAAGCCTCTCTGAGATTTACGAGGAGACCTATCCCTTCGCCGAAGATTAACATAAGTAAACCTCAGCCTACCAACCAACCGCCGCTTGCACCGCCGGGGCAGGGTTGAGCTTCGTGGCCAACTCCGCCATGTCGTGGGCGATTTTCGAGGCGGTGATGCGAGCGTAAATCTGTGTCGTTTTGATGGAATTGTGGCCGAGCATCTTGCTCACGGTCTCGATCGGCACACCGTTCTCGAGGGTCACGGTCGTGGCAAAAGTGTGGCGCGCAATATGGAACGTCAGCGGTTTTTCGATGCCGCACACCGCGGCGATCTCTTTGAGGTAATCGTTGACCTTCTGGTTGGTCGGGATGGCGAGCAGCTTACCCGAAGTGGTACGGTTGGCATAGCGTTGCAGGATGGCCAACGGGATATCGAACAGCGGAACCGAGAATTCATTGCCCGTTTTGATGCGGGCCCGGTCGATCCAAAATTTGCCATCCTCGCCGCGCACGATATCGCTCTTTTGAAGGTGTTCCAAATCGGTGTAGGCAAGGCCCGTATAGCAGCTGAAAATGAACATATCCCGCACCCGCTCAAGGCGCTCGGAAACGAGTTTCTTATCCCGAAGCAGGGCCAACTCTTCACCGGTCAGGCACTCGCGATGCGTCTCCTCCATGCGGATTTTGAAGCTGCTGAACGGGTCGGTCAGCACCCAGCCATTGTCCTTGGCCACGTTATAAACCGTACGCACGCGCTGGATCATTTTCATGTGGTAGTTGTGGCTGTTGCTTGGCTCGCTGGTGCGAAGGTAGAGGTAAAAATCGTTAATGAATTTGGGGTTGATCTCGGTCAGGGAGATGTCGGAAACCCGGTATTGAGCCTGAATGAATTCGGCCAATTTCCGACGGGTCAGCAGGTAACGCGAGTGGGTTTTGTGCGTCGTCTCGATGCCGACCAATTTTCGGTAATCCTCGTTGAAGCTATCGAAAAGTTGCAGCAGCCGTTTGATCTCCGAAGTCTGCGAGGTGATCGAGCGTTTGATCCGTTCGGCGGTGATCGGCTCGCCCCGTTTGAAGAGGTCGTTGAAGGTGTTGTGGATGCGCGTTCGATAGGCATCGAGCTGGTCGCTGGCAGCCTTATCTTCCAGGGTCTTGCCCAAAACCCGACCCTCTTTGGATTGCCATTTGGCGGGATCGACATAGACCCTTGTGGCCAAGTGAACCCGTTCGCCATTGACCGAGATGCGCGCCATTACGGGGGCCTTGCCCGCCGCATTGCATTTTCCTTTTTGGGCTACAAAGAGAACCGCGAAAGTGCTTTTTTCTGATTCCATAATTCTTGCTTCTTACGTTTTACAAAATTACCTGCTCTTTATCGTTCCATCATCAGCCGAAATACGACTTATTACAACCCGCCTGCGACTTTCTAAAACGGAGCTACAACGCTCTGCAACAGTGGTTTACGGCGACAAACATAACACAGTGTTTCGGGACGTGCAAGTCATCTTGCGACAAAAGAGTAACCAATGTCGGAAAATGTCCATAGTTGGTTACGGTTAGGTTACCAAACCCCCGTTGTAGGGCGTGTTTTGGTGACTTTTCGTGTCGTAAGCGTGGAAATTCAGAAAACCAAAATATCGCCCACAGAGATAGCTGCAAGGGCGATATTAACCAAAAAGGACGACCCGAAAGTCGTCCTCGAAGTGATCCCGCTGGGGCGGTGCCCCGGGAACCCTGAAGGAGGTAAAATCTATATCACGTTGGCCTGTGTGGCCGATTACTTCGTTTGTTGGTTACCATTTTCGCAATGTTGGTTACGGTTAGGTTACCTGATTTTGTCGTAAGTTGACGTAAGACTATAAATTCTGGTTACACGAGTGTATTTCGCTCATTATTCCACAATTTATCGCTCAAAACAGTTGTATTTTGAGCGATATTTATATATCTTTGTGAGCGATAAACGTCGAATACTATGAGAAGCGACAGGACTATAAACATTGTAGAATACATCAAAACCCACCCAGGAACCTCCTCTTCAGAGATCATCTCGGGGCTTGGGTTGGAGGTGTCATCCGCCACGCTTCGACGCGATCTTGGGCGGCTGATTGCCGAAAACAAACTTCGTGTCGACGGCCAAAACAAGGGGGCGCGATATTTCCTCTCGCCGACCTACGAAATGTTTGCCCCTATCGACCTCAACACCTACTTTGCGAAGGAGATCGACGAGCGAAAAATCCACGAAGGTTACAATTTCGATCTGCTCGACTTGTTGGCTGGCGCACCGCTGTTCACTGCTCAAGAGCGCGAAAAACTCGAAACATTGCAACGACAATTTCGACAAAATGTATCCAAGTTAGCCTCGTCACAGTACAAAAAAGAGATGGAACGCCTGGCGGTCGATTTGAGTTGGAAGTCGTCGCAAATCGAGGGCAATACCTATTCGTTGCTCGAAACCGAACGCCTGTTGATGGAGCGCGAAACGGCCAAAGGCAAGTCGCTCGAGGAGGCAAAAATGCTGCTCAACCACAAAGAAGCACTCGATTATGTCATCGTGCATCCCCACTACCTGCGACCTTTGACCTTGGCGAAAATCGAAAATATTCACGGAATTTTAGTGCAGGATTTGGGTGTCGATCGTAATATCCGTACCCGGAGTGTCGGCATCACAGGAACGAACTACCGCCCGTTGGATAACGAATTCCAAATTCGCGAGGCGTTGGAATCTGTGTGCGAATTGGTGAATCGGCGCGAGGGTGTTTTCGAGAAAGCCCTGTTGCTTCTCGTGCTGATTTCGTACATCCAGCCCTTCAACGATGGCAACAAGCGTACGGCGCGCATCGTGAGCAACGCCGAATTGATAGCGAATGATTACTGCCCGATCTCGTTCCGCACAGTCGATTCGATCGACTACAAAAAGGCGATGCTATTGTTCTACGAGCAGAACAACCTCTCGGCATTCAAGCGCATCTTCATCGACCAGTTTGAGTTTGCGGTAAAAAGTTATTTTTAATAAACTGGTGATACATTACCCAAGAGCCGTAATGTTATAGTTATGTGTGGATTTATCATGAATATTTTGATTTTTCCATAGATAATCATCGAGTGCACTCTGGAAAGACAAAATCTAAGTAAATCTGCAGTGCAACTTCAAAGTTGCACAAACCTATTACCCCGTGCTGTTACTTGGTTATTCTTCTGTGCGACTCCTTGGTTTTTGTGCATTGCTTCGGGTAATTTTGCCGGATAACTTAAAATTCATCAATTATGTATCCAGCAAACGACAAAACACGCTCTTCGGAGATGAACTCAAGGCTTCTCAGCAAGAAACAGGCTGCTGCTGTATTTGGCGTCACCTATCGTACCATCGAAAGATGGTTCAATTCAGGCTACATTAGCTACGTCCGCATCGGCGGACGTGTTTTTATTAGTTATGCCGAAATCTATCGGATCAAGGATCAATTTCTCGATGTAAAACCCAACGGCAATTATATGGAATCGCAGATTCGAACCTTCGACGACATTCGTCGCCACTATGAGCAGCGCCAGAATTATTGTTACGGAGCGCGGAGATAGCGAAATTCGGCGGACAATGTCCGCCGAATTTGTTTTTCAGAACCTCAGTAGAGACCTTATTTTGTCGCAAAAATAACGCAAATTTGCGACAAACTTGCGATACAAGACATTGATAATCAGATGCTAATTCGTATTCCGTTCTTCTCAATCGCCGCAGCCACCTCCTCCCGCAGCGATTTTGGGGTAATGCCTTTGGCGACCAACAGGTAGGAATTGAGCAGTTGTTCCTTCACAAAACTGTCCGGCAATTCGCCACTCGTACTCACGCCATTCCAGTGCGTTTTATTTCCGTGATACGCAGGCGTGACGAGATTCGGATAACGCTCCCGCAGTTCAATCGCCTCGTCAGGGTCGCACTTCACCGCAATCCACGGGAAATCGACCATGTCGGCATAACAAAACATCTTCCCGCCGACCTTGTAGACGAGTGTCGTCTCATCGAACGGCGTGGTCTCCTCCACGCACGGCAACGACAGGCAGTATTCGCGAAATTCCATAATGTCCATACGGCAAAGATAATCGATTTCTCAATAACACCCTCCATGCGGCAGAATCGGCTTGTCCGAAATATAGCATAAATTTCGGACAAGGAGCGACAATAATTAACACTTCATTTGCGATAATCTACAAATTATGTATATCTTTGCGATTGAAATGTTGATTTGAGGCCGGTGAAAAGCGAACAAACGATAAGGGAATGGGTTCTCGACTTGCCGAAGAGAGGAAGGGTTACTTTCTCCCTCGACGATATCGATACGCATTTTCCCTCTATAACACAAGCCAATAAACGCGTCGCGCTTTGGCGAATGGTCGAGGCCGGTAAAATTCAGTCTGTATGGAGAGGCTTTTACGTGGTCGTTCCTATCGAATATGAACTCAAAGGCATTGTGCCGCCGGTGGTTTATATCGACCAACTGATGACCTATCTGAAAAAGGATTATTACATCGGTCTGCTGAACGCCGCTGCGTTTTATGGGGCCGCTCATCAGCAACCACAGGAGTTCACGGTCGTTGCGGGAGGGACAACACTGCGCGATAAACTCAAAAACGGCGTGAAGATAAATTTCGTGTCGAAAAAGGAGATTCCCAACGCCTTTGTGCAGAAAAGAACGGGCAAAACAGGCGATGTGTCGGTGTCGAGTCCGGAGCTCACGGCTTTTGATTTGCTGCTGTATCAAAAGGAGGTTGGAGGCCTGAGTCGAGTGTGTACGGTTCTGAACGAGTTGGTCGACGAGATGGATTTTGATAAACTCACGCCCGACTTCTTGGGACTTTTCCCAGTTGCGATTATTCAACGTTTTGGCTATATTTTGGATGAGGTGTTGGAGCAGGGAGCCAAAGCCAAGGTACTCATGGACAAGGTGAAGCAGGCTGGTTTCAAGTTCAGAAAAATGCCACTTAAGACCGATGTCCAATTAGGTGAACAATCCGAGTTCAACAAGATGTGGAAAATACTAATTAACGAATATATAGAAATAGACGAATGATCCCAGAATCAGCAGTTGTTGAGTGGCGCGAGACTGTACCGTGGGCAGAAGACTTGCAAGTGGAGCAGGACTTAATCATCTGCCGTGCACTCGTGGCGATATACAAGGATGAGTTTCTGTCGAAATGTCTTGCCTTTCGAGGCGATCCATTTCAAAGTTGAGAGCCAATGGTTTTCGGGCGAGTGTGATATTCTTACCTATCCGTTGAACGAACTGGTTGGCACGAAAGTCAGGGCATTGTACGAGCGCCGCAAAGGACGTGACCTGTTCGATCTGCATCGGGCATTGCAAGACGATCGGCTGAATGCAGATGATGTGATGGACTGTTTTCTGAAATACATGGAGAACGAAGGCAAAAAGCCGTCGCACGCGCTCTACACGAGCAATATGGATAACAAACTCAATAACGGCGAGTTCCTGGACGATACGAACAATCTGCTCCGTCCCGGTACAGAGTATAATCCGGCGGAGAGTTACCGCGTCGTGAAAGAGAAATTGATCGACAAGTTACCCCAATCCAAACCACGCAAATCACCCAATAAGGCATAGCATATGGCCAAGAAACGATTACCCTTGCTGCGGCAAGAGTCTCAGCAAGAGTCGTGGGTCAGGTCTCCTTGATTTTTTCAATTCTGGCAGCGACAGGCAGTATTCGCGAAATTCCATAATGTCCATAGGGAAAAGATAGTAACTAACAATGGATTTTATTACCTTTGCAACTATACTTTCGAGACATATGAAAATAAAGCAACCGACTTTTGAACAGCTGATAGAAAGCGTTTATCAAGCCCATAGTGTGTTGCAGACTAATGCCGTTCAGGCGGTCAATCAATCGTTGACACTTCGAAATTGGCTGATTGGTTGCTACATCCTCGAATATGAGCAGAATGGAGCGGACAGAGCGGAATATGGCTCGAGGTTGCTCGAAGATATCGCGGTCAAGCTGAAATCCAAAGGAATCAAGGGCTTGAGGAGTCGCGAACTTCATTCATGTAGGTTGTTCTATATGAGTTACCCGCAAATTTTGCGGTCAGTGTCCGCAAAATTACAGCAGTCGAATAACGAGATACTTATCGATCAATTACCGATTTTGCGGACAGCGTCCGCCGAATCTCCGGATTTGCCACCCGAGTTGCTTCTATCCAAGCTGAGCTATTCTCATTTTCTGGAACTTATTCGGGTTGATGATCCTCTACAGCGCCTCTTTTACGAGGTCGAGACCATCAAAAACAATTGGAGTGTCCGTGAGTTGGCGCGGGCCATTGACACCTCCTTGGCTCTGCGCACTACACTTTCCACGAACAAAGAGGCTGTTATTGCCAAAATCAAGAATCTTAAGCCGACCAACAGCGTGGATATCATCCGCAACCCGCTGGTGCTGGAGTTTTTGGGCTTGGAAGAGAAGAGCGAGTATAGCGAGTCGGATTTGGAGCAGGCCATTTTGAACCACCTTCAAAAATTCTTGATGGAACTGGGGACAGGGTTCTGTTTCGAAGCACGCCAAAAACGTATCACGTTCGACAACACGCACTACTACATCGACCTGGTCTTCTACCATCGCATCCTCAAATGCCACGTGCTCATCGATCTCAAAATCGGGAAATACACCCATGCCGATGCCGGTCAGATGACCCTCTATCTGAATTATTACGAGGCCGAAATGATGGCCGAAGGCGATAATCCACCTATCGGAATCATCCTTTGTGCTGACAAAAATGAGGCATTGGTGAAATACACGACCGCCAAGATGGACGACAAAATGTTCGTCTCGAAATACCTCCTTTCGCTGCCGGATAAGAAGACGCTCGAGGGATTCATCAAAAAGGAACTGGAATAAAATAGTATTTGGGATTATGAAATTGAGAAACTTTTGGCAAATACTTTTTGCCACCACAATGAGCCTCACGATGGCTGCTTGCGTTTCCCCTCGCATCAGTCAGGAGGAATGGAATGACATCGGAGCCTCGGTTGCCTCTTCCATGAAATTCTACATCGCCGTCGAGAAAACCCAAGCCCAGGCACAGGAGCGTCGTCAGAATGCTGATATTTGGAGTTGGCAAAAGGAGGAGAGTGTGTATGAAGTACGCGAAGCGACTTTGAAACACATCGTGGCCTATTTTCACGAGACCAGTGAGTGGGATGCTATCCCGAACCTGCAAAAGAATTTCGATGCAGGCGAAGTTTGGAGTGCTATCAAGGATGCCATACCGGCAGCATCGAAGCATTTTACCAACGCCGCTGCTGTTGAACACGTCAAGTGGACAATAGACAACTTGGCAAAGGAATATACTCGACTCAACCGAGTTGAGTTCAAATTACCCGAATTCGTGTCGAAAACCAAAAACAGAGAGGTTTTCAAGTCATACTGCACCTATAACGACACGTATTACAAAATCGTCCGGACTTCGGACGGCGGGTATCTTTGGGATTTTTCGGATATATTTATCGACTAACATATGTCCAAAAAACTAACCTTTGACAATCTGCCCGCAGCAGTAGAGAAAATATTGGAGTTACTCACCTCGGGTGGCACGGATCATACGGCTCTGCCCGAGCTTGTGCAACGAATGACCCTCCTCGAAAAGAAACTCGACAATCTTCAAAAGAGCGTCACGCCCAACCGCCCCACGATGGATATGCACGAGGTGTGTCGTGCGTTGAAGCTCCGTCCGAAGGCCGTGAATGAATTAGCCATGCAGGGAGTCTTGGTGTCCCATTCCGAGGACCGTAAAACGTTGTTCTATGAGGATGACGTTGTGAAAGTCTTCATGACGATGCCCGCGTGGAGGGCAGCAATGGCCAAACCAAAACCTGTCAGCTCGGCTCCAGCCACGGAAGCTATACCCGATGTTCATGGCCGTATCGATATTAACACCGCTGCCAAAATTCTGGATCGTTCCACCGCCGCGATCTACCAACTCGTCAGCACCCAAAAAGTCCCCCACCACAAGGATGGCCGCAAGGTCTATTTTGATGCCGAAGAGTTGCATAAGTGGGGTCAAAGCCATCCGGCGAGAAAAAGAAAAATAAGAACACGATAATTATACACTTAGACGCTTCGGAATGAATCGTGTTATATGTGTTGCGATTACAATAATTTCGTACATTTGTGTGATTTACATTGGATAAAAATAGATGAACCTGTCTACAAACATCTCTGCAATTGACTTATTCTGTGGAATAGGTGGTCTCTCTCACGGTTTGAAGAAATCGGGTATCCCTGTGCTTGCAGGAATAGACTCCGATGTAAGTTGCAGATTCGCATATGAGAGCAATAACGAAGCTGACTTTATCGGCGGCGACATAACTTCGATAACAGGAGAAGAACTTCTTAACAAATATTGGGATAAACCAGGCGTTAAAGTTTTAGTCGGATGCGCTCCCTGTCAGCCCTTTTCGACTCACGCAAATAAAATCAAGGATGAGGAAAAGGAGGGAGGAAAAAAGTGGAACTTGCTAAATGAGTTCGCCCGACTGATAGAAGAAACTGACCCGGAGATTGTCTCAATGGAGAACGTGCCCAATCTGGCGAATAAAAAGATATTTCAAGAGTTTGTGGATTTACTGAAAAGCAAGGGCTATCATGTAGCATTCAGTAAGGTTTATTGCCCCGATTACGGCATTCCTCAAAAGAGGAGACGGCTCGTCCTGTTGGCATCAAGATTCGGCGAGATAGCTTTGATAGAAAAAACTCACGATAAGTCTAATTACAAAACCACACACGAAACCATCGGTGATCTGCCGAGACTTGATAATGGCCAAAGAAATCCCGACGATGCACTACATTATACGACAGCTCTGACCGATATCAACCTCAAACGGATCAAAGCATCGAAGCCGAACGGCACATGGATGGACTGGGATGAAGAATTGAGACTGCCGTGCCATAACAAAGAAACCGGTGGCACATATAAATCCGTATATGGTCGGATGTCTTGGAACGAACCTTCGCCCACGATAACGACCCAATTTTATAATTTCGGAACAGGACGATTTGGGCATCCGGAACAGGATCGAGCCTTATCTGTCAGAGAAGCAGCCTTGTTGCAAACTTTCCCCCAAGATTACAAATTCTATCAAAACGAAGGCGATATATCCATGACGAAGTTGGGAACACAAATAGGTAATGCGGTTCCAGTGGATTTGGGATGTGTCATTGGAAAGAGCATACTGTCCCACCTACAAAAACATGAGAGATTATGAGTAGCGGCTTTACCTTCCATTTCTCCCTGAGCGTACTAAACCATTTGGGGCGCAACCTGTATAGGAGTTTTATTACCGTCTTGGGTGAAGCAATTTCCAATTCATGGGATGCCGATGCCAATAATGTATGGATTTATATTGATAGGGAGAATAACACCTTAGTCGTAAAAGACGATGGAGTCGGGATGACTGCAGATGATTTTCAGAATAAGTTTCTGAAAATCGGTTATTCGAAACGAAAGGAAGGTAAAACAGCCTCATCGAAAAAACGCCCTTTCATAGGTCGAAAAGGTATTGGCAAGCTTGCTTTGCTATCCTGTGCCGATACAATCACGGTTATAACAAAAACAGCGAACACCAACTTCGTGGGAGGAACCATAGATAATTCTGGCCTCGACAATGCTATAAACGAAGACTTAGAAGTTAATCAGTATGGTTTGGGCGATGTTGATCATGCCCTGTTTGGAACTCTGACGAATGGGATGACCCAAGGTACGGTTATTCATTTTCAAAATATTCATGAAGGAATAAGGAACAAAATCGATTATATTCGGAAGTTGATTGCCCTGTATTTCAGATTTTCGTTGATCGATAATTCATTCTGCATTCATCTCGACGACAGGGCGATTACTATTGATGAGTTATCCGATTTAGCCAATGATACGCAGTTACTATGGTTAATTAATGAGATTAACGATGATTACGTTACGCAAAAATTACTGGACAATTCTGCCCTGAAGCAGAATAAACAACTGGCAGAGGAACTGCCGATAAGCGGTTTTATTGCCTCGGTAGAGAAGCCCTCTCAACTTAAAATCCGAGATTCGGAAGAGAAAGTTAGCGTTGATTTGTATGTTAATGGTAGATTGAGAGAAAAAGATATACTCAAGCACATTCCAACGACAAGCGTCGTTGAAAGCTACTTGTACGGACAGATCCACTACAATGGACTGGACGACGAAGACGATAGATTCACAAGTAGTCGCGAGGGTATTGTTTCCGACGATCCAAAATTCGTCGAGTTTCTTAATGAACTTAAAAAACTGCTCAGGTTAATAATAGAGCAGTGGGATGTATGGCGTATTGAGCTAAGACAGGAGGGGGATTCCGAGAATAAACGAATTACTCGCAAAGAACGAAAGTCTAAAGAACTCTTCAATACGATTGTGGATGAATTCCTTCCACCTCAAGATTCTTCCGAAAGGAGCAAGGTGGAGGGCTGGGTTAATGACTTACAATCCGATGCCGAATTTAATTTTGCCTCGTATGGAGAATGTTTCGTGTCTGAAAATCTTTTACGAAACGTCATTCGCCATAAGAATATCCCTTTAACAGCCAGCCCGACAGCCCAGAATGAAGTTCACAATGCACAAAATGGTTTTAGAGCGCGTGAGGGTAGAAATAAACAGGCTGCAAACATCACCTTCGATATAAGACAGAATCCGGATGATTTTTCTTACTTGGAAATGAAATCATTAGCATTTTTATCGGCGACTATTATTGCCGACCAGCAGGAAAAACAGCGATTGGAACAGGATGCTGTTGAATATAAACCGGTAAGGGATGCTGTAGCGCACACAGCCCTGCTAACAAATACGGCGAAGGGACGCCTTACAGCGACGTACGAGAATATCAAAGCAAAGGTCAAGGAGTTGTTGAAGACTCCTTAGAATAGAATTGATCTAAATGTTCGAAGCATTCCTCGGAATAACCATATTGTGGGGAAATTTTTGATCGGCTTTTAGGGTTTTTTCCAAGTGTCCCAGCGTACTTCGGATTAGTTTTCATTTCGGACATTCGGCCGTTAAAGGCTTTGTCTGCAATGAAACCACTATATCGTTCTTTGCATTGATGTAATAGGTCGTGATATGTTAATTTATAATATGCGTAAAATTCTTCTGTGGAAACAAACATAGGCTGAGCCCCTTTTTCTCCTGAAAACCTGAATTGTTTTACTGTTGAAATGGGTACGGCAGTGGTAACAGCGCCATGAGGAGCAATTTCTGCAATGAAATCACTGTTTTTGACATGCTTCGTGCGTTCCAAAGCCACATTAAAGCCAATAACGATAGATTCTTCTATACCTTCAGTTTTCAGTTCTCCTATAACAGAAATGAGACCGTTGACGAAATCTCTAACCTCTTGTGATTTAGAGGGGTTGGTGTAGTTGGTCTTGAAATAGTCTGTAGGGTTAAATGGCAACTTAAAGCCAACTGGCAAAATATGAACATTTTCTTGCAAGAATATGTCTTTGTTGAAATATTCCTTCACAAAGCGAGGAAAATCATAGGCATTTTTTGCTATTAGGGCAAATAACACAGGTTCTGCGGATTCATTATAGAAGTGTATCGCATTGTCCCTATACTCTTCCACTTTCAATATGTTGTGGCTTGTCGCTTTGAAAAAATTGTTGGGGTCAATCCCATTAAGGTACTCCTTGCAGTAGCCAACAACTGACTTTAAAGGTAACGTTTCCTTTTTTTCAGTAGATTTATTTTTTCTGTAGATTTGCTTGCTTTTAATATACTTACGCACAAAGGCCTTGAGTATCAACTCCCAAGCGTTTATCAAAAGAATTGATACTATCTCATATCGATACCCGAAGTTAGGCTTATTATGCAATTCTATCGCTGCATAATAGGCAGAAATGGCATTATTGATTAGATTTTTTTGTATCAACTTATTTGCCATGTCGTCAGCGGTTTATGTATTTTCAATAATCGCAATTTCTTCTTCTGTCAGACCATAGAGACCATACACCATCCGGTCTATTTCGGATTCGAGGGCGGAGGTGTTGGCGGCGGGATTTGCGGCTTTCGCACGATGAATAGCCTCGACTTTCTCGACAATCGACCCTCGAATGTTCTTCGAGGCAAAAGCGATTGGCAAGCTCTTCAAGTTTTCCAATAAAATGCGCGGGAAAATTTCTTTCGTTTTATATTTATGGCGATAAATATAATTGAAAAGAGATGAATTGAGTAGTGCCAGAAGATACTCCATCTCGTATTCAGCATTCTCACAAGCTATTGTGTAAACCGATTGTGGAATGACACAACCTAAATAATCATATGTCGCTGTAATGATATTCCCTACTTGACGAACCACTATTTTAGACCCATATAATGGATCGTGCGGTTTGCGAATATCCATAACCTTGATGTACTTGGTTATTGCAGGCACGGTATACCTCGCAAAATCGCCGCCCGAGAAGAATGGTTTAGAATCATCGACCTCTGACGTCAAAATCACATTGGACTTTCTGCCGATTTCCTCTCCACGTCCCAAATAACATATTTCTTCCAAGCGTTTCTTCCCCTCATCTATCTTGTGTAGCAGCTTCCCCTTCTTTTCGTCGACAAATAAAAAACAGTGATTCTCATTGGCATAGATAGATGACTGCTCAATTACGATAGTAGTTAAGACGTTCTGTTTGAATGTTTCGGAATCTTCAGATTTGGAAAAGTTAACGGGAGCAATACTTTGACCTTTTCGGGCAACAAAAATGGTGCTTCCCACAGTAGCACTTTCAAACACTCTATTTAGAGTAAGAAGTGAGTGTAGCGTCGTTTGTTTCAGTAGTATTTTCCGTGTTTCTGTGAAGTTACTACGGTCATTCAATGTATCAGGAATAATGTAGGCAATTACACCGTCATTATTACTTATCGAAATAGCTGCCTCTATAAATAGCGCATACAAATCGGTTTGCCCCTTTGCTGTCTTATATATGTTTTTGTATTCTTCAAGTTCGCTTTTATCAATATCTTTTATAGATACATACGGAGGATTGGCAATGACAATATCAAACCCTCCCTTCTCAAAGACGTCTTTGAAGAACAGATGCCACAGGAAAAATGGGCGGCTGTCGTCGCTGATAACTTTCAGGCGTTGTGATTTATTATCCAACTCCGATTTGGCGACCTCCAACGAAGCGAGTGCTTTACTCTCTTTGTCGATGCGTTTCTGGTATTCTGCAATGCGGCCCTTTGGAATGCCGCCACCGTCAATGCCTGCTTGAAAGTTGGCTATGGTAGTGCGAGTTTGCTCCAACTGTTTGTTTAACAGCCTCTTCTTTTGGCGTAGCGATTTCTCAAGATGAGACACGATTATTTCGTTGATCTCGCTTTTAATCTTGCTCTTTTCGGCGTGGTTGGTAGTGCTAAAATATCGGCTCTGCAACTCGATAATATCCTGCCGTTTGCGCGGCACAGAAAATAGATCGCTCACCGCCTCATCATCTTTATACAGTACACTCAAATC
>DBDB01000008.1 GCA_002293345.1 Alistipes sp. UBA943
GGAGAAGCCGTACCCGACGTAAGGGGCTATCGGCGTACTCGTGGCGCCGGCATCGAAATAGAACCTTCGCGCATGCGTCGTAGACGAAGCCGAGAGCATCCAATAGCGTCCGTCGGTAGCATGACTGAGCAGCTGACCATCGGAGTAGTTACGGTGCCCCGCCGCGGGGAGGGATTACAACTCCCAGGCGAGAGCGGAGGCCCCGAGGATGGCGGCATCGGAGGCGGGGAGTTCGGAAAATTCCACCTTGATTTTACCACGCCACAAACTCAGGACGTAGCGATCGAGTGCCTCCATGAGTGGTTTTTTCAACAGGTCACCGGCTTTGGTCAGGCCGCCGAACAGTATGATCGCCTCGGGAGACGAGAATGCCACAAAATTGGCCAATGCCTTGCCGAGCATGTCTCCCGTGAAGTTGAAAATATCTATCGCCACAGCATCTCCTTGGAGGGCGGCCTTACACACATCCTCCGAAGTAATGGCGTCGGCGTCCACGCTGCGTAGCAGCGAAGGTTGCTCGCTCTCGGCGAGCAACTGGCGCGCGGTGCGCGCAACGCCGACGGCCGACGTGTAGGTTTCGAGACACCCGCACCGCCCGCATCCGCATTGGCGTCCCCCTTCATGCACCATCACGACATGCCCCAACTCACCGGCAAACCCGTCGTGACCATACACCACGTTACCTCCCACCACGATACCACTCCCGACACCCGTGCCGAGCGTAATCATGATGAAATCCTTCATGCCGCGTGCCGCCCCGTAGGCCATCTCACCCATCGCCGCGGCGTTCGCATCGTTCGTCAGTGCCACGGGAAGCCCCGTTTCACGTGTCACCAGTTCGGCCAACGGAATGGAGCCCTTCCACTCGCCACCCCATTTGAGATTCGAGGCGTTTTCGACCGTACCGAGGTAGTAGTTGCCCATCGGCACGCCGATCCCGATGCCGCGGACAAAACTCATTCCACCGACGTGTTCCGCCAAATCGCGTATCGCCGCAGCCAGGTCACGCACATAGAGTTGTACGTCTTCATGCGTATCGGTACGTATCGTGCTCTGCGACAGGATATTGCCACGTGCATCGACCACCCCGAGTTTCGATGTCTGTCCGCCTATATCGACCCCGATTACATATTTTCTATTCATGTGCGACCTTCTTTACCCTCGACCCCGAGAGTGCGTAAAACAACATGTAGCCCATCCCCGCCACAACGACCCAGTAGCTCGTCAGGTAACCCAATCCGAGGTCGACAATACCATTCTGCAACAGCGGAAGGATACCGCCGCCACAGACAAGCACCATGAAGTATCCCGATGCCTTTTCGGTGTATCGGCCCAGCCCCTCGACGGCGAGATTGAAAATCGCCCCCCACATCACCGACGTGCACAATCCGCACAGCACCAACAGCATCGCGTTGAGAGGCACCTGTGCTGTTCCGAAGAAGGGAGCCGTGTTCAGGAAGACGGGCATCGACGTCATGCCGCCTCCGGGTATCAGGATGGCGCACGCCACCAATCCCATCGCCACTGCCGAGGCCCATCCCAACATGGCACGTGCCGACACCTTGGCGCCGATCGCCACGCCGATGAAACGCCCGACGAGCATCAAAAACCAGTATGTACCCGCCACGGAACCGGCAATCGCCTCGGCATTCGATCCGAACAGCCCGACCAACCCGGCATCGTTCTGCAACCACTTGTTGAGCACGTTGGGGATCCCCACCTCGACACCCACATAGACAAAAATGGCGATTGCACCCAACACGAAATGGGGATACTGCAAGGGACTACCCCCGCTTTTTATGGCTTTCTGGGCAGGGGTTTCAGGGATTCTCGTCAGCGCGATCACCACGAACGCGAATGCGAAAATAGCCAATGCCGCGATCATCAACGGAAATACATCCGCGATGCGTGCCTCGGTGATGCGTGGCAGCAGAATACCCGTCAGGATCACCACCGACGTCGCCGCCACCGAGTTGAACACCCCGCCCAACTGGATGAGTTGATTGCCGCGGTTACCACCTCCGTTCGTCCCGTCGCCACCCAACTTGTTGAGCATCGGGTTGACGACCGTGTTGAGCATGCAGACCGAAAATCCGCCCGTGAAAGCTCCCACTAAATAGACAACCAGAGCGGTGTCGGAGTGAATGAATCCCGAGAGGGTCTGTATCCCGACGCCCGTGAATCCGACGGCGATCGCCGCCAGTGCGGTACGTTTGTATCCCCATCGTTCGAGCATCATCCCGGCCGGGATCCCCATCACGGCATAGGCGATGAACGTGGCGAAGACACCCAACGTCCCTATCCAGTTCGACACGGTGAATTGATGCCTCAGGATGTCGCCCATGGGAGATGCGAGGTTGGTCACGAAGGCGATCATCGCCATTAGGAAAAGCATCGCGACGACTGCCGGTGTATTTTTTCTCATCGTTTCAAGATTTTAGTTCCATGTAATTCCGTGCATCCCGTGCGTGCCGCGATCTGCTCCACGTTCTCGAACGTCACTCCCGCACCGGCCATGATCACGATACGTCCCGCGGCCTGACGAACAAGGGCGGCGATCACCCCGGCACCCTCTTCAGCGGTCTGCGCGCCGCCGGAGGTGAGGATACGTTCGCACCCCATCGCGATGATCGTTTCGAGCGCCGTCGGCATATCCGCCACGACATCGAATGCCCTGTGAAAAGTCACACCCATCCCGAACTCGCGCGCTATGGCAATGAGCTCCGTGCAACGCGGCACATCGACGGTACAGTCCGGATTCAGGATCCCGATCACCACCCCGTCGCACCCCAACTGGCCGCACACCCGCACATCGCGACGCATCGCATCGAATTCGGCATCGGTGTAACAAAAATCACCGCCACGCGGACGGATGATCGGATAGAGTTTTGCATCGACACGCTCCCGCACCACCGCAATGGCACCGTACGACGGTGTCGTACCGCCCTCGGCAAGGTTGTCGCACAGTTCGATGCGGTAGGTTCCCCGCGGTGCCGCCAATGCCGCCCCTACGCTCCCCACACACAATTCTTTGATAAGCATCCCACGAAAGTAATAAAAATTCTATATTTGCGGCATGAAAAAGCTGATTTTTGTCGTGGCGGCATTCCTGCTGTGCGCTTGCAATCCCGAGAGAGAGGGAATGGATTTCCTCGTGAAATATATGCCCGAGGCCGATCGCGTGCGGTTGGAAAGTGGAGACTCCGAGTTCAAAGCGATGTTGGAGAGCAACGTCCGGTACGCATACCGTGCCCGCGAGGAGTTCGCCTGGACACGCGACCTGCCTAAAGAGATCTTCCTGAACGAGGTGCTTCCCTATGCGTCGTTGGACGAGACGCGTGAGGATTGGCGTCCCACGCTGTACGCGATCTTCGCCCCCCGCGTGAAGGGTGCCCCGACGATGCGTGCGGCGATAGACTCGGTGAATCGTCACATTGCCGAAGACGTGGCGGTGGATTATAATACGGCACGCGAAAAGGCGAACCAGAGCCCTTCGGAGTCGATGCGTACGCACATGGCCTCATGCACGGGTCTCTCCATTCTGTTGGTCGACGCGTTGCGGTCGGTCGGAATCCCGGCACGCTTCGCCGGCACCCCCGCGTGGCATGACAACCGTGGCAATCACAGCTGGGTGGAGGTGTGGCTCCCCGCCCAAGCAAACACCTCCGGCGAAAATGGCGGTCAGTGGTACTTCACGGAGTACTATCCCGATGCGGAGGGATTGGATCGTGCATGGTTCCTGGCCGACGCGGCACAGGCCGATCCGAACGACCCTGAGCACGCGATCTATGCCATCTCCTACAAACCGGCGGGGGATCGATTTCCGTTCCATTGGGACGATGGCAGTGTCGCAGCTTTTGGTGCCGAGAACGTGACGCAACGCTACATCGACGTGTGGCGTGCGCTGACGTCCGCACGTGTCGAAGCAGGGACTCATGTACCGGTACGACTGATCATGTACAGGGACAAGTCGTCCGAAGGCACCTCCGAGGGACGTGTCGCGGTGAACGTGGATGTATTCCGAGGATCCGAACAGATGGGCGGCGGACGCACCTCGGACGCACTGAAAGATATGAATGACGTACTGACGTTCCAGCTGGAGAAGAACCGAGCCTACACCTTCCGCTATTGGGACGACGCCGGCACCCCTCACGAACTGACCCTCAACCTCGGCGACACACCCGAAACAGTGGTTGCCTATCTGAACTGACGATGACTAATAGTAGGTTATCAGGCACTCCGAGATAATTGTTTCGCCCCCTTCGTTGTTGCCATAATCCGTCGTGATGATGGAGGTCGGATAGCCCTCTGCATTGAACGTATACGAATAAGAATACCTTATCGTACCATCCTCACTTATTTCTTTTAGAGGAAGGTTCTTCGACGACATACCTCGAAACTTTATATATGGATCACCTGTTTCGTGGCTGGATAAATACGACGCCTCGAAAGGCATGAAGAGATTCACTTTATTTTCGACATCCGAGTATTCGATCTCGACAGACTCCCATTGATCCGTTACTTTCGTGATGTTACCGTTCTCCCACGTATAGAAATTCTCGTAATGATCATCGCCAAGCGGGTATACGTGTACCCTCTTGGTGATATTCCCATCGGCATAGATATACTTACCTTCATATGGAATATTCCACGAATAGATGTAATTTGTTACATACCCATCAGCATCCAGCGTATACGTTACCTCACAGTATTCAGAACTTTCGACAATGCTGTGATCAGTATAGACATACGTTCTCATATCGATCGAGTTTTGCGGTCTATACAGTGATGTGACTTTTTTCAACCGTCGCATGTCATCATACTCGAATTCTGTAAAGTAACAACCTTCACTGATCGTTTTGACCAACATCGTCTCCGACGACGCTGTTTCGCTGCCGCATGCGTCGATGGCAACGAAAAGAAATGGTAATGTGAGCAAGAATAGTTTTTTCATAACATCATATTTTTCGGTATCAATCGAAAAATCTCCATCCAAACACAATTGGATGGAGATTTCGGTGAGGTCTGAAGCGGATTCGAACCGCTGTAGCAGCTTTTGCAGAGCTGAGCCTAGCCACTCGGCCATCAGACCCTATTAAGGTGACGCAAAGATAGCAAAAATTTGTGCGGATGCAAAATCTTGACAATCTTGCGTCAAATTACTACCTTTACGCTCCGAACTCAAACTACACCCACGCCTATTCATGTCCGCCACGGTCGAAGATATTGCCCTTACGTTGGTCCCGCGACTGGGACTGAAGGGTGTGAAGCACCTGTTGGATCGTTTCGGCGATGCGGGTTCGGTGTGGAGTGCCACGGCGGAAGAACTTGTCGAGCGGGCGGATCTGCATGTCGATGTGGCACGGGGCATCACGTCACGGACGACCTTCGCGCAGGCGGAGCGCGAGTTGGCATATTGCGCCAAACACGGCATCACACCGATCGCGTCGACCGAAGCGGCCTACCCCGCGCTGTTGCGCGAGATTCCGGATTATCCGCACGTGTTGTATGTCCTGGGTCATGTGGAGGCGTTGCAACGGACGCTTCTGACGATGATCGGCACGCGTAAACTTACGCAACACGGACTGGCGATGTGTAACACGTTGATCGAGCAGCTATCGGTACGGATGCCTGGATTGACGATCGTGAGCGGTCTGGCGTTGGGTATCGACACGGCGTGTCACCGTGCGGCACTGGCCTTCGGCATGACGACGGTGGGTGTGATCGCGTCGGCACTCCCGGAGATCACTCCGGCACAGCATACGGCTGTGGCACGGGACATGATCGACAAGGGCGGTGCGGTGATCACGGAACTACACTCGCAGACGAAACAGAACGGCAATTACTTCCTGCCGCGCAACCGGATCCTGGCTGGATTGAGCGGCGGCACGGTGGTGGTGGAGTCCCCGATGGATGGCGGTTCGATGCACACGGTGGAGATGGCGGACGGGTACCACCGCACGCTGATGGCGGTACCGGGACGCCCTTCGGATTTCATGTCGAGTGGAGCTAACCGGTTGATTCGCGACCGTAGGGCACAGTTAGTGATGAGCGGCGAGGATATCGTGCGCGAGATGATGTGGGACGTGGATATACCGACGGAGGTGGTGGAACGCCCTCGCCCCGAAGCGGTGACGTTGAGTGACGACGAGGCACAGCTGATCGGTTGTTTCAAGGATGCGGAGAGCATCGACATAGAGGAGTTGGGCGCCAAATCGGGATTCAACTTCGGCAAACTGTCGGTACTGTTGTTGCAACTGGAGATGTCGGGCGTGATCAAGAAGTTGCAGGGGAACCGTTACGCACGCAAATAAGCACCTGAATAAGCGCAAAAACAGACGAATCATGAGCACACCTACATTGATAGACACCCACGCCCATCTGTATGTGGAGGGGTATGACCTGGACCGTGACGCTGCCGTCGCGCGGGCTGCCGATGCGGGTGTCACCCGCATTCTATTGCCTGCAATAGACAGCGAGTATCACGAAGTGATGCTCGCTGCGGCAGCCCGCCGGCCCGAAGTTTGCACCCCCATGATGGGAGTGCATCCGACGTCGATGAACGACAATCCACAGTGGCGCAGGGAGTTGGAGATCGCGGAAGCGTACCTGAAAAATCCCCCTCCGGGAGGCTTTTGCGCGATCGGCGAAACGGGATTGGATTTCTACCACAGTCGCGACTTCAAGGAGCAGCAGATGGAGGCATTCCGCATCCAGTTGGGCTGGGGATTGCGATACGACCTGCCGATGGTACTCCACTCGCGCAACGCCACGGACGAGACGCTGCACACGATCGCCGAGTTTCCAGGCACGCGTGGTGTGTTTCATGCCTGGTCGGGGTCGGTGGAGACATATCGGGCGATCAAAAAGTTGGGCGACTTCATGTTCGGCATCAGCGGCGTGGTGACGTTCAAGAACGCATCGCTGGCCGCGGTGGTGCAGCAGATGGAGTTAACGGATATTGTTTTAGAGACGGATTGCCCATGGCTGACTCCGACGCCCTTCCGAGGCCAACGCAACGAACCGAGTTATATTCCTTATATTTGTCAAAAAGTGGCGGAGTTGAAAAATTTGCCGATCGAGGAGGTGGCACGACAAACGACACGAAACGCGGAGCGGATGTATGGACTATAAGAAAAACTTATAGTATTTTTAAAAACGATAGTTTAAAACTAATGAATGTTAATAAGTCAAGGGTCTTAATTATCTACACAGGCGGTACGATCGGCATGAAACCCGACCCCGAAACGGGCGCTTTGGCGCCGTTCGATTTCAGCGGCATTTACGAAGAATTCCCATCCCTAAGCCATTTGGAGGCCGATTTGGAGGTACACACGATGGATCCGGTGATCGACTCGTCGAACGTGACGCCCGAAAACTGGGTGACGTTGGCCGAAATCCTGGCTGAAAACTACGATCGCTACGATGGATTTGTGGTGCTACATGGCACTGACACAATGAGTTACACTGCTTCGGCGCTGAGTTTTATGCTCGAAAATCTGGCCAAACCGGTGGTCTTCACAGGCAGCCAAATCCCGATCGGAGTACTTCGCACGGACGGACGCGAAAACTTGGTCACCGCTATTGAAATCGCCGCTGCACGCACCTCAGGACGCCCTTCGGTACCTGAAGTATCCCTATATTTCCAGAATCGACTGTTTCGAGCCAACCGCACCGTTAAACAGAGTTCCGAGGAGCTAAGTGCCTTTACTTCAATGAATTACCCTCCGCTTGCCGAAGTCGGGGTCAACATCACCTATCACAAGGAACATATCCTGCCCCTCCCCGTGGAAACTGCTCCGTTACGGGTAGCTAAAACACTCATTGACAGCATTTTAATTATCAAACTCTTCCCCGGATTGAACGAACGTATGTTGCGTGCGATGCTTTCGGCCCCGGGTCTGAAAGGCGTGGTGTTGGAGACCTACGGAGCGGGGAATGCACCGACAAGCGAGTGGTTCATCCATGCGTTGGAGGAGGCGATCGAACGGGGCGTGATCATCCTCAACGTCACACAATGCCAAAGCGGCACGGTGTCAATGGATCTTTACGAAACGGGACTCCGGTTAGAGCGTGCGGGTGTGGTGAGCGGACGCGACATGACGTGCGAAGCGGCCGTGGCGAAGCTGATGTATGTCCTCGGGATCGGACAACCGTCGCTGCTGGAAACTCCGCTGCGAGGTGAATTTTCCGTTTAATTTGCGGCGAAAAGTTGTGCCGAAAAAAATATTTGCCTATCTTTGACGGAACCGGGAATACAAAAAACATAAAAAAACACTTAAATTTAATAAAAACCACTATGAAAAAGTTTTTCTTGCTGCTGGCGGCCGCTTTTGTGATGACAGGTGCCGTGAGCGCATTTGCTCAAACGGAAGAAGCACCGGCTGCCACTGAGGAAGTTGCGGTTGTGGACGTTGTCGAGACGGCTGCTCCGGCAGACGTACAGTTGGCCGACGCTACTCCGATGCACCACGTGTTGGTTCAGAAATTTTTGGAGGGTGACTGGATCTGGATGCTCCTGCCGTTGCTCTGTTTGGTGTTCGGTTTGGCAATCGCCATCGAGCGTATTTTGTACCTGACGTTCGCAACTGTCAACACCAAGAAATTCATCGACAACATCGAGGGTGCGTTAAAAAAAGGCGGTATCGAGGCTGCCAAAGACGTGGCACGCGACACCCGCGGCCCCATCGCTTCGATCTACTACCAGGGTCTGGACCGTTACAACCAAGGATTGGATAACGTCGAGAAGGCTGTCGTGTCGTACGGTTCGGTGCAGACGGGACGCATGGAGTCCGGCCTGAGCTGGTTGGGTCTGTTCATCGCCCTCGCGCCGATGCTCGGATTTATGGGTACCGTTGTGGGTATGATCGGTGCGTTCGATGCCATTCAGGCGGCGGGCGATATCTCTCCCACGTTGGTGGCAGGTGGTATTAAAGTGGCGCTGTTGACGACCCTGTTGGGTCTGATCGCCGCCGTGATTCTGCAGCTGTTCTACAACTACATCGTATCGAAGATCGACTCGCTCGTTAACGACATGGAGGATTCGTCGATCACGTTGATGGACATGTTAACCGCACACAAGAAATAAGAGCAGTCATGAAAAAAATAATGAACCTATTGTTGGGAGTCCTGTTGCTCGTGACGGTGGCGTTGGCGGCCTACATGATGATCGCCGGCGGCAGCTGGGCATCGGCCAACGCCAACATCGTCTGGACGTACGTCCTGCTCGGTGGTGCGATCGTTGCCGCGTTGGGGTGTGCCGTTTGGGGCATGATCCAGCATCCGCAAGGCATCAAAGGCACGCTGTTCACGGTCGTGGGGCTCATCGTCCTGCTCGTGGTCACGTACCTGATCGCCAACGGACACCACTTCGAGGTACCCAATCTGGCTGACGGAGGCGTCTTCCCGCGCAACCTGACGGTCGTGTCGGATACCAGCGTGCTGATCGCCTACGTGGCGTTGGCGGGAGCGTTCCTCGCAGCTATCTTCTCGGAGGTGTACAAAGCCATCAAATAGCATATTACAATGGCAACAGATAAAAGAAAAATACAGGAAATCAATGCCGGCTCGATGGCCGACATTGCCTTTCTGTTGCTCATTTTCTTCCTGGTGGCAACCACGATGAATGTGGACACGGGTCTCGCCCGCAACCTGCCTCCGATGCCTCCCGAAGACCAAAAAACCGAAGACATGAAGGTGAAGGTGCGGAACCTCCTTCCTGTATTGGTGAACGGTCGGGGCGACATCCTGGTGGGACGCACGGGTGAACAGCAGATCGTGCCCATCGAGCAACTGAGAGAGCGTGCCGCGGAGTTTATTCTCAACGCCGCGGACGATGAAAATCAACCCGAGAAGGAGGAGCAGACGTTCGATCTGCCCGACGGATCCAAATGGACCTTCGGCGTGAGCAAGGGTGTACTGTCGCTGCAAACCACCAAGGAGACGCAGTACCAGGCATACATCCATGTGCAGAACGAACTCACGCGCGCCATCAACGGAATTCGTGACGAGGTGGCGATGGCTAAATTCGGAAAACCGTTCATGGAACTCTCCGAGGAACTGCGAGGCATAGTCGCCAAAGCGGTGCCGATGAGTATCTCGGAGGCTGAACCTAAAGACATGGGAGGACGCAAGGTATGGCAGTAATCAAAAAAAAGGGAGGCAAAGGGCTTCCCGCCATCTCTACGGCATCGTTGCCGGACGTGATCTTCATGATCCTATTCTTCTTCATGGTGTCGACGACGATGCGTGAACAGGAGTTGCACCTCCGTTACACGTTGCCTTCGGCGACAGAAGTGCAGAAGTTGGAGAAAAAGTCTCTGGTGAGTTACATCCATATCGGCGAACCGATCGGTATCTGGCGTGAAATGTACGGTCCCGCACCGCGTATCCAGCTCAACGACGCGTTCAAAACGGCACAGGACATCGGTCAATTCGTGGCCGCCGAGCGTGATAAGTTGAACGAGAACGAGCGTGCCTTGATGACTGTGGCACTCAAAGCGGACCAGAATACCACCATGGGACGCATCACGGAGATCAAACAGGAGCTCCGTCGCGCGAACGCCCTAAAAATCTCCTACTCCGCCGCCAAAGAGTACTAAGAGGCCAAGATAAGAGAGGGCACATGAAATGTGTTCATCACAAAAGAACCGCCCTTACGGACGGTTCTTTTGTTTGGCATCCTCTCCTCCCCGCGGCGGGGGCGCGTTGGGCAGACGATGGAAAACAAGACCGTCCGAATTTTCTCGGAACCTTTTGGCATGATCAGGCCTACTCTTCGGTAGATGCATTGCATTTTCATTTCTATGGAGAT
>DBDB01000032.1 GCA_002293345.1 Alistipes sp. UBA943
GATTCAAAACTTGTTTTACGGGATAAGTGGAATTTTCTATTTTTGCGCGCTCCGCGCCGCGAAAATTGGGTGAAACAGAAGAAGAGATCCCCGCCGTGACGCGGGGATCTCTTTTAGAACGTTGCCTGTATGCCGACTTGCCAACCGACATAAATCTGCTGTTTCTTCATGCCGTTCGTTCGCTCCCAAATCGGATTTTTCCGGAAGATGGCGTACATACTCTCTTTACCTGTCTGCATGTAGTTGATGCTCGGTCCGCCGAAAATTTCCAGGTGACGGAAGAAACGGAATGTCGGCAGTAACGAGTAACCGGTTTTGAAGGTGTTATTATTCTTTCCGATGGTGTCGATTTGCTGGATGGTCGCCTCGTTATTGATCCTTAACCAGGGAAGCACGTTGATATGCGCACCGTAACCGGCCAAGACCGCCACGGCATCCTCCGCACGACCGACCTTGTGGTTGTAACCCACACCGAGAATACCGTACGTCACCCGTCCACCGGAACGAAAATTCAACGAGATGGTCCCCAATTCGTCATAACTTACGCCGACGGCCATATCGCCATCCTTGATGATGTTGATAAGACCGATCGGACAATCACTGTGTTCAGCCACGTTGACCAGACCCGCGAACTGCACGCCGCGCACCCGTTTCGCCACGTTCACCAGACCACCGAACTGCACGCCCTTGATGTCGCGTGAAACGTTGAACAGGCCGCCGAACTGCAGACCGTGCACCTCTTTGGCCGCATTGAACAATCCACCGAACTGAATGCCTTTCGTATCACGTGCCACGTTGAACAGGCCGCCGAACTGCACACCCGTAAAGTCGCGACGGTTGATGTTCGCCAGGCCACCGAACTGCACACCCCGGCCCTCGTTACCGACATAGTTCACCAGTCCGCCGATTTGGACTCCCCTTGCGTCGTTACCGATCGCGTTCACCAGGCCACCCAACGTAAAAGCCTTTTCATTCTTCGACACACCGGCCAACAAGTTCAACGAAACGGTATTCGTGTAACGTCCCGAGCGGAGACCATTCGTGCTCAATGGCGGGAAAAACGATACTTGTACTGCCGATTTGTACTCCTTGTCCTCCCGACTGTCTTGCGTTTCCTTTGCTGATAGCGACGATGCTGAAAATAGAAAAAAGAGCAATACCGCCACTACGGCCAATGTGGATCTAATCCTGTTCATAAGCTAAAATCTTTAAGTTTGAATGCAACTATTATTAACCAACCGGTGGCAAATATATGTTCTGCGGTGACAAAGTTAATCTCTTTTTTGACGGATGGCACCCTCGCGGTGACGAACGGCGACAGACGTCACAAAAGGAAGCCCCTCGCGGGGCTTCCTTTGCATAGCGTTTATTTACTCCCTCCTGATACAACGGATCGGAAGGGCCGTCGTACCGTTCTGACTGATCCCGTACGGCATGTCAGACAAGAAGTAACCGTTCGGGTAACCCGCGAATCCTGCCATCAGTTCAAAATGGAGGGCCGCCGCAGACCATGAACCCGGATATGACCAGTAAAATCCTCGCGCACCGGGTTCCGTGCCACCGCCATAGAGCTGTCCTGTAGACTCCTTATCCATCGTATCGGCCATCATCCGATAACCCGCCATGGGGAGGAACATCGACCAATCGACATCGGGATGGAGTCCGGATACGAATCCGATCGCCTCCTCACCATTCGCGAGTGTGAATTTCGCCACATCGGTGTCGGCAAAATAACTCCCGTCGTACACCAACCTCTCGGGACGCCACTTCGACGTCGTTCCCTGCGGGATTCCCCAATCGCCCGTCGCGGTACCCTTATCGGCATACTCACACGGATCACCGAGCCCGTTTTCGGGGTCTTCCGTCCATGTCATCTGATCGTCACACGGGATCAACTTATAGGCATCGTTCCGTGTCTCGGTCGCCATCGCGCGGCGCATCTCCGCCACGCTCGTGTATTCGAACGGACTCCACACCACATCCGACGGATCGAACCTGTCACCCTGCTCGCCACCCAGGATAGCGATCAGCGAACTGTGCTTGAAGTAGACCATATAGACCGACTCACTCTCCAACGGACCGAACTCGCTGTGGGTCTCTACAGGAGTCCCGGCATACTCCTTCGCACCGCGAAGCGTCAACTTACCGCCCTTCGTCACACCCAACACCCCCGGAGGCGCCAACATGGCACGCGTATCGAGAATAACGGGGGTCTGCGGTTCCGGAACTTCGGGCAGCTCGGGCCAAACGGTAATGCCATCCATATAACCATCATCTCCGTTCGCCCAATCGACCACATCGACCACGATACCGTTCATCACCAACGACGCGTACGCATCCTGCGGTGTGGCATGCCCATAGCGTGGTACATCGGTGATCGTGAAACGGTACACGTGGTTACGCAACACGTCGCACAATTGCGAATCTTTCAGGAAGTCGAGACGGTAATAACTCACCTCGCCCCCCTCACTGGTGCGTCCGCCCACCACGACAGCCATGCGTTCCATGTGACCCGCGTCACCCGACGTACCATTCGAAAGGAGTGTTTCGGGAATATAGATACGTTTGCTTCCGTTCTCCACCTCGAATCGGAATCGTGCGCTCGACTCGTCGAGCGAGAAGGCGCTGGCCGATACCGGTACCGAGGGTCGTGTCACCCGATCTTCGTCGATACAGCCGTCATGGGGAATAAGGCGATAGCTGCTATTGGGACGCATCACATAGATTTCGGTCAGCTCGAACGGCACCCCGTCATCCACCCGCACATCGACACGTGCCACCGAGCGGAGCAACTTCACCTCCACCTCCTGCACCTCCTGCGTAATCTGTACCATGCCCGTACGGCCCCACATCGGGAGACCGCCGGCATTGTGATACATCTGTTCCGTCACTTCATCCTCGATCGCTTCGACGATCTGTGCGTAACTGCGCTGCAAGGGCGACATGGCACGCACATCCATCCCGATCGTTGCGTCGATCACACGTCCCGCATTGGCCAACAGCATGAACTCGACACGGGCATTGTCGCGCGGTAAGGTGATGGCATCCGACTCCGTCTTTTTGAGGTCGATCAGTGTATTGCTTTCGTCGAAGATCAGCACGTGAAGTTCCGATACGGCATCCTCATCAGCCACAGTCAAGGCACGCGTGGCATGTTCCGTGAAGGCGTGGGGCGTATCGAGACGGAAAATGATCCGTGCATCCCCCGCTTCGACCGGCGTATCGTCACCACCGGGATTCTCCGGAGTTTGAGGCTCGTCAGGAATGACCGGTTCCGTGCGCAAACAACCTGCCGAACCGCCCACCAGAGCGATCATCACAAGCATCCACATCGAATATCCAATCAGTTTCTTCATAGCGAAATAAGTTTGGGATAATTTTTTCGCAAAACTATATTTTATATAGATAAAACGTAATTTTTGGTCGAAAAAGTATAAAAATTCGTACCTTGACGACAAATTATTTACGAATTATTGTAAAACGAAAGCTATGACACACTTATTGCCCACCCTGCCCTATGCGCCCGACGCGCTGGCGCCGAAGATGAGTCGCGAAACGATCGAGTATCACTACGGCAAGCACCTCCAAACCTACATCGACAACGTCAACAAGTTGGTCGCCGGCTCTCCTTTCGAGTCGATGACGCTCGACGAACTGGTCGTCAAGTCGGACGGTACGCTGTTCAACAACGCCGCCCAGGCATGGAACCACACCCTCTTTTTCGAGATGCTTACTCCCACCCCCAAACCGATACCCGATGCATTGCAGAGTGCCTTGACACGCGATTTCGGTTCCGTAGAGGCATTCAAAGAGGCATTCGCGAAGGCTGCCGTGGGACTCTTCGGATCGGGATGGGTATGGCTCGTATCGAATGGCGGGGAGCTGGAGATCGTCGCCAAACCGAATGCCGGCAATCCTCTTACGGATGGCCTCAAACCCCTGATGGTACTCGACGTGTGGGAGCACGCCTACTACATCGACTATCGGAACCGCCGTGCGGATTTCGTCACCGCATACTGGGATTTGGTCGACTGGGAGAAGGTGAAGTTAGGCTAAATCTTCTTCACTCAATCCGAGTGATCGGTAGTAGGTATTCAGGTGGTTCAGGATACCGCTCCGTTTGAAGTACGTGGCGAGGATGTAGAGACTATCCAGTTCATCCATCTTGCCGAAGATCGTGGTCGTGATCATATCACCCTGAATGCCATCGAACTGCAAATAGTAGTCGATATACTGCATCAGGTTATCCGCATACGAGGTCAGCAACGCGTCACCTTTCTCCCACTCGCCCGCCTCGTAATAGGTCTCGATATAGGGGGTAGTATTGGTATGCGTGTAGCGGATCTTTGACACGGGAAGTCGTTCGAGACCTGTATCGAGCAACCGCACCGCACGCACGGTATCGCCTTCGACGAGACACTGACGTGCCACGCGCGCGAACGCCTCACGGACTTTCGTCGCACGGAGGTTGTAGGCCGTGAAGTAGTCGATATGCACACGTGGATCGTTCAGATTGCCGTAACGGAACGTCTCCAGCAGCAACGGAGCCACATAATCGGTGTCGATACGTCCGATCTCGCGTGACGAGCGGTAAGGCGTATGAATAGGCACCAGACGATAGGCATAGCCATCGAATTGGAGGTAGTCCATCAGCCCGAGGGGTTGCAGGATGGCGGGTTGTGTGAATTGCAACGGGCGTTTCCAATCGAAATGGGCGAGCAGGTCGAGCATCATCAGTTCACTTTTGTCGATGGACCGTTCCGGGAGCTCGATGTGAATCGTGTCGACCATCAGGTCACGATCCTTCTCACGCACGATACCGGAAGCGATGGCGTTATCCTTATCGACAGGCAGGCTGAATCGGTTCGTCGGCAGGTAGTCTACCATGCGACCATCGCCACGGTCGATTTGGGTACGCGGATCGTTGCTGCGAATGAATTCGATCGCCTCTCGAAGATCCACCGTGCGGTCGACACGCTTGATAATGGGGATAACGTCGTTCGTGAAGGTATATTTGTCGCGCGGCAGGGAGAACGGCACGCCCGGCGCCTCGTTGGCACGGGTTTTCATCTCGTCGATATACCATTCGCCGCCGAGATAGCTCGAGTTCATGATCCGTATGTCGGTACGCACACCGTCCACCTCCTGGTTGAACCAGAGCGGGAATGTATCGTTATCGCCATAGTTGATGATGATGGCGTTGGGGAGGCACGATTGGAGGTAGTTGTACCCCACGTCCCGCGACATGGTACGTCCCGAACGGTCGTGCGACTCCCAGTTCTGCACGGCGAGCAGCACAGGCACGCACAGACACACGGGCCACCACTTTCGGAATGCCATCACGCCGAGTCCCATCCAGATACTGAACGCGTAGAACGCACCTGCATAGATATAGTCGCGTTCACGGGGTTCGTTCGGAGGTGTGTTGTTGTAGATCATCAGGATGAGGCCCATCATCAGAAAGAGCCACATGACGACGGTGAAGTTACGCGGATCGCGATTCAGTTGGTAGATCAACCCGACGAGTCCCAACAGGAAGGGCAAGAAGAAGTAGACGGCACGTGTGGGGTCATCACGCATGTCGTCCGGCATGTTATCCTGCGGCCCGAGGTACTTGCCGTCTAACCACTTGACACCCGACATCCAGTTACCTTCGGTGAGCATCGACTCCGAGGGTTGCGAGTCGTTCTGTCGTCCCACGAAGTTCCACAGGAAGTAGCGCCAGAACATGTGGTTCAACTGGTACGTGAAGAAGAAGTTGAGGTTTTCCAACCCCGTGGGTTCGGTGATGACGAGGGGCTCATAGCCGGAGTGGTCGTCATAGACCACCCGGCGGCCGAAGTCCAAAACTTCGGCCCGTTCGGGACGTCCGTTGGCGTCGCGAACGATGCGCCCCTCGTCGTCACGCACGTAGTCGAGTTTCGTCCGGTAGGCACTCCACGACTTGTACGCCTCCTCACCCGCACCGTAGTATCCCATGCGGGGGAACAGATGCATGAACCGGGACGGATATTTATACCCGTCGATCATCTTCACCTTCTTGTACTTCCCATCATCGACATAGCGCACCGTCTTATAGGTATATTCGAGAGCCGGGGCCGAATACTGAGGACCGTACAACAGCGGACGGTCGCCATACTGCTCACGGTTCAGAAACGACACCAGGGCGAACGGATTGTCGGGGTTGTTGCTGTTCATGGGCGGGTTGGCCGCGGCACGTATCGTCACCGACGCGTAGGACGAGTATCCTACCAGAATCATCGTCACGCACAGCAGGATCGTGTTCCACACCTTTTTCCCGGCCTTGTGTGTCCACCAGACACCGCATCCCAATGCGGCGAACAACAATATCGCGAAGACCACCATTCCCGTATTGACGGGCAGTCCCAACACATTCACAAAGAACAGGTCGAACCACGCCCCCACCGCCACCGTGTAGGGAATAATGATATTGTTGACAAAGATCAGGATACCTCCTGCGGCGAGCGCACTCAGCGCAATCCCTTTGAACGTGATCTCCTTCGTCTTACGGAAATACCATATGAATACGAGCGCCGGAATGGCCAACAGGCTCAACAGGTGCACGCCGATCGACAACCCCATCAGGTAGGCAATCAAAATAATCCACCGCACGGAACGGGGCTCATCGGCCTGCTCCTCCCACTTCATCATCAGCCACACGACCAGTGCCGTGAACATCGACGAGAGTGCATACACCTCTCCCTCGACGGCCGTGAACCAGAACGTATCCGTAAACGCGTATCCGAGAGCCCCCACAACGCCGGCACCAAGGATCGTGAATATATTTTGTTTGGTGAGACTCTCTCCCTTCGACGTAGCGATGCGTCTTGCGAGGTGCGTGACCGTCCAAAAGAGAAACAACACGCAGAACGCACTGATAATGCAGTTCATCGCGTTGACCATCATCGGCACGTAGTATGCCGACGGAGCGAACAGCGTGGCGATACGTGCCAACATCATGAACAGCGGTGCCCCGGGCGGGTGTCCCACTTCGAGTTTGTAGGACGTGGCGATAAACTCCGGACAATCCCACATACCGCACGACGGTTCCATCGTCAACAGATACACCACCGCCGCCACGGCAAACACACACCATCCCGTGATGTTATTCCAACGTTTGAAGTTACTTTTCATAAGTTGCAAAGATATAATTTCAATTTGAAATTATATCTTTGCAACCATGGAATTTTCTATTTACAATACACTGACGCGCCGCAAGGAGCGTTTCGAGCCGTTGGACCCGACGCGGGTGGGGTTGTACGTATGCGGCCCTACGGTTTATGGCGATCCGCATTTGGGACACGCACGCCCCGCCGTGACTTTCGATCTGCTATTCCGTTATCTGCTGCATCTGGGTTATAAGGTGCGTTACGTGCGCAACATCACCGACGTCGGGCACCTGGAGCACGATGCCGACGAGGGTGACGACAAGATCGCCAAAAAGGCACGCCTCGAGCAGTTGGAGCCGATGGAGGTGGCACACTATTACACCGAGCGGTATCACCGTGCGATGGAGGCGCTGAACGTGCTTTCTCCCTCGATCGAGCCCCACGCGAGCGGACATATTATCGAGCAGATCGAACTGATCAAGATGATCCTGGAGAACGGTTACGCGTACGAATCCAACGGATCGGTCTACTTCGACGTGCGCAAATATGACGAAAAATATGGCTACGGACGCCTCTCGGGACGCAACGTGGAGGACATGATGACCAACACGCGTGCCCTCGACGGTCAGGACGACAAACGTTCCCCGTTGGATTTCGCGCTGTGGAAAAAGGCATCGCCCGAGCATATCATGCACTGGCCCAGCCCATGGAGCGAGGGATTTCCCGGGTGGCACCTGGAGTGTTCCGCGATGAGTACGAAGTATCTGGGTGAGAAGTTTGACATCCATGGCGGCGGGATGGACCTCATGTTCCCGCACCACGACTGCGAGATCGCCCAATCGACAGCCGCCTGCGGATGCGATGCCGCCAAGTACTGGATGCACAACAACATGATCACCATCAACGGCCAAAAGATGGGCAAGTCGTTGGGTAACTTCATCACGTTGGAGGAACTCTTCACCGGCAAACACAAACTCTTGACGCAAGCATATTCACCGATGACGATCCGTTTCTTCGTGTTGCAGGCGCATTACCGCTCGACGTTGGATTTCTCGAACGAGGCGTTGCAGGCGGCGGAGAAAGGGCTCGACAGATTGATGAAAGCGGTCGATGCATTGGATAAAATCAACCCCGCGGCGACCTCTACCGTCAATCCCGCGGAGTTAGAGGCCCGTTGCACCGAGGCACTGAACGATGACCTGAATTCACCCCTCGCGATCGCCGCCCTGTTCGACTGGGTACGCACGATCAACCAGCTGGCGGAAGGCACGGGCAGCATCACGGCACCGGACTTGGCGCAATTAAAAGAGATCGTCCACCGTTATGTATTCGACATCCTCGGGTTGCGTAACGAGAAGGCTGTTGCGGGGGGCAACGACTTGATGTCACCGCTCGTTGACATGTTATTGGAGATGCGCCAAAAGGCGAAGGAGGATAAGGATTGGGCGCTGTCGGACAAGATCCGCGACCGGCTCACCGCCATCGGCATTCGCGTGAAGGACGGCAAGGAGGGTGTAAATTGGGAGTTGACGTAAGGTATGGTATTGGAGGAACAGATCAAATCCGCCGCGTCACGGCGTGACGAGTTGGCACGCTGCCTGGACATCGAACAGTTGCGTATCGACCTGCAAAACGAGACGGAGAAAACCGAAGTGCCGAACTTTTGGGATGCTCCGGATAAGGCACGCGAACAGTTGCGAAAGGTCGCACAAATCCGCGCCTGGGTCGATGAGTACAATGCCGTCGTGAAGGGCGTGGAGGAGTTGGAACTCATTCCGGAGTTTTTACGCGAGGGGGTCATTACGGAAACGGAAGCCGACGCACAGTACACCGCAACGATCGGTCTGATCGAGAAGTTGGAGCTGAAAAACATGCTGCGCGGCGAGGAGGATCGCCTGAATGCCATTATGGAGATCAATTCCGGTGCGGGAGGCGTGGAGGCATTCGACTGGGCACAGATGCTGATGCGCATGTACACCCGTTGGGGCGAGGCGCATGGATACACGGTGAAGGTGCTGGACGTACACACGGCCGAGGAGGCAGGGATCAAATCCGCCACGTTGGAGTTCGAGGGTGCGTACGCGTATGGATACCTGAAGAGTGAAAACGGCGTGCACCGCATGGTACGCCTGTCGCCATTCAACGCGAACAACAAGCGCCAGACCACCTTCGCATCGGTATTCGTGTCACCCGCGGTGGACGACACGATCGAGATCGTAGTGAATCCGGGCGATGTCGAGTGGGACACGTTCCGTTCGAGCGGAGCCGGCGGACAGAACGTCAACAAGGTCGAGACGGCGGTGCGGTTGCGGTACCACGGTAAGGATAGCGACACGGGCGAACCGGTGGAGTTCCTGATCGAGAACATGGAGACACGTTCACAGCTGATGAATCGCGAGAATGCGATGCGTATCCTCAAATCGAAACTCTACCAGCGTGAACTGGACAAGCGCCGTGCGACCCAAAAGGCGCTGGAGGAGACGAAAAAGAATATCGAATGGGGTTCCCAGATCCGTTCCTACGTATTCGACGACCGCCGGGTGAAGGATCACCGCACGAACGTACAGACGTCGGACGTGGACGGAGTGATGGATGGCGATTTGGATCTATTTATCAAAAGCTATCTGATGTCATTTGGAAGTTTGTAATCTTTTTCTAATCTTTGCATCTAATGCACTTGACTAAAAATTAATAATTACTTAAATATGAATACAATGAAAAAACTTTTGTGGTTATTCGCTGCGGTGGCAACCGTGGCAATGACGAGTTGCAAGACCGAGCCTTGCGAGGGACCTGATTGCGACGACTCTGTCATTCCGACGGAGCAAGGCTTCAATATCGAGTTGGGCACAGGCACTGCGTTCGAGCAGTCGTTCACCGTATCGGCAGCAAACAACATCGGCGCGCAGAGCCTCTTCGTTTGGGGTACTGTGACGGCGGAGGAACTCCTGACCTACAAGGACGAGAACCAATTCATCGAGCAGGTTATCGACGAGATGGCCGCGGATCCGGCGAATGCGAATAAGACTATGGCCGAGTTGATCACACAAATGACCACGACCAACGGTGTCCCCAATAACGGTGCCGAGCCCCGTACGATCACTACCTCCTTCCTGGATCCCGGAACCGAGTACTATATCGTTGTTTGCGGCGTGAACCTCAATGGTGTACGCACCTGCGCCGCGACGAAACAGTATTTTGTGACCCAGGCCCCTCCTCCCGTTCAGAATGCGTCCCTCAATTTTGAATGGACGGCCAAAGCGGTCAACAGCGCCCGTATCGAATTCACAGTCACTCCGTCGAACGACACGGACAAATATTACATGTACACACTCCAATTGGCGGATTATACGGACCGATTGGGCGGCAATCCCGCCGGTGTGAAGGCAGGCATGCCCCAGATCGTCAAATCTTTCGCCCGTCAGACTCCCGGTATCAACTCGATACCCGACTATATTAAAGCTATGAGCCATGTCGGTCCCGTGGGCCCGGGCTTGGAGAATGAGTTCTACATCGGCGGTATGGCTCCGTTGACGGAGTACGTAGCTTTCGTTTGCGGTATCGACGATTACGGTCGCGCCACGACCGACGTGCAGGTTCTTCGGATCAAAACTCCCGATTACACGCCTTCGGATGCCGTAGTAACCATGAGCGCACGCTTGTTCGACGGTGACGAAGCCGTAAAGGCAGATCCCGTACGTTACCCGGAAGCGGCATACGGCGGCAGTTTCTTCATGCGTGTAAAACCTCAGTTCAGCGTTCGCAACGACAACCAGGAAGACACCCCCGCTCAATGGTCTTTGATGTGGAAAGAGACGGATCAGTCGTCAAAAGCCGACGGAGAGTTGTTCATGATGATCGAAGCCGACGGTATGGTCGACGAGGCGACAGGCAGTGTTCGTTGGCCTGCAACCGGAGATGACGACAACTACACCGATCTGTGGGGAATCCCGAAAACTATCAACATCACGTTCTACTTCTATTCGGTAGCTTACGATGCTGAAGGAGATCCGGGTCCGATCGGCAAAATGTCCATCCGTGTAAACAAAGACTCTGTGAAACCCATCAGCACAATCGACGAGTCGCCCTACACACGTGCCGCGCATTACAGCGCCGCGCACAGAATGGCAGTCGAGCAGAAAGAGGCGGAACATAAAGTGATGTCGCTGTAATTTGACTTCAAATAAAAAAGGGCCCCGTTTAAGACGGGGCTCTTTTTTTATTTTGCGTTTTTCGCGGGTGCTTTTCACCGCGCATGGCTTGTCGAAGGAGGGAGGTACGCTTGGTACATCCCTCCTTCTTCGCACTGGCTGCATGGCAAAAATCTCTCCCCGAAAATCCGCAAAATCGGAGTTTGCCCGATGACGTATTTTTTGTATCTTTGGGTTATGGACATTAAATTTCTCAAGCTGCTGAGCGAAAAATTCCCATCGGTAGCCTCCGCCACGACCGAGATCATCAACCTCGAAGCGATCCTCAACCTCCCGAAGGGCACGGAGCACTTCATCACCGATCTCCACGGCGAGTACGAGGCATTTCGCCACGTGTTGAAAAATGCGTCGGGCGTAATCCGACAGAAGGTGTGCGAGCTATTTGCCGACACACTCTCCGAGGAGGAGTTGGACGATCTTTGTACGTTGATCTACTATCCTGCGGAGAAACTGGAACTCGTCCGCCGCCGCGGCCGGAACAGCGAAGCGTGGTATCGCACGACACTGCATCGCCTGACGGAGGTGTGCCGTTCGGCATCATCCAAATACACCCGCTCGAAGGTGCAAAAGACACTGCCGAAAGATTTCTCATACATCATCCAGGAGCTGTTGCACGAGAGCGACGACCGCGGGTCGAACAAAGAGGAGTATTTCAACGGTATCGTCCACTCGATCATTGAGGTGGGACGTGCGGATGCGTTCATCATCGCGATGAGTAACGTGATCCAGCGCCTGACGATCGACCGGTTACACATCATCGGCGATATTTTCGACCGCGGCCCGGGCCCCCACTTTATTTTCGACACGCTGTCGCAATACAACGCTTATGACATCCAATGGGGCAACCATGATATTTTGTGGATGGGCGCCGCGGCGGGCCAGGACGCACTGATCGCCAACGTGATCCGCATGTGCGGACGTTACGACAACCTCGACGTATTGGAGGACGGTTACGGGATCAACCTGCTGCCGTTGGCACGCTTCGCGATGGAGTGTTACGAGAATTCGCCATGCGATCCGTATAAACCGAAGGTGATGCAAAATTCGGGCGTCACGGAACGCGACCTGTTGCTGATGACCCAGATGCACAAAGCGATCTCGGTGATCCAGTTTAAGTTGGAGGGACAGTTGATCGCCGCCCATCCGGAGTACGGGATGGCGAACCGTGCCCTGTTGGAGCGCATCGACTACACGAACGGCACAATCACACTGAGCGACGTGAAGGGGATCGACGGCGATAGCACCTGGCCGTTAAAGGATGGTCACTTCCCGACGGTAGACCCTGCGGCCCCCTATACATTGACCCCTGCGGAGGAGCGGTTGGTACGCACGCTACATGCGTCGTTCGTGGATTGTGAGAAGTTGCAGAAGCACGTCCGCCAGCTCTACGCGAAGGGCAACATCTATCTGACGATGAACTCGAATCTGATGTATCACGCGTCGATCCCGATGACCGAGGCGGGTGAATTCAAGACGGTCGTCGTGGAAGGAGCGTCGTACGAGGGCAAAGATCTGCTGGACAAGATCGACCGGTTGACACGCGAGGCATACTTCGGCGGACGTGGCGAGGCGAGTCAGGAGCGTGCAAAGGATTACATGTGGTATCTGTGGTGCGGCAAGGATTCTCCGTTCTTCGACAAGGCAAAGATGGCGACGTTGGAACGTTACCTGATCGAGGACAAATCGACGTGGCACGAAGAGAAGGGCTTCTACTACAAGCATCTCGAAGATCAAACGATGTGCGAGATGATCCTCTCATCGTTCGGACTGGATTCCGCAACGTCGCACATCATATCGGGACACGTGCCGGTGAAAACGTGCAAGGGAGAAAGTCCCATCAAAGCGGGAGGCAAGTTGCTGATGATCGACGGGGGATTCTCGAAGGCGTACCAGAGCGAGACGGGGATCGCGGGGTACACGTTGATCTACAACTCGCACGGGCTGCAGTTGGTGCAGCACGAACCGTTCGAGTCAGCGGCACTGGCGGTTGAGGAGAGCCAGGATATCATCTCGACACGAATGGTGGTCGAATCGGCAGACCGGCGGATCCGTGTACGCGACACGACCGTCGGATGCGAATTACAGACCCAGATCGAGGACCTGCGCGGGTTGCTCGAAGCCTATAAATCCGGAACCATCAAACCCCATGAATAATTACATCAATACCCGTCTCCACGAACTGGCCGATACGGGCGACTACAAGGAGTTCAACAAGAAGATCGTCGCGACGAATTATGACGTGCTGGGCGTTCGGTCTCCGGATATGCGAGCCCTGGCACGGGAGATCGCCAAGTCACCCGACGTCGAGACGTATCTCCGCAATGCCGAATTCACTGCGTACGAACATGTGACGCTCTACGGAATCGTATTGGGATACGTCAAGAAGATGCCGTTGGAACGCATCCTGGGTTATCTGGACGTCCTCATCCCGAAGTTCGATTGTTGGGCGCATGTCGATGTGACGATCTCGTCGCTGAAGATCTTCGACAAGCATCGCGATGAGGTACTCGAATATTTCCTGCCGTTGAAAACCGATCCGGGAGAGTTCACCAAACGCACCTTCGTGATCGTGCTGATGTGCTACCTGATGGATGACGACCATATCGACGCCGCATTACAACACCTCATCAAGACTCCACAAGGGCAATATTATGTCGACATGGCGATCGCGTGGGCACTGAGCGTGGCACTGGTGAAGCATTACGGCCGTACGGTAGGGCTGTTGGAACGTCCTGTTTTTTCGCGATGGGTGCACAACAAGGCGATCCAAAAGGCACGCGAAAGTTTCCGCGTGAGTCCGGAACAAAAAGAGCATCTAAATGGATTAAAAATCAAATAATCCTCCCCGCGCCGGGGGCGCGTGACGGCGCCGATGGTCGACTGTACGTTCATACTTCCGAAGGACGTTACTTTGCAACTGAAACAAGCGGTGTCGCAGCCTCATGGTATCTATCTTTCACCCTGACAGATGCAGCCCGCACTATTGGTGGTGCAACTGGTGCCTGGCACGGCTTCTCCCTCCGCTGTATA
>DBDB01000041.1:0-10208 GCA_002293345.1 Alistipes sp. UBA943
CGCGCGGCCGCGTGGCGGGCCGCCCGGTCTGCATAGACCACCGCCTCCAACAGTGAGTTGGAGGCGAGGCGATTGGCGCCGTGAAGACCCGTGCAGGACGCTTCGCCGAGCACGTAGAGCCGTTTGATCGAAGATTCACCGTTCAGATCCACCTTCACGCCCCCGCACGAATAGTGTGCCGCCGGGGTGACGGGGATCATCTCGCGCGTGATGTCGATACCAAGCGACAGGCACTTCTCGTAGATGTTCGGGAAGTGTCGCTTTACCTCCTCCGGATCCTTATGCGTGACGTCCAGATAGACGAAATCCTCGCCGCGGCGTGTCATCTCCGTGTAGATCGCCCGTGCCGTGATGTCGCGTGGCGCAAGCGATGCCATCGGGTGGTACTTGTCCATGAACTCCTGCCCGTTTTGCAGGCGCAGGATCGCTCCGAAACCACGCATCGCCTCCGTAATGAGAAAATTCGGTTTCTCGACCGGATGATACAGCGTCGTGGGGTGGAACTGCACGAACTCCATATTTTCAACCGTGGCCTTCGCGCGGCGGCACATGGCGATACCGTCGCCCGTCGATACGTCGGGGTTTGTCGTCGAAGAGTAGATATTGCCGCAGCCGCCCGTGGCGACGATCGTGAATCGTGCCAATATCGTCTCGATGGCGTTCGTCTCCAAATTCAACACATACGCCCCGAAACAGGCCAACCCACGCGTGTGGCGCGTGACGAACTCGCCCAGATGGTGCTGTGTCAACAGATCCACCGCAAAATGATCCTCCAGGATCGTGATGTTGGGATGTTTGCGTGCTCGTTCGATCAGTGCCCGTTCGATCTCGGCGCCCGTCAGGTCCTCGTGATGCAGGATCCTGAATTCCGAATGACCCCCCTCGCGGTGCAACTCGAAACGTCCGTCCGGTGTCGTGTCGAAATGCGTACCCCATTCGATCAACTCGCGAATGATTTCAGGCCCACGGTGCACCACCATCTCCACCGCCTCGACGCTGCACAATCCGCCGCCACAGGCCAGCGTGTCGTCGATATGCTTCTCGAACGTGTCGGGCGCGTAGGTGACCGAACTGATCCCGCCCTGCGCGTAGTTGGTGGCACACTCGTCGATCTTGCCCTTTGTCGCGATAGTGACGTGCCCGTGCTCCGCCACGCGCAACGCGAACGATAAACCCGCCACACCCGAACCGATGACCAGAAAATCTGTTTTCATGGCACGAAGATAGTGAATTTTTGTCTACTTTTGAAGCCATGAAAATCGACATCGACCAATTCGATTACGACCTTCCGGACTCCCGTATCGCGAAATTCCCGTTGCCATACCGCAGCGACTCCAAACTGCTCACCTATCGCGACGGCACCATCGGAGAGGCACGTTTCCATGACCTTCCCTCCCTTCTGTCCCCCGATTCGCTGCTCGTGTTCAACAACACGAAAGTCATCCGTGCGAGGCTTGTGATGCACAAACCAACCGGTGCACGCATCGAGATCTTCTGTCTCGAACCGCATGCCCCGGCCGATTATGAACGTGCCTTCGCCGCTCGTGGGACGTGTGAGTGGAAGTGTATGGTCGGGAATGCGAAGAAATGGAAAGAGGGAGCCATCGAAGCGGCCGGATTGCGTGCCTATCGCACTGAGTCGGAAGGTATTGTGAGGTTCGAGTGGGACGGCGACCTGACCTTCGGGCAGCTGCTGGAAGAATTGGGGCGCATCCCGATACCGCCGTATCTCAATCGTGAGAGCGAGGCATCGGACAATGAACGATATCAGACCGTCTATGCCAAGTGGGAGGGTTCCGTGGCGGCACCGACAGCGGGATTACACTTTACTCCCGAACTGTTGGCCGGTTTCGAAACGGAGGAGGTGACGTTGCATGTCGGTGCCGGTACGTTTTTACCCGTCAAGGAGCGTGACGCCGCGCTGCACACCATGCATACCGAACATTTCGAAATCACCCGCTCCGCCATCGCACACCTCTTGCAGCGTTTCGGGAATATCGTGGCGGTGGGTACGACGTCCGTACGCACGCTCGAGTCGCTTCCCGTATTGGCGTGGCGCGTTAAAAACAGTCGGAGTTTGGATACCCCCGTGGGGCAGTGGGAGGCGTACGATTTGCCAGGTGACTTTACTGGGCGTGAAGCGTTGCAGGTACTGGTGGACCACATGGAGGAGAATCATCTCGACCGTATTCATGCCTCGACACGTATCATGATCACACCCGCGGGATTCAGGTTTCGGATGGTGGATGCGCTCATCACCAACTTCCATCAACCCCGATCGACATTGTTGTTGCTGGTATCGGCATTCGTGAAGGGCGACTGGCGACGGATCTATGACTATGCCCTCGCGAACGAGTTTCGGTTCCTCAGCTATGGCGATAGCTCACTGATTTTCCTTACGTAATTGGCGTCGGACGAGACGTGAGAGCTCTTCAACCGAGATGTTTCGATGGAGGGCGCTGTCCAGTGCCACGGAGATGCGTCCCGTCTCTTCGGAGACAGCGACGATCAGGGCATCCGAGATTTCGGACATGCCGATCGCCGCACGGTGGCGCGTGCCGTATGATTTCGGCACGTCGGTCTGTGTCACCGGAAGGATGCACTTCGCTGCCACGATACGTCCCCCGTTGATCACCACAGCACCGTCATGGAGCGGCGAATTCTTGAAAAAAATATTCTCCAACAGCGGAGTCGAAATTTTCGCATCCACCGCGATACCACCCTCGATGATCAGATTCAGATCGCTCTGACCATTGATAACGATCAGGGCTCCCGTTTTCGACGACGCCATCTCGGTACATGCCGTGGTGATAGCTGTCACGGTGGCCGATGAGTCCTCCTGATGTGTGTGTGTGAAGAAGCGCGAGAGGAATCCGAATCGTTTGCGACGCATGCCGATGATTTGCAGGAAGCGTCGTATCTCGGGTTGAAAAAGAATAATGAGCGCGATCACACCCACGCTGACAACCTGCCCGAGGATGGACGACAGGAGTTCCATGCCGAGTAACCGCACGACGATCCAAAGCAGATAGATCATCAATACCCCCGTGACGATATATGGCACGTTCGTACCGCGTGTCGCACGATAGATTCCGAACATGAACAGCGCCACGAGAGCGATGTCGATGATGTCGATGAAGGTTATGGGTATAAAGTCAAGCACGTTGTGAGTACAAAATATCAGTCGATACTACTCGTTTTTGTTCTCTTTTTTCTCGATGGCGTACAACCGGTTCGTCTCCTCCAAAACAAGCGGGGTGATGTTGAGCGTAGAGTCGGCGTCGATCAACATGCCGGCATTCAGCACCAGTTTGTACTGTCCGTTGTTGACGTTCTTCACCGCCTGACGGATCAACTCCTGGGCACGGTTGCTCAACACGAAACTCTCCTCCTCCAACGTGGCGGCCTCTTTTTGAACCGAATTTTGATATGCCCTCATGCGGCGCTCCAGACTCTCCTGTTTGGCTTGTGCATCGGCGGTGGTGATGAGGTGTTTTTCGTACTTGCTCTGCAAGTCCTGCGCCTCCCACTGGAATCCCTGCTCCTTTTTGGCCCATCCCTCCTGTGCCTTTTGGGTACGCTCCTCGAGCGGAAGCACCTCCTCCAAATAGAGATCGCTCTCGGCAAGCACCTGGTCCGCCAGCACGTACACAATATCCCCGACGGGTATAGCGTCGAGAGATTCGACCGTTTGCGTCTTCCTGCCGGTGCAGGCTGTCAGAACGATAACGAGTACAAGGGCGAGCGGAAGGAAAATTTGTCTGTTCATCATGGCGTAAAAATTTTATTTTGACCCAAAGGTAGGGAAATTTTACATATATTTGCAACTATGTATGAATATATCGTAGGAGCCGTTACGGAGCTCACGCCGACTTATGCCGTTATCGAAACCGGCGGGGTGGGCTATTATATGCAGATATCGTTGCAGACGTTCTCGAAGTTGGAGGGTGTCGACGCGGCGCAACTCTATGTCCATTTTGTGGTGCGTGAAGATGCACAGTTGCTGTATGGATTTTCAGACCGGTTGGAGCGTGAACTGTTTCGTCACCTGATCGGGGTGTCGGGCGTGGGGGGGAACACGGCGCGGATGGTGCTGTCGACCTATACGCCTCAGGAGTTGCAGGGGATCATTGCGACGGGTAACGTGACGTTGCTGAAGAACGTGAAGGGGCTCGGGGTCAAAACGGCACAGAAGATCATCCTCGATCTGAGTGGCAAGTTGACCGATCTGGATGACATTCAACCCGGTAAGTCGGGTGGTAAGGGGGGCGATCCGATCTTCGACGAGGCGTTGTCCGCGCTCAAAATGCTCGGTTTTGCAAAGGGTGTCTCCGAGAAGGCGTTGAAGGCCGTTGCGACCGAACATCCCGATGCCACGACCGAGGAGTTGGTACGTATGTCGTTGAAAAAACTCTAACCGATGAGGCGTTTCTGCGTATATATCCTCTTTTTGGCCCTCGCTTGGACCGGTTGCACCGATCCGAACGAGAACCTGATCCCGTCGAAACAGGACGAGATACGGAGTTTTCTCGATGGGCAGCAAAAAGAGTACACACAGATCGACCTGAATACGTTTCGTTATATCCGTGATCCGTCCGAGGAGGTGGAAGAGCCTGAAGAGCCTACGGGTCCTGAGAATCCTGAGGAACCGACAGAGCCTGTCGATCAGCCGCAACAGACGGAGGAGGAGGAGCCCGCTGAACCCACAGATCCTGTCGATCCGGAGGAACCGCTTGAACCCGAGATCGTTGCGGGTGACGAGGTGACGTTGACGTGTTGGATCTACCCGTTCATGAACGCAGCGATCTCGGAGGATCAGATGCCGTTGTATACGAACGATCCTGTGTCTGTCGAACGCCTTCGGGTGTCGGGTGTGGAGGTCGATTTTTGGGATGTAAGTCCGTTGGTGGTGCGTGTCGGTGAGGGTGACGTGATGCCCGGTGTGGACAAGGGATTGGTAGGATGTCGGCGTGGGGGTTTTGTGGAGTTTTATATGACGTTCGTCGATGCCTATGGCAAGCGGGTGGTGGGGCTGCTGACCGATAAAACGCAGTCGATGGTGTTTTTCTGCCGCATCGAACAGGTGAACGGCGTTTAAGAAGAGGGGCCGAGGGGAGAATCAAGGAGATATTAAGAGCGAATGATGAAGAGAATCATATTTTTATTGGGTGTGGCGGTTGCCATGACGGGTTGTGCCGAGCGTGTCGATGACACCTATTCCGGCAATGCGCATGCCGAATCGTTGGCCGAATGGATGCGACTGCACCATGCCGAATTGTTGGACAATTATCACGCGCAGGATGTCGAGGTGCGTCCCGAGGGCGGATTCTATGTAGATCTCCTTTCGGAGGGTGACCTGAATGCGCCCGGACTCACGAATGAAGCGACGGAGTGGGTGCGATACGAGTGGGATGAGCGGAGTTTGCAGGGTGATATCCTGACCACATGTGACGAGTTGTTGGCCCGCCAGGCAGGTGCCTACGCGCCGCGTACGCACTACGCGCCGATCTATCGACCTGACACGCTGTTGTCGCCGCTTCGTGCGCCGTTCCTGTTGGGCGAGACGTATGCCGCGGCGCGTGGATTCTCCCGTGAAGTGACGCTGAAAGCCGGTACGGAGGCGATTCTCTATCGTGAGGGTGCGGATACTGTGTCGTTACCCTCGATCGCACGGTTGAAAATTGTCGAGGTGGTGGCGGACCCGGTGGTGCACGAGAGCCGTACGCTGGAGACCTATGCGCAAGGGTTTGAAATGCTCACGCCTGTCGATACGTTGCCGCCCCTCTACATGGATCGCACGTGGGTGCCGACCGATGCGGATCTGTTGGCAAGGTTCGGTAGCGGTACCCCCGGGGAGCGTGTCGTGGAGACGGATAATGTGTATATATGGTACGTGATCCGTAGTCTGGACGGGTTTGTCGTCGAGACGAATATCGCCGAAGTGAAGGCATCCGCGTGGGGCGAGAAAGGGAGTCACGACAGTTGGTTCAGCTATCAGCCGTCGATCAATAAGGATCGGAATCTCATGTTTTGGTACTGGATCGTGACGAATGCCCGGTTCGGTGCGTGGCACGCGGCACTACTGCCTTCCGATTATGCGTATGGGGCATACGGTGCAGAGGCGACCGAGACGCATGCCGCGGTGCAGGGGTATGAATCGCTGCGTGTCGAGTTTTACATCGAGCCCAAAGCCGAGGATGGAGAGGATGGAGAGGAGTTGGTGAAATAGTTGGGCATAAATTTTGAGGTGTCGAAAATAAGTGTTAGCTTAGCAGGAGAAGTATTAACTTAACAGTACACGGTATGATTATTACATTTAATGAACTGCGCAGGATTAAGGATAAGTTGCCCAACGGGAGCATGAAACGTATCGCCGATGAGTTGGGGATTTCGGAAGACACGGTACGTAACTATTTCGGTGGCGCTCATGTCGAAGCTCCCCAAGGTGCGGGTGTGCATTTTGAGCAGGGGCCCGATGGAGGTGTCGTGACGTTTGACGATACGGCCGTCCTCGATGCCGCTATGAAGATCCTCCAAAATCAATAATAAGGTCGCATAAATATTGAAAATCCCCCACCGTCAGGTGGGGGATTTTTCGTTTGCGTTATTACAATAATTTTACTAAATTGCGTTCCGTATGCAAAAACTACTGCTATTCTTACTATTGTTATGTTTTTGTGGCTGCACGACGTTATCCGAGACGGAGGTGGTCCCTGAGGATGTTGCCAGCTATTACGACGGGGCGGAGTTCTCTTCCGGTTATACGAGTAGTCCCACTGCCATTTACTCGCTGAGAAATGTTCAAAAAGCACTCGAACTCGTCTCTGAAAATCGACAAACGAGGGCATTCCAACTTCAACCGACCCATCATTATGTTCGTTTTCTACCCCAAAACGAAACCGATATTTATATTCTTTCGGACAGCCTCGATCTCGATGTCTGGTGTTATCCGTTCGACCGTGAGTTGACTTACGAGGAGATGCAGGAGCATAAAAACAACAAGATCAATGGCTATGCCTGGCAATATTGTCTTGTCGAGCCGGATTTTCCGTTGCCGACCGAAATGGCATGCGAACTGCTCGATTATGTCTATTTGCAACCCGACGATGAGGAGACGATCACCCGTTCCGGCAAAACGTACCAGCTCTCCGCAGCCGATTATGAGGCGATTATCGACAAATCGGTGGAATTGACGGGTAAGGCTTTGCCCGAGACTCGCGACACTTGGATTCCTTCGGCATCGGTAGTTTATTATTCGGCAACCAATCAGACTACAATACCTTTGCAGAATGTTTTGGTTCGTGCGAATACCGATTTTAACAGCGGTGATGTGTACACTGATGCTAACGGATATGTATCCATTCCAAGTGGTTGGGGCGGAAAATTTAGAAACAGCGTCCATTATAAAATAATCTGGAGAACGGACGATTGGAAGATTCATGACGATTTGGGTAAGGCAAAATACGAGCACGACAGGTGGCAAAGAGAACATTGGAATTGCGTGTTCGATGAAAGAACCAAAAATGAAGAGACTATGTGTGCCACGATGCACTGGGCGCTGCATATCTATTTTTACGAATCGCCGGAATCCACAGCAGGTTTGGTGAAATGGAGGCCAACAAAAGCCGATCCTCTTAAATTGAGGATGATGTGGGATAGTAATCCTAATACCAATTGGACAGGTCGGTGCATTCCATTCTTCTATAATGACATTCAGGTACGTAATCCCGAAGGAGGTCATCGTGAGAATACAGAGCATTTTGCTACAACCATTCATGAACTCGGACATGCATCCATGTATCAGGCTTTGAAAGATTGGGATGAACTTAGTCGTTGGAATGATTTTAATTTACCTGCGCTCGAGTCTGGTGATAATGATTTGTTTGAGACTTGGGCACAAGGAGTGGCCTACGTATATATTGAAGAGTATATTGCCCAAGGGTTATAGTGACTATATGAACTATGAAACAAACTACACTGCCGTAGTGGAATCTCTGATGAATCAAGACCCAGGATTTACTTTGGCAGTATTGCAATATATTTTCTTCGGAAAAGACAAATTGAACGAGTGTCGACAACCGGTGAAAGATCTAAGGCTTATCGATGACAGAGTGGTGGATTACATATTCGACAACTCCATACGACCACAACCGAAACTCGATCCTTTCAAACCTCCTTTTTCTTCACCCCCTCCTCCGACCCCGCCCGTCCCTCCACGGGCTACAAGCCCGATCGCAGCCCTCTCTGTTGGGCAGAATATGGATGGGTATAGCCTCCTGTTCGACACGAACGAGGCATCGTGGCCCAACGAGCACATCTACTGCTACTACTCCTTCGAGAATGACGATCGCAGTCGCAGTGCGTCTCTTGAAATCGAGTGGATCCCGGAGACTCGTTCCCGATACATTCAAATTTATGATGGACAGAAGACTCATTACGTTTGCGACAGTGGCGGCACCAGAAGTGGAACGGGCACGGCTGGCTGGCTAACCAACGCTTATTCTTTTCCGAAACAAGGGCTGAAACTTGTCAAAATCGGCTTTTTCACCTCCTGGAGTCGCCAAAACTTCTTCCCGATTGCGATGGTCAGCACCTCGACCTTGCCGCCACCGCCCGCTGCCCCCTCGTTTTTCACGATGGGGATGAATGTCGATGGCAAGACGTTGACGTTTAATGACAAAAAGGCGTTGTGGAATAGTCCGATGCCGGGCATAGCATATCATCTGGCCTTTTCGAATCCATCTCAAACTCGAAAAATCGACCTGTGGTTCTACTCGCATCCGACGTTCAGGAATGTTTTTGTCGAGGATAGTGCCGCTCCGCCCACACCTATTTATCGTGATGGACGCTACACTTACACCTTCCCGGTCGATGGGTTGATGTTGGTCGAGGCTTCGGCAGGTGCTGCCGAGGTGTTCACATCACTTCTATCCTCTTTTCAATAAGTATCAATTTAAAATTGAATCATGATGAAAAAGATAATACTTTTTTTAGTCGTTTTATTTACGCTGACGGGGTGTATTGATGGCCTCTTGGATTATGAGATAGCGACAAACTACATCTATCGCAACGACACGTCGTCTGACATCACTATAACGTCCTATACTCCTAACGGTCCACTCGATACATGGACGGAGATCGATGGATGGAAGGAATATATGTCGTTTGTGATTCCTGCCGACGAAGAACGCATTGCTACTATTGACCAGAAAAGGGCGCCAGGTGATAAAACTGTCATCCATACAAGGGGGAGGGAAAATAATTATATCCCCCCAATGAGTTGGCAAAGTAACGCAACGGGGAGAGATTACACGCTTGTATCGAATGGTGAGCGGATTGTCAAACAAACGGTCATGTACAACGATGAATTGTATCGCTTGGAGAGCTACACGCTCATTGATGATGAGTTGCGCAACGCCACTTTTCTGTATGTCTTTACCGATGATTTCTTCGCCAATGGAGAGTTGGTCGAGTGAGAATTACGACAAAAAAATCCCGCTCATTGAGCGGGATTTTTATTGAAACCTCCGAGGTTACTTCACCTCTTCGAACTCCACGTCCTCGGGCTGACCCGAATCGCCGTTCGGCGATTCTGAGGCACCTTCGGTGCCTTGGCTGCCGGAGGCAGCTTGGTCAGCCGTCGCTTGCTGTTGCGCGTAGATGTCTTGCGACGCGGCTTGCCAAGCGGCATTGAGTTCTGTCATCGCGGTGTCGATCGCAGCGAGGTCACTGTTCTTGTGTGCCTCTTTGAGCTTCTCGAGTGCCGTTTCGATCGCCAACTTCTTGTCCGCAGGCAACTTCTCGCCATACTCCTTCAACTGTTTCTCGGTCGAGAAGATGTGGCTGTCCGCGGCATTGATCTTGTCGATACGCTCCTTCTCCTCACGGTCCTTGGACTCATTGGCCTTCGCCTCGTCGCGCATGCGCTGGATCTCAGCCTCCGTAAGGCCGCTCGATGCCTCGATACGGATCTGTTGCTCCTTGCCGGTGCCTTTGTCCTTGGCCGACACGTTCAAGATACCGTTCGCGTCGATGTCGAACGTCACTTCGATCTGTGGCACGCCACGCGGTGCAGACGGAATTCCGTCCAGATGGAACCGTCCGATGGATTTGTTGTCCTTCGCGAGGGGGCGTTCTCCCTGCACGATATTGATCTCCACCGAAGGCTGGTTGTCCGCCGCCGTGGAGAAGGTCTCGCTCTTGCGTGT
>DBDB01000041.1:10298-10504 GCA_002293345.1 Alistipes sp. UBA943
CACCACCTCATCGGGATTCACGCTCTTGTTGGGCGTCTTGCCGAAGAAATCCTCCACGACCTTCTGGATTGCCGGGATACGCGTCGATCCACCCACGAGGATTACCTCGCTGATATCCTTGGCCGTCATGCCGGCATCTTTGAGTGCCTTTTTGCACGGTTCGAGTGTCTTTTGAATTAGGTGGTCGCACAGCTGCTCGAACTTGG
>DBDB01000089.1:0-7785 GCA_002293345.1 Alistipes sp. UBA943
CCGAGGCGCGAATGGAAGTCGAGCCTCGAAGGGGCGAGAGCATTAGATCTTTATACAACGGAGGGAAAAGGCGTCTCCGACGTTACCGTTGGTCACGTTCGGATTCGCACCATCCATCGAGAAGTTTAGTCGCAATGCGTAGGTTGTAGAGTTGACGGTTAAGGGAGACCAGTAGAATCCGATGGAAGCCTGACTGTACAGCTGACCATCAGGGTCGTCACGATGCCCCGACACGGGGAGGAGAAGGTTCAAAACGCAAAAAAAGCTGCTCTCGCGAACAGCTTTGTGGGCCCAGAGGGGCATGATCCCACGACCTCCGGATTATGAGTCCGTTGCTCTAACCAACTGAGCTATGGGCCCTGTAGTACAATCTCGGCCGCAAAGATAGTAAAAAAATCGAGAAATCACTTTAACGCAAAACATCTGCCAGAGTCATCTCCTCACGCATCAAATAGGCATCGGGAAAGTGCTCACGGACGCGTTCCAACAGGATGATTGCCTCTTCGGAGGTGGCGAAATTGCCGGCAGAAACCTTGAAATAGGGTGTCTCATATCTCAAATAAACCGGTATGCCCTTGAAGTGCTCCTCGAAGGAGCTTTTTGCCGCCACTGCTTTGCCGCGTGCCTCGCTGCCGTTGTCGAAAAAGACTCCGATACGGTACCCTTGGAACCGGGAGTGGCGGGATTTTAGCGATGTGACGCTTGCACGAATCACTTCCGACGCATCGCCATGCTCGACCAACGTCACTGATGACGTCGGGGTGGGTTGCTCCAAACGCGACTTGAAGGCATCGAACTGCTGGGCACGTGTCGTGCCGATCGCAACCAGTGTCGAGACTACAAAAAAGAGGAGAAATATCAGCTTCTTCATGGCGCAAAGTTATGTAAAAATTCCCAAACGGGCATCTTTTCGAGGCGAATCACGTAGCGCTTGCCACTGACATGTACCGCGGCGATGATCTCGGCGAAAAGTTCCTCGCGAGGGATGGCAAAATGATCGAAATGGAATTTCCAACGTGTCGCAACCTGTGTTGTGCTTCGGGGTGCCAACTCGATGGGAATGGGAGAATGAAGGGTCGTTTTGCCGAGGTATGTGTCGCCATGAAAACCCTGCAACTCGATCTCGTCGATGGTGATCTCGCGTCGCGAGTCGTTCGTGACGATGAGTTCGACCGTGGCACCGACCGTACCGTGATAGCGGACCTCGACCACCTCATCCACACGGACTTTGCGTGCGAGCGATGTCACGCAACCCGTCAACAGGAACAGGGCCCCCAACAGCAAACAACTCAATAAGTATCTATTTGAACGCCACATAGAGTTGTGCGATACCGAAGGTTTGCGAACGGGAAATGGCGTGACGGAATCCGGCCTGGCGAAGCTCTTTTTTGAACTGTTCGGCGTTCGGGAAATCGTCCACCGAGGCGGGTAAATATTCATACGCACGGCGGTTTTTCGAGATCAATCCGCCGATGAAGGGCAGAATACGGTGCGTATAGAAACGTATCAACGGATTTTTGACCGGTGAAAACTCCAGGATCACGAGGTGTCCATCTGGTTCCAACACGCGGAGGATCTCGCGCAGGGCGGCACCTCGATCCTCAAAGTTTCGGATTCCGAAAGCGATGGTTGCCGCGTCGAATGATTCATCGAGAAAATGGAGTCGTTCGGCCGAGTCGCGTCCGAATTTCAGGTCGAGTTTCCAACCGAGCCGTTGCTCGACACGTACCGATTTCTCCACCGCCTCGATGAGCATTCCCGCCGAAGGATCCATCCCGATGACACTGCATCCGTGGCGTGCCAAAGCGATGGCGACGTCGCCCGTGCCGGTGGCCAAATCCAACACGCATAAACTCAATCCCGGGATTTGGCCCTGTTGAAAACGGAGGACCGTTTTCAACAGACGACGTCGCCACAGCTTGTCGATGTGCAACGATAGCGTATGGTTCAACGTGTCGTACGTCGGGGCGATGTCGTCGAAGAGTTGTTGGGATTGTTGTTGTTTCATGGCTTCACGATTTTAGGTATGCCGGATGGCCTGGTCGGGTTTGATGCGTGACACGATGGATGCCGGGATGAGCAGCAGCAACAAAATTACCACTGCCGTGCCGAGATTCAGCGCCGCCCACCAGCCCCACGATACGCTGACCGGCACCTCGGAGAGCATATATCCCGCGGGGTCGAGTTTCAGTAAGTGGAAGCGTGACTGTGCCCAGCACAGACCCAACCCCACGGCGTTTCCCCACACCATACCATGCAGAATAATGCGTGCCGCCCGATACGAGAACAGTCGTTGCAGGGCGCGATTCGTCATGCCGATCGTTTTCAGGATGCCGATCATACGGGTGCGTTCCAACACCAACGTCAGCAGTGCCGTGGCCATATTGAACAGTGCCACGATGACCATGATTGTCAGGATCACCATCGCATTCACGTCGTGCGTCTTCAGCCAGTCGAACACCATCGGGAAGCGTGCTTCCGTTGCGGTCGCCGTGAGGCCCCACCACGCTTCGTTTTCCATAAACAACTCGTTCAGGCGACGTGCCTCGGCCGTGGCATCCACACCATCGGGGAGCGTAACCTCGTAGCCCGTCACACGGTCCGAGGCGTAACCCAACAGCCGCTGCACGTTCTCGATACGCGTCACGGCCAACGTGCGGTCGAACTCGTCGATCCCCGTGGCGTAAAACCCCGTGATGCGGAACCGGTCGCGACGCATGCCGCTTTCCCCCACGAACAGCATCTCTATCTTGTCACCCTCCTTTACCTTCAGTTCGCGTGCCATCGTCTCGGACAACACGATATCCTTCCCGGTGAGAGAGTCCGGAATCCCCTTCAACAGTACGCCCACGATCGCATCGTCTGTCTTCACCACCCCTTCTTTGAGGGTATAGGGTCGCCCGCCCGTCTGCGCACGGAGGGTTGCGTCGTTCACGACGCTGCCCTCGCGAGCTGAAAGCTCGATGTCGGACACGACAGCGCGCAGACGGGAGGTGAGCTCCTGTTTGAATCCCGACACGACCGACATGGCGACGATCATCACCGCCATGCTCAGGGCCACGGCCAACGTGGCGATGCGTACCATCACCGCAGGACGGTTCTCCGTGCCACCCTTCCTGTCGTTACGTCCCGATCTCGAGAGGCGCCGCGCGATAAATAGTTCCGTGTTCATAATTCACTCCTCACAGCGTACAAAGTAAGGTAAAATTTTTATACTTTTGTAGCTATGAAAAAAGTAGCTGTAGTTACGGGAGCCACTTCGGGTATCGGACGTGCCGCCGCGTTGCGGCTGGGTGCGCTCGGGTATGACATCGTCGCCACCGGACGGCGTGCCGATAGGCTCGAAGCGCTCAAAAAGGAGATCGAATCCGCCGGTGGTCAATGCGATACCCTCTGTTTCGATGTGCGTGTGGAGGAGGAGGTGAATCGTTACCTGGGTCCGTTGGAACGTGTCGATCTGCTGCTCAACAACGCCGGTCTCGCTGCCGGTCTCGAACACATTGATAAGGGTGACACCGCGGACTGGGATGCGATGATCGACACGAACGTCAAGGGGTTGTTGTACGTGACGCGTATCGTGTCACCCAAGATGGTGGCCGCGGAATCGGGACACATCATCAACATCGGCTCCATTGCCGGCACGGAACCTTACGAGAATGGCGCGGTGTACTGTGCGTCGAAACACGCCGTGCATGCCATATCGCAAGCCATGCGTGCCGACCTGCTCGCGGATGGCATCAAGGTGACCGAGATACGTCCGGGGATGGTCGAAACGGAATTTTCGCTCGTGCGGTTCCACGGTGATCAGGGACGTGCCGATAAGACCTACACCGGTGTGACGCCCCTCACGGGTGACGATATCGCCGAGGCCATAGCGTGGATCGTGCAACTCCCCCGGCACATGAACGTCAACGACATCGTACTCATGCCGTCGCAACAGGCCGCGGCGTACTATACACACAGAAAATAAAAATCAAAATCTACCGATATGACTATGACATCCCTCATGTGGTTCCTCATTATTGCCGTTGCGATCGCCGGGTATATTGTACAGGCACGCCTGCAATCCGTGTTCAAGAAGTACGCCAAAGTGCCCTTCCCCGGCGGACTGACGGGTGCCGAGGTGGCCGAAAAGATGCTTCGCGACAACGGTATCTCGAACGTCAAGGTGACCCACATCGCAGGGTCGCTCACCGACAATTTCAACCCCCGCACGATGACGCTCAACCTCAGTGACGACGTCTATGGCGGACACAGTGTGTCCGCGGCGGCAGTGGCGTGCCACGAGTGCGGACACGCGGTGCAACATGCCGTGGGGTATGCACCGTTGAAATTCCGCTCGGCACTCGTGCCAGTGGTACAGTTCTCATCCAAAGCCGCCATGTGGGTCATCATTATCGGTTTGGTGATCCTTTCGTCGACCAATAACCCGTGGCTGTGCTGGATCGGTGTGGGGATGATCGCCATGTCGGCACTCTTTTCACTCGTCACACTGCCTGTGGAGTACAACGCATCGCACCGTGCCCTGGCGTGGCTGGAGGGTAGTTGCATCCTCCAAGACGAACAACTCGCACAAGCACGTACGGCCCTCATGTGGGCGGCACGCACGTATGTCGTGGCGGCCGTGAGTGCGATTACGTCGCTGTTGTACTATGTGTTCCTCGTAAGCGGACGTCGCCGGTAAATCGTGTCGCAGGATTACAGTCGTCAGGGATTCAAGGCGGTGGCGTGGCTCATCGTCGTGCTGTTGGGGGTGAGCTTCATTCCCCCACAGACCGTCGGCAATGTTACCCTGAGGCGTGCCAATATCCTCTCCGACATCGTTACGTTCGACGATCCAGAAAAGGAGGTCATGGAGATCCTCGATGAACGTGACTATGAGATCGACCTGGCGCAAGTGGCGCTCCGTGTCGCTGAGGCCAAGGCTGTAAATACCCTTCCTGACTCCGTCCCGACGACCATCGAGTGGAATCTGATGCCGCTGCCGGACAGTATTCCCACCACCGAGATGGAGCTGACACCGCCGACGCGCATGATCCCCATCGCGACCCCGATCGAGGATTTCGATGAAACGGGATACAGCCGTGTCGAGGCGTTCTACCGCAAGTTGCAGACCAACGGTCTCACGACACGTATCGCTGTGTTAGGAGACTCGTTCATCGAGGGAGACATCATGACGGCCGAGTTGCGCGAGCAGCTGCAACAGCGTTACGGCGGCCAGGGCGCGGGCTTCGCACCGATGGATTATCCCCTTTCGGGATTCCGCCAGACGATACGTGCCACTTCCAATGGCTGGACGACCTACAACATCCTGCAAAACAAGACTCCGGCGTGGCTCAAGGAGGATTACTTCATATCGGGATGGATGAGTATCCCCTCCACCGGTGCATCGACACGTTGGGAAGCGCCGCTCCGTACGGGATTACTTTCGACACCGGGCGCCACGGGGGATTTCTGCGAACGGGTGCGGATCCTGTTTATCAGCCGGTCGAACAGCCGTGTCGAGGTGACGGTGAACGACGCGACGAAACGCACGTTCGAGATTCAGGGGTCGGACGAGGTGCGTCAGATCGTCGTACGTGCCCCGATACGTTCACTGACATTCCGTGTGGCAGGGGGTGCCAACGGGTTTATCGGTTACGGTGCCATCTTCGAGGGAGAAACGGGTGTCGTGGTGGATAACTATGCCGTGCGTAGCGACAACGGGCGCGCGCTCTTGCGTACCAACCCTTCAATTGATGCCCAGATCGACGCCCTGATCGGTGGTTACGATCTTATCGTGCTGCAATACGGGCTCAACATCCTGCAAGCGGATCTGTATAGTTATACGCGTTACGGATCGCAACTCGAAAAGATGATCGCCTATGCACGCCAGTGTTTCCCACGGGCGGGGATTGTGGTGATGGGGGTGAGCGACCGCAGCGTGAAGTCGTCCAACGGTCAGTTCGAGCCGATGCGGTCGGCCACCGCCCTGTTGAAGGCGCAGCGTGGGGCCGCGGAGCGTATGGGCGCCGCATTCTGGAGTACGTTCGATGCGATCCGGTCGCAGGGCGGTATCTCGCAATTCGTGCGCAACGGCTGGGCCGGTAAAGACTACACGCATGTCAACTTTGCTGGTGGCCGGCGTGTGGCGTGGTCGCTGTTCGATGCGGTAAACGACGCTGCCGAACAGCACAAACCGATCATCTGGATCCGTCACGATCCGGTCATCACCCCCGAAACAGAACAAGAGTTCAAATGGAAATAGGTCTATCGTTAGAGAATCTGGGGTCGATGTTCGCGTACGACGCATCGCAACCGTTGATCTTTAACAGCGGTCTGTTCCTGTTTCTGTTCGCCGCGTTCCTGTTTTTTTACGGTTTCCTGCGACGTGCCACGATGGCACGGATCGTCTACGTGATCCTCTTCTCGCTATACTTTTACTACAAGTCGAGCGGCCTCTATTTTTTGTTGCTGATCTTTGCCGCGACGAGCGATTTCTGTATCGCACGGGTCATGTCGCGAACCCCAAAGGGATGCGGACGGGGGTGGCTGATGTTTCTCAGCGTGGCGGTGAACCTGGGCATGTTGGGATACTTCAAGTACACGAATTTCTTTGTCGGCATCGCCAACGACCTCGTGGGGGATGGTTTTTTGGAGTTCAAGAATATCTTCCTGCCTGTCGGTATATCGTTCTTCGTATTCCAGTCGATGAGTTACACCATAGACGTGTACCGCGGCACGTTGAAACCCCTCACGAACTGGCTTGATTATCTGTTCTACCTCTCGTTCTTCCCCCAGTTAGTGGCCGGACCCATCGTACGGGCACGTGACTTCATCCCGCAGATCCGTCAAAATCCGATACGTGTGACACGTACCATGTTCGGCATGGGCGTGTTTTTGATCCTGTGCGGGTTGTTCAAGAAGGCCGTCATTTCCGACTACATTTCGGCCAATTTTGTGGACCGCATCTTCGACGATCCCACGCTATATTCCGGTTTCGAGTGCCTGATGGGGGTATACGGTTACGCGTTGCAGATCTATTGCGACTTCTCGGGATATTCCGACATGGCGATCGGTATCGCACTGTTGTTGGGTTTTAGATTTCCACGAAACTTCGATGCACCCTACAAGTCGGCCACGATCACGGAGTTCTGGCGACGGTGGCACATATCGCTCTCCTCGTGGCTGCGCGACTATCTCTATATCTCGTTGGGCGGCAATCGAAAGGGTAAGATTCGCACCTACGTCAATCTCCTCCTGACGATGCTGTTGGGTGGCTTGTGGCATGGGGCGGCGTTACGATTCGTGCTGTGGGGTGGGTTGCATGGCGTGGCGCTGGCGCTCCATAAAATGTGGATGAGTGCCTTCCCGAAAGCCAAAATGCTGGGTAGCGAAATGAAGTGGGGATGGCGCATCGTCGGTGTCGTCTTTACGTTCCACGTGGTATGTTTCGGGTGGCTGTTCTTCCGTGCCGATACCATGCAGAAGGTGGGTGATGTCCTCCGTCAAATCGCCACCAACTTCAACCCCCAAATCGCCCCCCAACTCGTCTCAGGGTATGCAGGTGTATTCCTTCTGATGGGCATCGGTTATCTTCTGCACCTCGTCCCGCGCCGCGGCGACCGGTTCGCGGAGCGAACCGCAGTGGCGATGCCCCTGGCAGCACACGTGCTGCTCGCCGCGGCGATGGTGTGGTTAGTTATGCAGGTCAAATCCGCAGATATTCAACCCTTTATATACTTCCAATTTTGATAAACCTTAAACCCTTACCCCTTGCTGAAACTGTCGCTTTTTTGGAAAAAA
>DBDB01000089.1:7806-13519 GCA_002293345.1 Alistipes sp. UBA943
CTCCGAAAAGGGTACAGGGGGGTCGTTGAGAAATAAAAACAAAACTTATGGACACAAGACTTTTTGAGATTTTGAATTTTGACGGTGGTCCGGTCATGGATCGCGTGATGATGGGTGTGACGAGCGCTTGGATATGGATCCCGTTCTATGTGTTGGCGTTGTGGTTCGTGTGGCACGAGAGAAGGAGCAGCCCTTGGAGACGCGTGCTGTTCTTCATGTTGGCATGGGCCGTCACGGTGGCACTGGCGGATGTCGTGTGTGGAGTCTTCAAACACACGGGATTGCTTGCCGACCTGTTTCCTCAGATTCCCGGACGACTCCGTCCCATGTACACGCCCGGACTCGATGTGCATTTCATCCGCGAGGGCGGTTTGTACGGTACCGTGTCCGGTCACGCGGCCACGGCATTCTCGCTCGTCACGTTCGCATCGTTGGAGGTGCGTCGCACGTGGTTCACCATCGCGGGAGTCGTGCTCGCATTGCTGATCTGTTACTCGCGTATCTATCTCGGCTATCATTTCCCGATGGATCTGCTCTACGGCATGCTTGTCGGTCTGGCTCTCGGCTTCGGTGGGTACGCGGGCTACAAAAAATTGCTTATATTTGTCGACAGTAAGACAAACAAGAGAAATCAGAGAGAATAATATGCACCAAGAGCTGAGTGAACAGGAGATTTTGCGGCGTGAGTCGTTGCAACAGATCCGTGACTTGGGGATCGACCCCTATCCGGCGGCACAATATGTCGTTACAGCCACTGCCGACGAGATAACCCGGAATTTCGATGCCGAAAAGCAGAACTATCAATCGGTGCGGATCGCGGGACGCATCATGTCGCGGCGTATCATGGGCAGCGTGTCGTTCTTCGAGCTACAGGACCACACGGGACGCATCCAGGTCTATATCAAACGTGACGATGTGTGTCCCGAGGGGGATCCGACGCTCTACAACACCGTGTTCAAAAAGTTGTTGGATATCGGTGATATCGTGGGTGTCGAAGGATTCGCGTTCGTCACGCAAACAGGACAGACGTCGGTGCATTGCCAGAAATTGACACTGATCTCGAAGTCCCTGAAACCGTTGCCGATCGTCAAGGAGAAGGACGGGCAGTTGTTCGATGAGGTGACGGATCCCGAGTTGCGGTATCGCCAACGCTATGTCGACCTGATCATCAATCCGCAGGTGCGTGAAGTGTTTATCCAGCGGACGAAGATCATGAACACGATGCGGGCCTTCTTCAGCGAGCATGGATACCTGGAGGTCGAGACACCGATCCTGCAACCCCTTGCCGGTGGTGCTGCGGCGCGTCCGTTCATCACGCACCACAACGCGCTCGATATGCCGCTGTACCTGCGTATCGCCAACGAGTTGTACCTCAAACGGTTGATCGTCGGGGGGTACGACGGGGTGTACGAATTCGCGAAGGATTTCCGCAACGAGGGGATGGATCGCACGCACAATCCTGAGTTCACGGTGATGGAGATCTATATTGCCTATAAGGATTACCTGTGGATGATGGAGTTCACGGAGCAGATGCTGGAACGCATCGCGATGGCACTTCACGGTACCACTGAAATGATGATAGGGGAGCATAAGGTGTCGTTCAAGGCGCCCTTCCGGCGTATCACGATGACGGACGCGATTCGCGAAAAGACGGGCTATGACATAACCGGTCAGACTGAAGATCAGCTCCGCGAGGCGTGTAAGAAATTGGGTGTCGACGTGGATAAGACGATGGGCAAAGGGAAGCTTGTCGACGCGATCTTCGGGCAGTTCTGTGAGGATGAGCTCATTCAGCCCACCTTCGTGATGGATTACCCGATCGAGATGTCGCCCCTGTGCAAACGCCATCGCTCTAATCCCGAGCTAACGGAACGTTTCGAGTTATTCGTGAACGGTAAAGAGTTGTGCAATGCCTACTCCGAGTTGAACGACCCCATCGACCAGCTCGACCGTTTCGAGGAGCAACTCAAACTGTCGCAAAAAGGTGACGATGAGGCGATGTGTATCGACATGGATTTTGTGCGTGCCCTCGAATATGGCATGCCGTCATGTTCCGGTATGGGTATCGGTATCGACCGTCTCACCATGTTCATGACCAATCAGCCGTCCATTCAGGATGTGCTGTTCTTCCCACAACTCAAACCCGAGAAATAAGATGAAAAAGATAGGACTACTGGCCGGAGGAGGGCAAATGCCCGTGAAAATTATTGAGAGTTGCCTCAGTCGCGGGATCGAGGTGTATGTGGCGGGATTGGTGCCGTTTGCCGAGGAGGAGACGTTTAAGGATGTGCCGCACGTGATGGCCAAGTTGGGTGAGGTGGGGAAAATGAAGCAATTCTTCAAGGAGCATGGCGTGGTGGATCTCGTGATGGCCGGTGGTATCAAGCGTCCGTCTCTAAAGGAGTTGATTCCCGATTGGGAGGGGGCGAAAGTCATTGCGCGTCTGGCGATGAAACGTCTCGGTGATGATAAGTTATTCCGTGCCGTGACCAAAGAGACCGAACGAATGGGATTCAGAATTCTCGGGATCGAGGATGTGGCTCCCGAAATGATGTTCTACGAGGGGGTGTATGGCAAAGTGAAGCCCTCCAAAGAGGATATGGATGATATCAAGCGTGGTATCGAGGTAGCCAAAGCGCTCGGGGCTGTCGATGTGGGACAGGCCGTGGTCGTACAGGAAGGGATGGTGCTCGCCGTCGAGGCGGTGGAAGGTACGGATGCAATGCTGTCACGTGCCAATAGTGTGAAGAAAGAGGGCAAAGCTCCCGTGATGGTAAAAATCAAAAAGCCGGGACAGGATACGCGCACAGATATGCCGGCCATGGGGCTGCAGACCATCGAGGGACTCAAGAAGTACGGTATGGGCGGCATCGCTGTGGAAGCTGGCGGAATCCTGGTGATCGAGCGTGACGAGGTGATCCGCATGGCCGACGAAGCAGGAATATTTATCATCGGAATGAAGATCAAATAACTTTTTTCTAAAACCTTTTTTACTTCCACTGCCCCTTTTTTATCAACAATCCATAGGTTTTACCTATCGTTTTGCGAAATCCTATAAGTTTTATTTATAATTTTGCGAAATCCGGGTGAGTTACTTCATCCGGTTTTTTTAAATCGGACTCGGGCGGATTGGCGGGTCGCAAACCAATGTGGCGAAGACGCTTTTATATATATTGGGGAGGAATGAGGTTTTTGGTCGCGCGGACAAACCGCGCGTAGCGCGGTAGTTTCGTTTGCGAAAGAATTTGGCGAAAGCTTGATTTCGTAAAAATTCATGAGCAAATGGAACGGAAAGCCGTCAGGCTTTGGCCTCACGGAAGAAGTGGAGATGCAAAGCATCTCCCAAAAGTTTTTGGTGCCGCTTTTCACCAAAAAGCGGCGGTCTTAAAACCAAAAAAGCGACGGTGGGGTCTTAGGGAAGTAAAAAAGAAAAAGTTATCTTTGTCGTCTCAATACAAAGACCATGGCTATCAGTAATATATTTTCAAAACTGTCGCGGGCGATCGTAGGGAAATCTACCGTCGATGCGAACCTGCTCGATGATCTCGAAGAGATTCTGATCACTTCGGACGTCGGGGTCGAAACGACCGTCAAGATCATCGAGCATATCGAGGTACGTGTGGCACGTGACAAGTACATGAATGCCGCCGAGCTGCAGGGCATCCTGCGTGACGAGATTGTCCAACTACTCAACCCCGTGCCGGCACAGGAGATTCGTCCCGACATTCCCTACGTCATCATGGTCGTCGGGGTGAACGGGGCGGGGAAAACAACCACCATCGGGAAACTCGCGGCGCAATTCGCACGGGAAGGTAAAAAAGTGTTTATCGGTGCCGCCGACACATTCCGTGCCGCGGCGATCGACCAACTGGACGTGTGGGCACAGCGTGCCGGTGCCACGATGGTGCATCAACAGATGGGATCCGATCCGGCTTCCGTGGCGTTCGACACGTTGACGTCGGCCGTGGCGAATCATGCCGATGTCGTGCTCATCGACACCGCCGGACGGCTGCACAACAAAGTCGGGCTGATGAACGAACTGACCAAAATCCGTAACGTGATGTCGAAAGTGATTCCCGAAGCCCCCCAGGAGGTGATGCTCGTCGTCGACGGATCGACAGGGCAAAATGCGTTCGAGCAGGCCAAACAGTTTTCACAAGCCACGCAGGTCAACTCGCTGACCATCACAAAATTAGACGGTACGGCCAAAGGCGGCGTGGTGATCGGGATCAGCGACCGGTTCCATATTCCGGTGCGCTATATCGGTGTCGGCGAGGGGATCGACCAGCTGAAAAAGTTCGACCGCGAGGAGTTTGTCAACACGTTGCTGGAAGATGGTGCGGAAGCGAAAAATTAACGTCATCACGCTCGGCTGTTCCAAAAATACCGTCGATTCGGAGCACCTCATGGCGCAACTCGATGGTAAATATACCATCATGCATGACAGTGATGCCGACGCACAGATCGTCGTGATCAACACGTGCGGATTCATCGGTGACGCGAAGCAGGAGTCCATCGATATGATCCTGAGTGCCGCCGCGGCCAAGCAGGACGGACGTATCGAACGACTCTTTGTAATCGGCTGTCTGAGTGAGCGTTATCGTGACGAGTTACGCGGCGAATTGCCCGAGGTGGATGAGTTTTTCGGTGTGCGCGATTGGGATGATATCGTGCGTGCTCTCGGCGTGGAACCTGACCGTGCCCTCGACACGGAACGGCATCTCACCACACCGACACATTACGCCTACCTCAAAATTTCGGAGGGGTGCAATTGGAAGTGCGGCTACTGTGCCATCCCCATCATACGCGGTGAGCACGTCTCCATCCCCATGGAGACACTCCTCGGCGAAGCCGGGAAATTGGCCAAACGCGGCGTGCGCGAGCTGATCGTCGTGGCACAGGATACGACCTATTACGGACTCGATCTATACGGAAAAAGGCGTTTGGCCGATTTGCTCACCGCGTTGTGCCGCATCGAGGGGTTGCACTGGATACGCCTCCATTACGCCTACCCGACAGGGTTTCCGGATGAGGTGATCGACGTGATGGCACGCGAGCCCAAGATATGCAAATACCTCGATATACCGTTCCAACACATCTCGGACAATCAACTCACAGCCATGCAGCGGCGGCATACCAAAGCGCAAGCGTACGAACTCGTCGCGAAGTTGCGTCGCGCCATTCCCGATCTCGCGTTGCGTACCACCCTGCTGACAGGATATCCCGGTGAGACAGACCAGGATTTCGAGGAACTCCTACAGTTTATCCGTGACGTGCGGTTCGAGCGCCTCGGCGTGTTCGCCTACTCCGCCGAAGCGGGTACCTACTCATACGAAAACCTCACCGATGACGTGCCGGACGAGATCAAACAGCGTCGCGTGGAACGTGTCATGGAGCTGCAACGCGAAATATCACTCTCGATCAACCACCGACGTGTCGGGACCTCCTCAGAAGTGATTATCGACGGGCAACAAGGTGACTTTTACATCGGCAGGTCGCAATACGACTCGCCCGAGGTCGATCAGGAGATTCTCATTACCTCCCCAAAACATCTCGATACCGGTACCTTCCACTCCGTCACCATCACCAGTGCCGAAGAATACGACCTGTTCGCGTCACTCTGATTCTCTCCCGTTCTTTTTTACTTCCCTAAAACCCCACTGTCGCTTTTTCTTTTCTAAAACCTTTTCTTTTTCAAGACCTTTTTAAACCG
>DBDB01000029.1:0-541 GCA_002293345.1 Alistipes sp. UBA943
TCGTGCATCACGTCGTTCGGCGTCTACACAGAAATACTTGCCACGTGGGAGGAGTTTCCCGAGATGGAGGAGAAGACACGCGAGTACCTATTGAAAGCCACAGGGCGCGAATTCAAGGTGCCGGCCAACGTGGCACACGCGTCGGACGTGGTGTTTCATTTCCGGGACGAAATCGCCAAACAAGCAAAACACAGACTCGTCAATACCGTGACGGGTGAGCCGTTGCGTGTCGTGGAGCATATCGGATGCCACTATGCCAAGCTGTTCCCAAAATCCGGTATCGGAGGGGCGGAATTCCCATACGTACTGGCCGGAATGATCGAGTCGTGGGGCGGTGAGCCGATCGACTATCCCGAACGACGCCACTGTTGCGGATTCGGGTTCAGAAACTACCTCGTGCAGGCCAATCGCGGTTACTCGATCGCCAATACGCACAAGAAACTCGAAAGTATGGCGCCGTACAAGCCCGACTTTATCGTGTCGAACTGCCCCGGATGTCCGATGTTTTTGGATCGGTGGCAGTACGCCGTGGCGGAGATGG
>DBDB01000029.1:566-20685 GCA_002293345.1 Alistipes sp. UBA943
TCACCTACGAGGAGATGGCGGGGTTGGTGCTCGGTCACGATCCGTGGGAGTTGGGGTTGCAGATGCATCAGGTCAATGTAGAACCGTTGCTCGACAAGATGGGCATTCAGTATGACCCTGCGGCCAAGTACCTCGGGCGTCACGGTAAATATATTGGCAAACCCGCGTCGGCGGCCATCAATTTCGGGGCCGAAAAGCTGGTCTATAACATTAAGTAGCATGAGGAGGATGGAGGTGGAGAGAATGAAGTCACAAAAAAACCATACACGCGAAGTGGTTGTCGTCGGGGGCGGCGTGGCGGGGATGCAGGCGGCGATCCGTCTGGCGGAGCAAGGGGTGCGGGTCACCCTGATCGAAAAGAAACACGAGTTAGGCGGACATATCCGCAGCTGGTATCACCTGTTCCCGTCGTTCACACCCGCACAGGAGGTGTACGATGCGTTGCACGAACGTTTTGCGTCGCACGACATCGAACTTATCACGTCGGCCGAAGCGACCGAGATCAATCCCACAAGCGTGACACTCGCAGACGGGCGTGTCCTTCACACCAAAGCCGTGATCATCGCCACGGGATTCGAGATTTTCGATGCGCGTCGCAAGGAGGAGTACGGATATGGACTCTACGACCATGTGTACACGTCGGCGGACCTGGAACTGCTGTTGCATGAGGGTGAAGCGGGCGAGGGACTTGCCGGTGCGTTGGGATTCACACCGCGGCGCATCGCGTTGCTCCATTGCGTGGGGTCGCGTGACGAGAAGGTGTGCCAACCCCACTGTTCCAAAGTTTGCTGCATCACGGGAGTCAAGCAGGCCATCGAACTCAAAAAACGGTTCCCCGACGCGGAGATATTCAATTTCTACATGGATATCCGCATGTTCGGACCCGGGTACGAGGAGATGTATCGCGAGGCACAACAGAAATACAACATTCACTTCATCCGGGGACGCATCTCCGAGGCGAGTCCCACGTTCGACGGGCGTCTCCAGATCAAGGCCGAAGATACCCTCACCGGACGCCCGTTGCGGATGAGTGTCGATATGTTCGTGCTGCTGATCGGTATGCAGGCGGGGCCGAATTTCGGGTTGCCGCATGCCGATAGCGGATTCCTGGAACCGCAAGATCTGTTTCTGGGCAATGTTGTCGCCCCGGCCCAAGCAGGCACCCTCGGGGGCCTTTTCTATGCAGGTACGGTATCGGCACCGAAAGCAATCGGTGAGTCGTTGAACGAGGGTATCGCGGCAGCGGATGCGGCGGCGGCATACATCAAACAGAAATAGCGTGGCGGCGATAGACTGGGGATACGGCATCAACAAGGCACGTGTGATCAATGCGGACGTGAACGACCTTCGCATGAGCGAGGCGATCCTGCGCGAGATGCCCGAACTGCAAACCTGTATCGGATGCGGGGGATGCACGGCCACCTGCACGGCGGGAGCGTTGACGGATTTCAACTTCCGGATGCTGCATACGCTCGTACGGCGCGGGGAATATGAAGGAATGTACGAGCAGTTGAACAAGTGCATGCTGTGCGGCAAGTGCCGGTTGGTGTGCCCGAGGGGGATCAATACACGGGCGCTCGTGATGCTGTTGAAACGAAAACTGGGAGATAATTAAATGCGCTTTTTTGCACCATTCTGTATACCGTTTATCATCGGCACGGCATTCCTGTTCGCGGCGCTGGCTGTGAAGTGGGGATCGTGGCTCTACCACCTGCCGCGTGCCGATAAGAAACTGATCGGTCGTAACTTCTTCACACTTGCCACACCGAAAGCCATCTGGGAGGTGATTCGTGAGTCGTTGCTGCATGCACGTATCTGGCGCGTCAACTCCCTTTTGGGCTACATGCACACGTCGCTCGCATTCGGATGGTTCCTGTTGATCCTCGTCGGATGGATCGAAACGACCGCATACGTCGGGTTGCGATGGGTACCGTTGCAGGGACACGTGTTCTTTAAATATTTCGCCGCATCGGCACACCTTGGGCATAAACCGGTATTCGATTTCCTGATGGATCTGTTGCTGCTGTTCGTGCTTTCGGGCGTGGCGTGGGCCGTGGCGAAACGTATCGTCCACCGATTCATGGGCATGCGGCGCACGACAAGGCATATCGTGTGGGATAAACTCGCACTCTCCGTACTGTGGTTCATCTTCCCCATACGACTGATCGCCGAAAGCATCACGTGTGCCGTGCATGGCGGCGGCGGATTCCTGACCGGAAGTATCGGCACGTGGCTCGCCGGATGGGTGCCGCGGTCGACGCTCTATGCCCTGTACGAACCCGCATGGTGGGTTTATTCCATCTGCCTGGGACTGTTTTTCATCGCGATGCCCTTCTCGCGCTACATGCACATCTTCACCGAGATCCCGCTCATCTTCCTGAGGCAATATAAACTCCGTTCGGGTAAAAAGATCACGTCGTATGACAATTTTCAGGTCGAGGCATGCTCGCGTTGCGGTATCTGTATCGACCCGTGTCAGATCCAGACCGACCTCGGAGTGAACGACATACAGTCCACCTACTTCCTGCGCGACAGGAGATACCACCGTCTGGAACTGTCGGTGCTGAACAACTGTTTTATGTGCGGACGGTGCGAACAGGTGTGTCCCGTCGGAATCAACCTCAACACGTTGCGACAAAACTCGCGCGACAAGATGCGAAACGTGCCCAATGAAAAACGGTACGAATATTTCACCTCCGTGCCGGTCGAAAAAAACAGTGCGCAGAGTAAGATCGGTTACTTCACCGGTTGCATGACGCACCTCACGCCCGGCATGAAGCAGGCGATGGAGCGTATCTTCACCGCGACAGGGGAGTCCGTCTGGTGGGCGGATCGTGAGGGTGGCGTGTGTTGCGGACGTCCGTTGCTGCTCTCCGGTGAAACCGACTCGGCACGCAAGATGATCGACTTCAACACGCGACTGATCCGTGAAAGCGGCATCACGACACTCGTCACATCGTGTGCCATCTGTCTGAAAGTGTTCCGTGACGAGTACCATCTGACAGGTGTCGAACTGCTGCACCATTCGGAATATATCGAGCGTCTCCTCGTCAAAGGAAGCCTCAAACCCGCGCGCGCGAACGATGAATCGTTCACATACCACGACCCGTGTGAACTGGGTCGTGGATGCGGCATCTACGATGCCCCGCGCGCAGTGATCGCGTCTGTAGGAGTACTCGTCGAACCGGAACAAACCCGTGAAATGTCGCTCTGTTGCGGATCGTCGCTCGCCAATACCGTTATCGACGACGGGCAACAGTTGCGTGTGTCACGTTCCGCAGTCGATACCCTCACCGCAACCGGCGCCAAGACCATCGTAACGGCATGTCCGCTCTGCAAAAAAGCCCTCGCACGCGGCACGTCACATAATATCCGCGTGAAGGATCTGGCCGAAATAGTTGCCGAAAGGTTGTAATAATTTGGTGATTTAAAATATTTGGCTTACCTTTGTCCCACATCGCGGGATGGAGCAGTTGGCAGCTCGTCGGGCTCATAACCCGAAGGCCGGAGGTTCGAGTCCTTCTCCCGCTACAACGCAGAATCCCCCATCAAATGATGGGGGATTCTGCGTTGATTACGGAGAGGACGAGAACGGGGAGTCTTCTCCTCCCCGCGCCGGGACAGCGTCAGATTACCGGGATACTACATAGTCAGACTGCTCAAGGCTACTATTGTCCGAACAAACCGAGTTCTACAACGAATGTAGAGAGACTTCGCTTCTACTCAGACCGTGCGATTCTCGATGACACTCCACCTATTTCAGAAGGCTTCTCCCTCCGTTGTATTAAGATCTAATGTAGGGCGGAAATAAAAATTCCCCTTGAAATTTGCCGGCGCATCAGGATCAGATAGCGGGCTTGCACGGGCTTGAGGATGAGCACCAGGAGCAGCGTTGCCATCCACTTGACAGCCTCTTTCGCGTACAACATCACCTTACTCGTGGCACGCAGGCGTTGCGAGACACCTATATTATAGGAGAGGTTCGCGAAATATTCGCGTGCCGTTTTACGTGCCGGAATGACGTGCGTCATCACCGCACCGGGCACATACCAAGGTCGAACACCCGCACGCTTCAGTCGCTCGAACAACTCACTCTCCTCGCCACCGATGAGGGTCTCTCCACTCCGCCCCAAGGCAGGATCGAACGCTCCGAATTTATCGAACACCTCCCTGCGGAGTGCCATATTGCCGCCTCCCGGAATGCGTCCGCATGGGAATATTCGGATTTTTGGACCCAAGTCAATCGGGTTGGCGACGGCGCGCTCCGTGTAACGTGACATCCACTCCGGACGCCCCTCCGGATACTCCGCCACGATACGTCCACCTGCCGTCATAGCCTTGGGATGCGTGTCGAAAAAATCCATATACGCACCCACGAAACCCTTGCAAATCCGCTCGTCGTCGTCTATAATAGCGATGATCTCCCCGTGACTCTCCGCAATACCGCGGTTCCGGGCGTGCGACAGTCCCTGCCGCTCCTCGAACACCATGCGGATATTCAATTCCGGGTGTTGTTTTGCAAACTCCGCGAAACGTGCCTCCGTATCGTCCGTGGAGTTGTTGTTCACCACGACGCACTCCCATCGATCCATCGGAAAATCCTGCATCGCAACCGTCTCCAATGCCGCGATGAGTTCCGTGGCACGGTTGTACGTGGCGATGACCAAGGAGAGATTCACGGGACCGGTCGTCACTTTTTCTTGTTTCCGATCGCCAACAACACGCCCAACACAACACCCAACAGTGCCGCGAAAAGCACCCGCAGGTCACTCGGCAAGAGGAACGTGATCGTGTGTGCAGGGTACCAAAACAACGGGATCGTGCGCTTGAACACGAAACTCCATTGACGGTGCCAATTCAACGATGCCAACGTGTCGCCCATACGCAACGGCGTGGTGAAAAATCCGCGTAACGTGCCACCCGTGGCGGCGATATGCATGTCCGTGACTTTGTGCAGCGTCATGAATACCGGCGCGAAGATCGTGTTCATCGCCACCGAAATGCACAGCGCCACGAACACCTTTTCCCACGACAATGCACCTGCCATCGCGGTAGTTGCACCCTCCATTCCCAACGACGCCAAAAATGCCGGTACACCGTTTGAGAAGATCGACATCGCTATCGCGATTCCCATACCCAATACGCCCCACACCAAGGCCCTCGGCAGGATCCCGAACCCTTTTTTGTTCCACACCCCTTCGGCGATACGCAGCCCGACACACTCACCCAACGTCGCCAATACAGCGAACTTTACAAAACTCAGCAACAGTCCATTCATAGTTGCAAAGATAATATGTTTATTTTACCTTTGTCGCAAAACATTACAAAAAAAATGTGTCGTAAACTATCGCTGTCGCTCCCCTACCTGTGTACATTTTTAGGCATACTCTCGTGTCTGTTCCTGGGCGGTTGCGCCGCGCAAAAGAGGGTTCTCTACCTGCAGGACATCGAGGCGTTCGAGCAGTCACAAATCGTAGCTGCATACCAGATACGTTTCAAACCGCTGGATCGAATCACCGTGGTCGTGTCGAGCCAAAACCCGGAGTTGGCAGTACCGTTCAACAGTTCATCTGCAGTGCCGGCAATGTCGGAAGGTGGAGCGCCTGCCACAACGGAGTTGCAACCCCTCACGATCTCAGCGGACGGGATGCTCGACATGCCCGTGATCGGCAAAATCCAGGCGGCGGGACTCACACGCAGCGAACTGTCCGATGCGATTGCCGATGCGATCCGTGACGGAGGATATGTCGACGACCCGACGGTCAATATCCAATTCATCGACATGTATGTCAACGTGATCGGTGAGGTGCAGAAACCGGATCAATATGAAATTTCGAGTGACCAAGTGACGATCTTCGAGGCTATCGCCATGGCGGGTGACCTGACCATTCAGGGACAACGCAAGAACGTGACGGTGATCCGTGAGGTGGATGGCGTACGTACCGTCGGTACGCTCGATCTGCGCTCCAAAAATATTTTCACGTCACCTTTTTTCTACCTCCAACAGGGCGATATCGTGTGGGTGAAACCGAACCGCTCTCGAGCCAAATCGGGACAGATAGACCCCAACCAGGGACTCTACTTTTCACTCGTGGGTACGTTGGTTTCCGTCGCCACACTCGTCGCCACACTCGTCCTTGCCAAATAACGCTACCCGCCATGACAAAAGAGACAACAGACAAAAAACACCGCAGCACGGAAGAGATAGATCTCGTCGAACTCCTCAAATCCGCCTTGGCGCATTGGAAGTGGTTCGTCTTGTCGCTGTTCGTGTGCATCGTGTTGGCCGGCACGTACCTCGTCCTGACGCCCAAGCTCTACGAACGTACCTCGAATATCCTCATTAAGGAGGAGGAGAGCGGTATCGGAGGTAATCTGGCGGCGATTGCCGGAGCGGCGAACATGCTCGGTATGGGTGGCATGATGCCGGGGTCTAAGAATATGGACAACGAGATCTTCCTGCTCACCTCGTATCACCTGATCGGCAAAGTGGTTACGGATCTCGGTCTCGATGTGACGTACACACAAGGACGCAAGGATCTTTTCGGACGCCTGCCGTTCGCGATCTCGCTCATAGAAGAGAATAGGGAGGAGGAAATCGCGGTTCGCATGCGTGCCGAAATGGTGGATGGCCGGGTCAAACTGTCGCACTTCGAGCGTCGTTCGGAGCCGAAACAGAAATTCGCCGGCGAGATGACCGTCGCTATCGGTGACACGGTCGTGTCTCCCGTAGGACGCATCGCGATACTCCCGAAAGAGCCTATCAAGGCACTCTCGTCGAAGCCCGTAAAGGATAGTTTTAAGGTCGCGATAAGCACCCACGATGCCGCCACGCAACTCTATCAAACCAAGATAGATGCCGGGTTGGCAGACAAGAAATCTGCTGTGTTGTCTATCTCGACCCGTGCCACGGTACCGCAAAAGGCAGCGCGGATCGTCGATGCGCTTGTCGATATATATGGCGCAGATGTGCTCGGTTACAAGCGTGCACAAGCACAGACAACGGGAGCGTTCATCGACGAACGTATCGATGCCGTGACGGCTGAACTCGACGCGCTGGACGAACGAATCGAATCGTTCAAGAAAGACAATCAGGTTTTCGACCCCAAAATCGAAGCCCAGCTGTGGGCCGAAGAGCATGCACGCTATCGGATGGAGGGATTGACGGCCGAAAATCAGATCCAGATGACGCGTTTCCTCAAGGAGTATCTGCTGTCCCATCCCGAGGATCTCGTTCCGGGAATGATCTCCGTCGAGAGTGCGACGATCGGCGCCCAGATCGAGGCGTACAACGAGATGATGTTGCAGCACAACAAACTCTCCTCCGGCAACTCGGGCAACAACCCCGTGTTGCACACCCTCGAAAACCAACTCGCGGAGATGCGCCGCTCGATCGTCACATCGCTCGACTCGCACATCAAAACCCTCGACATTCAACGACGGGCCATCCAAAAAGAGGAGTCGCAACTGAACAAACGGATCCTCGACATGCCTGCCCAAGAGCGCGAGGCACTCGAATTGATGCGCCAGCAGAAGATCAAACAGGAGCTCTATCTCTACCTGCTCAGTAAGCGCGAGGAGAGTGCGATCAACCAGTTCAATGACGAAGATACATTCCGTGTCATCGACCGTGCGTATGGCCCCGGAGGCCCCGTGTCGCCGAACAATATGATGATACTTGCCGTCGCGATCCTGCTGGGATTGCTCATTCCATTCGGAATTCTGTTCTTAAAGAGAATGTAAATCCATGAGGAGTTTCACTACCGTCGAAGGGCTCCAACAAGCCCTCGCGAATTCGTCGGACATCGGTTTCGTGCCCACGATGGGAGCCCTCCATGCGGGACACCTCTCGCTCGTCGAACAGGCACGGAAAAATCACCCCACGGTCGTGGTGAGTGTGTTTGTCAACCCCACGCAGTTCAACGATCCGAACGACTTGAAGTGCTATCCGAGGACGCTGGATGCCGATTTGGCACTGCTCGAAGAGGCCGGAGTCGACTATGTGTTCGCACCGTCGGTCGAGGAGATTTACCCCACAACAGATCCCCGTACGTTCGATTTCGGACAACTGGATAAAGTGATGGAGGGTGCCACGCGTCCGGGACATTTCAACGGGGTGGCACAGGTCGTGAGCCGTCTGTTCGAGATCGTGAAACCACGAAAAGCATACTTCGGCGAGAAAGATTTTCAACAGATTGCTGTCGTTCGCGAGATGGTGCGTCAACTCGGTATGCCGGTCGAGATCGTGGCGTGTCCCATTGTCCGTGACACGGATGGGCTGGCCCTCTCGTCACGGAATACCCTTCTGGATGCGTCCCACCGCGCGGCCGCACCGATGATCTATCAAGCGTTAAAGACTGCGGCCGCGCGTGTTCCGTTGGCGACGCCAACGGAACTGACGAGATGGGTTGTCACGGAGGTTGAAAAGAGTCCGTTGCTGAAAGTGATCTATTTCCAGATAGTCGATGCCGACACATTACAACCCATCTCGTCGTGGGACGCATCAAAAAACATCCAGGGTTGCATTGCTGTGCAGGCGGGAAAGGTCCGTCTAATAGATAATCAAAAGTTGTTATGAAATTCCAAATCGAAGTCCTCAAATCCAAGATCCACCGCGTGAGTGTCACGGAGGCGAATCTCAACTACGTCGGTAGTATCACCATAGATGCCGCACTCATGGAGGCCGCCAACGTCATCGAAGGCGAAAAAGTGCAGATACTGAACGTCAATAACGGTGAGCGTTTCGAGACCTATGTCATTACAGGTGAGCGCAATAGCGGAATTATCTGCATCAACGGTGCCGCGGCACGTAAAGCCGAGGTGGGTGATATCGTGATCATCGTGTCATACGCTTCCGTGGAGTTCGAGGATGCCAAAACCTTCAAACCCTGGATCGTCTTCCCCGGCCCCGGCAATAAACTCTAAAATGGCTTAGCGGCGGGTTTTGAGGGCGCGATCCATCTCGCGTTTGTCGTCATTTTCTTTCAGATATTCGCGTTTGTCGTACGTCTTGCGACCGCGGGCCAGACCGATCACAACTTTCGCCAACCCCCTGTCGTTGAGGAAGATACGCAACCCGACGATCGTCAGACCCTTGTCCTGTGACGCACGTTGAAGCTTGTTCAGTTCCTTGCGTTGCAAGAGTAACTTCCTGTCACACAGAGGTTTATGATTGTTATTTGTGCCCCAATGATACTCTGCAATGTGGATGCCGCGTATCCATAACTCGCCTTTGTCGAAATAACAGTAACTCTCTGTAATAGAGGCTTTTCCAAGACGCAAGGATTTTATCTCCGTGCCGACCAACACTATTCCGGCCACAAATTCCTCCAAAATCTCGTAGTCAAAACGCGCTCTCCTATTGGAAATATTTATAGTTTTAAAATCTGCCATAAAAAAAACTTATAGTATCAATCTGTGTAACTTGCGGGCGATCGACACCTTACCCCGGTTCAGTTGCGACAATCGTTGCATGATCTCCTGCATCTTTTCGTCCGATAGATCGGGATGCTGCAGCTGCTCGTGCAACTGGTGTGACAGTCGTTCGATCACCTTCGATTTATACAACGTCACCGCTTTCGGCACCCCCAACGCCAACAGCTCGCCCTCGCTCTCGACATGCACATCCTTTTTGCGCCACAGGGCACTCGGAATGTAATTATCTCCCGACGTGAGGATATCCACCGACGCGTTGCACACCGACGGATCGGCATGGTTGATGAACCGGTGTGCCTCCACCTCCACGCCCACGCCTCCCTCGGTCCAGTAGCAGCGGTAAGTCTCCAAGATCTCGTTCAGCACCGGGTTCTGGAACGTCAGTCCGTCCGTCTCCAACTCGCCGAAAATCACCTCCGCCACGTTGTACGGCACCATATTTTTACCCTCCTTGAAGTCGAACGACAGGTGTCCGTATTTCAACAGGTAGCGCGTCAACTCACGTTCCAACGCCTCCACGCTGCTGCCGCCCCGTTGCACGTGCGTCAGGGCCTCGACCTGCTCCTCGGTACGTTGGCGTTGGGCCTGACGGCGCACGAACGCCTCCGCCTCACGGTCACCGGTCGATGACATGCGTTTGCGTCCCACCTCCGACACCAACACCGACTCGTCCACCTCCATCGTACGCGATGCCTCCTTGATGTAGACCGCACGCTGGATCGGATCCGGTATCAACGCGATCGACTGCACCATATCGCCGATCAGCGATGCCTTGCGGATCGGGTCGTTCTTCGCCTCGTCCAACAACAGTTTCGCCTTGAAGGCCAGGAAGTCTTCCTCATGCGAGCGAATATAATCCTGCAGTTCGGTGGTGGTATGTGCCCGTGCGAACGAATCGGGATCCTCACCCTCGGGCAACAGTACGATACGCACGTTCATTCCCTCCTGCAGAATCATGTCGACACCGCGCAGCGACGCATGGATTCCGGCCGAATCGCCGTCGTAGATGATCGTAATGTTCTTCGTGAAGCGGTTCAGGAGACGGATCTGCTCCGTCGTGAGGGAAGTTCCACTCGACGCCACGACGTTCTCCACCCCGGCCTGATACATCGAGATGACGTCCGTGTAGCCCTCCACCATGATCGCGAAATCTTCCTTCTGGATCGCCTTCTTGGCGAAGTAGAGCCCATAGAGTTCGTTCTTCTTGCTGTATATCTCGCTCTCGGGGGAGTTCTGGTACTTCGCAACACTCTTATCCGTGCGCAACGTGCGGCCGCCGAAACCCACCACACGTCCCGAAATATTGTGTATCGGGAAGATCACACGATCCCGGAAACGGTCGTACAGAGACCCATCCTCACGTTGCAGCGAGAGTCCCGTGGCGACAAGGAACTCCTTCTTATATCCCGCATCGAGGGCCGTGCGGCTCATCGTGTCACCTTTCGCGGGGCAGAATCCCAACCCGAACTGTTTGATCGTGGCGTCCGACATGCCGCGATTCTGGCGAAAATAACTCAGGCCCACACTCTCGCCCTCCGGCGTTTTGTGCAGCACGTCCGTGAAATATTCCGCCGCCCAACCGTTCAGCGCGAACATGCTCTCGCGATTGTCCTTGCGTGCCTCCTCCTCGGGCGTGAGCTCCGTTTCGCGTACCTCGATGCCGTAACGTTTTCCCAGCAACTTCACCGCCTCGGGATAGGTCAGTTGCTCGTGCTCCATGAGGAACGTCACCGCATTGCCGCCCTTGCCGCATCCGAAACATTTGTACACCCCCTTCGTCGGAGAGACAACAAACGACGGGGTTTTCTCGTTGTGGAACGGACAGCACGCCTGATAGTTGACGCCCTTCTTGCGAAGCGTCACATAGTCGCCTATTACCTCCACGATGTTCGCGGCGGCGTAGATTCTGTCTATGGTTTCCCTGTCGATCATTTTCACGGCAAAGTTAATCAAATAATCACTATATTTACCCCTGTTATGTCCTCCTTCAGCCTCCTTTCAGATTACGCCCCCACAGGCGATCAACCCGAAGCGATCGGGAAATTACTCGCGTACATCAATCAAGGGTCGCCACACACGACGCTCCTCGGAGTGACGGGTTCCGGTAAAACGTTCACGATCGCCAACGTCATCGCGCAACTCAATCGCCCGACCCTCGTGCTGAGTCACAACAAGACCCTCGCCGCACAGCTATACGGAGAGTTCAAAAACTTCTTCCCCGAAAACGCGGTCGAATATTTCGTCTCCTANNTCCTACTACGACTACTACCAGCCAGAGGCATACATGCCGGCAAAGGATCTCTATATCGAGAAAGACCTCTCCATCAATCAGGAGATCGAGAAACTGCGCCTGAGCACCGTTGCCACGCTGTTGTCGGGGCGTCGCGATGTGATCGTCGTGTCGAGCGTGTCGTGTCTGTACGGTTGCGGAAATCCGGCCGATTTTCATGAACTCGCGATACACATCAAACAAGGGCAGATCCTCAACTACAAACAGTTCCTCTACCAACTCGTCGAGGGGCTCTACACCCGTACCGAGACCGATCTGCAACCCGCCACGTTCCGTGTGAGGGGTGAAAATATCGACATTATGGCCGGGTTCGGGGAGTTCGGGAATCAATGTTTCCGCGTCACGTTCTTCGACAACGAGATCGAGTCCATACACAGCATCGACCCCGTCACGGGACAGCAGATCCGACCCATCCCCACGCTCACCCTCTATCCCGCCACACTCTTCGCCACCACCAAGGAGCGCATCAACAGTGCCGTGCAGGAGATCTATCTCGATATGGGGCGTCAGGTCGAAATGTTCCAGCGCGAGGAGCGTCCCGTGGAGGCGCAACGGATCAAACAACGCGTCGAGTATGACCTCGAAATGATCAAGGAGTTGGGCTACTGTTCGGGTATCGAGAACTATTCGCGATATTTCGACTGCCGTCCCGAAGGGAGTCGCCCGTTCTGTCTGCTGGACTATTTTCCGCGCGACTACCTGACTGTTGTCGATGAGAGTCACGTGACGATCCCACAAGTGAAAGCCATGTATGGCGGCGATAAAGCGCGTAAAGAGAACCTGGTGGAGTATGGATTCCGTCTCCCAGCGGCGCGTGACAACCGTCCCCTCAAATTCGAGGAGTTCGAGGGATTGGTCGGTACGTCGATATACGTCAGTGCCACCCCCGCCGATTACGAACTCAACAAGAGCGAGGGCCGTATCGCTGAACAACTGATACGTCCTACGGGGCTGGTCGATCCACCGTTGGATGTGCGTATCACCACCTACCAGATCGATGACCTGATCGCCGAGATTGAGAAACGCGTCACCAAAGAGGAGCGTGTCCTGATCACCACCATCACCAAACGCATGGCCGAACAACTCTCGGCGCACTTCGATAAACTGGGCGTACGGAACCGGTACATCCACTCCGACATCGACACGTTGGAACGGGTGCAGATTCTCGAAGACTTGCGGTCGGGACTGTTCGACGTGCTGATCGGCGTAAACCTGTTGCGAGAGGGGTTGGATTTGCCCGAAGTGGGTCTCGTGGCGATTCTCGATGCCGACAAGGAAGGATTCCTGCGTAACGAACGCTCCATCACACAGATCGCGGGACGTGCGGCGAGACATGCCAATGGACACGTGATCCTCTATGCCGACCACTGTACCGACTCGATGCGCGCCGCGATCACGGAGAGTAACAGACGTCGTGACTCCCAGATACGTTACAATATCGAACACCAGATGATACCGCGGCGCGCACAGCGAAGCGGAAGCGCTTCGCTGGCGGCGGAGTACGGCGTGTATGAGGAGAATGACGTGTTGCGGGTGGCAGATACGATGGCTCCTTACGACACGTCGACACTGCACTCCGCCGCATCGGTCGACGAACAGATCGCCGAAGCGAAACGTCTCATGGAAGCCGCTGCCAAAGCACTTGATTTTGCCACAGCGGCACGGTTCCGTGACAAAATGTATGACCTCGAACAATTGAAAATAGAAAAATAAAAACGCTCTTTAAAATCCTTTTCCCCACTGTCGCTTTTTGATTTCTTACGGAACTGTCTCTTTTTTGGAAAAGCTTTATAATGTTGGGGAGGGACACCCTCCCCCTTACGAACCCCCTCCCGCAATCGTCGCATGCGACGATTGGCAGCAGCTGTGCTGCTGCTTCGCCGGGCAAAGGCCATCGGCGAAAAGTTGTAGGGCACGACGGGAGTTAGCACTCCGTCTACCCGTCGTGCCGGATTGAATAAAGAGAAGATATTTGTTGTCGCGAAGTCAAACCGCGCGGAGCGCGGTGGGGCATTTGGCGGGGAGGTTTTCTGCAAGCTTACTTGCAAGAAAACAGACACGGAAAATGAACTGAAACGCTGAAAGCGTTTGACTTCGCGCAGAAGGAGGGATACGAAGTATCCAGGAAAATTTTTGGATCTACCTTTTTTAAAAGATAGAAAAGGTTTTAAAATCAAAAAGGGGCAGTGGTGTTAAGAAAAAAATAAAAAATATGAAAAATTTCACATTTCAAAACCCCGTCAAACTCATTTTCGGCAAAGGGACGATCGCCAAACTGGCGTCCGAAATCCCCGCTTCGGCACGCATCATGATCACGTTCGGAGGTGGATCGGTCAAGCAGAACGGTGTCTATGAACAGGTCATGGCGGCATTGAAAGGTCGCACATGCACCGAATTCTGGGGCATCGAACCCAATCCGAAGGTCGAGACATTGCGCCGTGCCGTCGCCCAAGGGCGTGAGTTCGAGGCCAATTTCCTGCTGGCCGTGGGTGGCGGATCCGTGCTCGACGGGACGAAACTCATTGCCGCAGCCATGCCGTATAGTGGGGATGCGTGGGAGATCGTGCTCGATGAGGACAAGATCGGGGACGTGATTCCGTTTGCGTCCGTGATGACCCTTCCCGCGACCGGTTCCGAGATGAATGCCGGGGCCGTGATTTCCAACCTCGAAACGGATGAGAAATTCTCGTTCCATCACTCCTTCCCACGTTTCTCGATCCTCGATCCCGAAACCACCTTCTCGTTACCGCCGTTTCAAATCGCTGTCGGTATTGCCGATACGTGGGTGCATGTCATGGAGCAGTACCTCACCGTGACGAACGTATCGCCGCTGATGGATCGCTGGGCCGAAGGCATCATGCAGACGCTCCTCGAAGTGGCGCCGAAGATCCGTGCCGATCAGCACGATTATGACCAGATGGCCAACTATATGCTTTGTGCCACGATGGGTCTGAATGGATTTATCGCGATGGGGGTGCCGCAGGACTGGGCTACGCACATGATCGGACACGAAATTACCGCCCTGCACGGCACCACGCACGGGCAAACCCTGGTGGTCGTCCTGCCGGCGTTGATGAGCGTGATGCGCGACCAAAAGGAGGCCAAAATCCTGCAATATGGCGAGCGTGTGTTCGGCTCAAAAGACATAGATTCCACCATCGAGGCCACCGAGAATTTCTTCCGTTCGTTGGGTCTGCCCACACGTCTGTCGGAACTCAACATCGGTCGGGACACCATCGACGAGATCGTGCGTCGTTTCACGGAACGTGACACCCGTCTCGGAGAGAAGGGAAATATCGATGCACCGACCGTCAAGAAAATTCTTGAACTCGCCAAATAACCCGCTATCGCATCACCTCTTGGCAGTCGAGGGCGATTTGTTCCCGCAGGTCGTCCAGAGACTCGAAACGGCGTTCGTCGCGTAATTTGCGTCCCAACTCGATACGCAACCGCTCGCCATACAGATCACCATCCCACCCGATGATGTGCGTCTCAATGTGTCGACAGGCACCTCCCACCGTCGGGTTCGTACCCACGTTCGTCACGGCAAGATATTCCACCCCGTTCAACACGACACGCGATGCGTACACACCGCCATCCAAATGCGGATCATCCACGTCGATATTCGCCGTCGGGTATCCCAAATCGCGACCTATGGCGCGTCCGTGTATGACTATCCCTTCTACAATCATGTGATCTCGAATCACGCAAACCTGGCGATCGGTGTCTGCGAACCCACCGTTTTGTCCCCCACATCGACCAGCAATTCCGTCCCCACAGGCACGAAAATGTCGATCCGCGACCCGAACTTGATGAACCCGCACTTCGTATTCTGTTCCACGCGACTGCCGACTGCGGCATAAGAAACGATCCGCCGCGCCACGAAACCGGCGATCTGCCGGAAGAGTATCCGGTGCCGGCCCGTGTCGACCACGGTCGTCGTGCGCTCGTTCAGTTCCGACGATTTGGGCTGCCACGCGATCATGAACCTGCCCGGATGGTACTTGTGATAGACGACCTCGCCGCCTGTGGGGAACCAGTTGATGTGCACGTTGGTGAGCGACATGAAGACCGAAACCTGTATGCACTCCTGCCCGCCGAAATATTCGTCCACTTTCACGGGTTCGATCACCACGACCTTCCCGTCGGCGGGTGCGAAAACGGTATTTTCCCCGCGCAGCGCCGTGCGTTTCGGCTCGCGGAAGAACCAGGCCGTAAATGCGATATGTATCAGCATCAGTGCCGCCACCGGCCATGCCACCCAACCCGGCGCCCAGATAAAACACGCCGCACCCACCGCCGTGCAGCCAAGCAGCGTCACAGCGATTATATTGTATCCTTCCCGGTTTATTTTCATGTTTTCAGGGTAGCCTTATCATGCAAAGATAGCGAAAGCCGAGAGGAAACCGCAAAAAATCGAAAATTTTTGGAGGTTTCCCGAGGCGCATCCTATCTAAGACGAAGTCAAAGATAAGGAAAAGCCGCAAAAAAACAGCAAAATGTGGAAAAAAGAAGGCCTGCCGATGCAGATGCCGGCCGTTGTTCGCAGTACATACCGGCGGCCGGTAATCGCCCTGCAGCCCGACGCCATCCAAAACCCCGCCGGAGTGTCGGCTCCGGCGGGGCGGTGGATTCGGTGTTGTTAGGGCATCGGCGGCGTGGCATTCACGCAGCGGATGGACATGCCGTTATCGCCAGGGTGGCCCTCTTCATATTCGTCATTGCTGCTCGGATACAGTGTTGTTTGGAAGAAACTTAAGGCGCTAACATAGCCATGACCATAAACCTTCGATGACAACCAGTAGTACCCCCAATTCAGTCTCATAAAAGAACCTGCCGGGTTATAGGTACGGATTCCTACAGCAGGGATGAACAAGTCCTTATTGTCGGAAACGGTGGCTGCGTGAGGCAAAAGGCCGGTGCGAACAACCGTGGCGGGGTCGGGAATACTTTCGGGAACAGAAACATATTCGTTGCTGATGTAATACACGACAGCACCTCTTGAAGTTCTTGCATTCTCCCATCTTCCAAATCGAGTCCCGAAAGGCGTGTAGGTGCCCGAATAGGGTCTCGCCATCGTCAGTGGATCGCCGGACGGGATGCGCCACTCGTTATCAGTGATCTTCGCACAAATATCGCCCTGCCCTTTCTCCCGATTGAACGTCGGGAAATAATTGAAATAGGCACTGGCACTCGACGCCGGTGTGAAGGGCGAAGTGCTACCGCCATAAGGCCAGAGCCCATTGGCCGGAAGTATGAATTCTTCGTTGACCCACACCACGTCGCTGCCGTCAGTTGACCATTGGCCAATGTCGCCTATCATTGCCACCATCGACCCCCATTTGAAGTAGAGCGCGTAGACCGGTTCGTCCGCCAAACCGCCGAGACCGATGAATTCGTCGCCTCGGGCGATATTACTATCTACCCAGGTGCCTTTATAGGTGCTCGATCCCCGGATCGTCAGCTCGATCTCGTCACCCCGGTACGGGTCGGGATTACCGTTCTTTCGGCGCTCGACCAGAGCGTCAAAGTCGCTCTTTTTAATCCCCGGCATTCCAGGAGCAGCAAAAAACTTGTCGAAAGGGGACTGCCTGATCGTAACGGTGGTGGTCGCACTGCCCGCGCTGATCGTGACGGTCGCCGTGCGTGCCGATACCCCCGATTCTGTATAGGGGTACTCGTCTATGGCGAAGGGTTTTATGGCGGTTGTGCCTGAGGCGCCGGTGTCGCCGGCGGCAATGCCGGTCAGCCAGCCCGTGCCGTGGTTCGCGCCTGTACTGTATTCGATGCTCTCGATCTTCCACCCGCCGGGGTTGTCGGTGGTGATTTTCAGCGTGTCGCCGGGATAGGTGAACCAGTCGCCTTCGCCATAGGCGGAAATGCCGCCGTCGTACGCAAACCCATCGTACTCGAACGGGCCGTTCGCCGTCAGTTCCGGTTGCCATGGCACACAGCGGACGGCGAGGCCCTCCAATTTAAACATTCCTGTCGTTTGACCGGCACTGTGCAATCTGGAAGGTGTTGCGGCGTTTTGAGCGGTGGAAAAGTGCATATATTCGCCATGCTGGTCTGAGCGCGATGTGCCCGACCAATAACGAGCCCAGATATGCTGATTGTGGTAATCGCCGTTGTGCAACCTGCCATCAAATTCATCTCCCGTCAACGGCGAAGGATTGGAACCATTTATACTATTCCTGTGCCGGCCTCCCGTAAAGGGCAGGAACATCGACCAGTCGGGATTGCCGGGGCCTCCTTTCACCGCGCCGGCCGGAAGCCCGGCCTTGCCGTGGCCGTCGACACCCCAACCGACCCAATAGTTCGTAAGCTGTTGATCAGCCGCCGCACCACCGAAGGTACCGCCGTTCCAACCTCCGTTATCCGTACCGCCGACCGGTAAACACCACTTGCCCTCGACACCCGATTCGGCATAGGCGCACGGGTCGCCCAAACCGTTCGCTACATCGGAATCCCAAGAGGAATCTGTATTCCTGTATGGAACACCTTTGTACCAAAGGGTCGCCTCGGCTTTGACCGCGGCGAGCGCTTCGGCCTCCGTGGCGGTACCGCGGAAGCCCGCGGGCGCCCAAACAAGGTCGTCGGGAGAGTATAGTTTTTCGTGCCCTCCGGCGCTGGTGGAGGCGATCAGCGAGCCCCACTTGAAATAGGCGACATAGACCGTCTCGTCGGCCAGCGCACCGAACTCGGAGGCTGCGGCGACAGGCGTACCCGCGTACTCCTTCGAGCCGCGCAGGGTCAACTTGCCACTCTCCACGCCTACGCCCAACACTCCGGGAGAGGCCAAAAAGCCCCCGCCATGCTGCTCGGCCTTAACCGTCAGGCGCAGGTTGCCCGCCACCACGTCGAACTCCGCCGGTCGAAGCGAATGTGTGGGAGCAGGGCAGGGCTTTACGCGGACACGGATCGCTCCCAAACCTTGCGGGCCGGAGGATTCATCCACCGTCAGCCAATCTTGATACCAATCGAGCTTATCGCTATAGCGACTTTGGGAGAACGGAGTACCGGCTAAATTATGCAAGCCGGGATAGACGATATTCTCGATCTTCCAACCTCCGGGATAGTTGGTGTAAACCTTCAAGTTCTGAACAAGCTCATAGCCGTCCGCCCGGTCACTTTCCCAGCTTCGGAAGGTTTCCAACCTGCCTGCTGCCAGGTAATACTGTCCGCTGTAAACTATGTCGTTCAGGTCGTGGTCGTCGTGAACCTCCAGGTCGACTATCAGGTCGCCCGGCAAGACGTCGTTGTCGAGGATTTCATCCGCGCTGTCGTAGCCTATGTTATTTACCTTGACGATGTTGACAATGTATTTGTGGTTGCGAAGGATATCTATGTGCTTCAACTCGTCGTCGTCGGGGTCGGCTGTCCCCTTGTCGTCGTTCCTGCGCAGGTTTACACGGAACCAACGGCCCATAAGGTCGGCATCTGTGTCGTGCAGGTCGGCCTCAATCAGCAACGCCACGGCGTCTTGCCACGATGTGCCGCCAAAGTTGTCGGCGTCTTCGGGCGCCGCCGTCTCGGGCAGGAAAATCGCATCGGTGAACGACTGCGCCGCCGTCGGTACCGCGTATGATATCCCCGTGTCGGCGACAGGTTCCGCGTCGGCGGGTATATTCAGAGCCGTCGACGAAGCCGCCGGAAGCGTCAAAGCCTCGCCGTTGGCATTCAACAGTACGATTTGCTTCATGTTGAACGTGGTGAAACCTGCGCCCGGCGTCGGCGACTCTCCGCTGGTTGTCAATCCCGCACCTCNNTCTTGGCCAGCGAACGGGTCAGAGGAAGCGGATTGGAGCCTGTCACCGGAAACGTCCATCGGCCACCCATCACGAAATATTGGCGGTCGGCGGTGAAATCCTCGCCGTCGGGATAGGCGCCGTAACGGAACAGATTGCCGGAGGCTACTTCTTCAATGGTTTTCGCGGTCAACAGATTCAGGTTGTTGTTNNTGTTGCTCCAAATCCACTCCTTTGAGCGCGCCCCAGTTGGCCACTGCAAGCGCTGTGTGGGAGCCGGGAGGGACATAGGCGCGAACGGTGTAGAGTTCGGAGTTTTCATCGTCCCTGTCTACTATTTCGGCCTCTGCGAATCCTGCGTACATGCCGTCCGTGCCGAAGAACAGCAATGCCAGGTCGTTCACGGCGTTGTCGGCGAGGCTTTCTTCCACGATGGCGCGGGTGCCCACGAGGTCGGGAGCGGGCACGGAGACGGTGAAGACTGTCGCGCCGTCGCCGGGCCTTACAGGCTCGGGGCCAATCACCTTATCGCGCACGCAGGAGGCCATCGTCGCGGCCACCAACAGCGCCGCAGGAATCCACCGGAAGATTTGAACACGGTTTTTCATTGTATAATTTTTTTTATTTTTTTCATTCGTGATACCCT
>DBDB01000050.1 GCA_002293345.1 Alistipes sp. UBA943
GGGGGCCTGCTGGCCGACCACGCGGCGGTGTAGCTCCTCCTCCAAATGGAGGAGCTTCTCGCGCTCGGAGGCCAACATGCGGGAGACGGGGATGCCTGTCCAACGCGACACCACCTCCGCGATATCTCCGGCATCGACCTCCTCCTTGATCATCGCCTCACCCGCCGAGGCCTTGTCGAACTCATCCTGCAGGGCGGCGATCTGCTTTTCGGCATCCTGAATCTTGCCGTAGCGGATCTCCGCCACGCGTCCATAGTCACCTGCACGCTCCGCCTGCACAGCCTCGGTTTTCAGGTGCTCGATCTTGTCCTTGTTCTCCTGAATACGTTTGAGGATGTCGCGCTCGCCCTCCCACTTCGATCGCCGCTCGGCACGCTCCGCAGATAACCCGTCTATCTCTTTCGTCAACTGCGTCACCCGCTCCTTATCGTTCTCGCGACGGATCGCTTCACGCTCGATCTCCAACTGACGGATGCGGCGTTCCAACGTGTCGATCTCCTCGGGTACCGAGTTCATCTCCAACCTCAAATGCGACGCCGCCTCGTCCACCAGGTCGATCGCCTTGTCGGGCAAGAATCGTGACGTGATATACCGATGCGACAACTCCACCGCCGCCACAATCGCCTCGTCCTTGATGCGTACCTTGTGATGGCTCTCGTAACGATCCTTCAATCCGCGCAGGATCGACACCGCATCCTCGGTCGTCGGTTCGTCCACCATCACCTGTTGAAAGCGACGTTCGAGCGCCTTGTCCTGCTCGAAATATTTCTGAAATTCGTCGAGTGTCGTGGCACCGATCGTACGCAGCTCGCCACGTGCCAAAGCAGGTTTCAGGATGTTCGCCGCATCCATCGCACCCGACGTCTTTCCCGCGCCGACCAACGTGTGGATCTCGTCGATAAAGAGCAAAATATCGCCCTCACTCGCCGTGACTTCCTGTACCACTGCCTTCAAACGTTCCTCGAACTCACCCTGATACTTCGCTCCGGCAATCAAGGCGCCCATATCCAACGAGTAGATCACCTTCGACTTTAGATTCTCCGGCACATCGCCATCCACAATCCGGTGCGCGATACCCTCCGCTATCGCCGTCTTACCCACACCGGGCTCTCCGACCAAAATGGGGTTGTTTTTCGTGCGTCGCGAAAGGATCTGCAACACGCGACGGATCTCCTCGTCACGACCGATCACCGGATCCAAACGTCCCGCACGGGCCATCTCGTTCAGATTATTCGCATAACGGCTCAGGGCCGTCTCCTGTCCATTGGGTTGCTGTTGTGTATTCATAGTGATTCGACTATCCACAAAATTGCTGCCAATGCCAAAAATATGACAAAATGACACGTACCCGCTTTTCAAAACCTTACTCCTTGACGCAACAAACCTTTGCTACTTTTTAAAAAAGGTAGCGAAAAAAGGTCTTTTGCGTCAGAAGAAAAAGTGTATCTTTGTGATCATGAATTATCAACAGACGCTCGATTTTCTGTATTCGTCACTCACCTCTTATCAAGAGAAGGGTGACGCGGCTTATAAACCGGGATTAGATCGCATCACGTCCTTCTGCAAACACCTGGGCAATCCGCAACGCAACTATTTCACGATACATGTCGCAGGGACGAACGGCAAAGGTTCCGTGGCACATATCCTCGCCTCGGTGTTGCAACAGGCCGGGTATCGCACGGGGCTCTACACGTCGCCACACCTGCATGACTTCCGGGAGCGTGTGTTAGTCGATGGCGAGATGATCCCGAAACAGAAAGTGGTCAATTTTGTCGACAAGCATCTTGTCGCGATGATGAATATGGGGCTCTCGTTCTTCGAGATGACTACCGCATTGGCGTTCGACTACTTCGATCAGAGCGATGTCGAGGTGGCGGTGATCGAAACCGGTCTCGGAGGACGTCTCGATGCGACGAATATCATCCTTCCGATCGTCAGCGTGATTACCAATATCGGTCTCGACCACACGACACAGTTGGGTCACACGTTGGCCGAGATCGCTGCCGAAAAAGCAGGGATCATCAAAAAAAGTATCCCCGTCGTGTTGGGTGAAGCGAATCCCGAATATGACGCCGTGATCGAGGCAGCGGCGGCGGACAAAATGTCGAAATTGGTCTATGCCGAACGTGAGTTCCAAATGGAGGGACATTTGGTGGAGGGCGATAAGCAACTTTTTACCGTGATCCGCAAACGTGATGGCAGGGAGTTTCAAATCGAACTCGATCTGCTGGGAAATTACCAGTTGCATAATGTCGTGACGGCACTCTCGACCATCGAATTGCTGCATCGCGAGACTCCCCTGACGATCAGCCTGCGGGCGATGCGTGAAGGTATGTGCCACGCCGCGGAGTCGACCGCGCTCCTCGGACGCTGGCAGAAGATCGGCGACCGTCCCCTGACGATCTGTGACACGGGGCACAACGAGCACGGACTGAAATATGTCGTCGAGCAGCTCCATACCACGCCACATCGCAAGCTCTACTGCATCATCGGATTCGTGAACGACAAGGACCTGACGACCCTGCTCCCGCTATTGCCCCGCGAGGCGTATTACATCTTCACGCAACCGGCTAACGAGCGTGCCCTCCCGGCACACACGCTCTCCGAAAAGGCATCGGGATACGGACTCGAAGGCGAAGTGGTCGATACCGTCACACAAGCCCTCTACCGTGCCCGTGCCCTGGCCGAGCAGGATGATATGATCTTCATCGGTGGTAGTAATTTCGTCGTTTCCGAAGTGGTGTAATCTTTCTTTTTCTAAATCCTTACTCCTTGCTGATACTGTCGCTTTCTTAGAAGAAAGCTCCGCAAAGAATTTCGGGAGATACTACCGTATCTCCATTATTTACGCGAGGACAAACGCCACAGGCGTTTCCGGTTCTTTTTATTCGTAAACCTTTGCGAAAACGAGTTTTCGACGGTCTTCTCATAAAAACAACCAACCTCCTTCGGAGGTTTTGTCCTCGCGACCAAAAATC
>DBDB01000102.1:0-5764 GCA_002293345.1 Alistipes sp. UBA943
CTACATTAGATCTTTATACAACGAAGGGTTGCTTTTGGTTTTTGCATCGTAACGATGCTTTTAGGAAAGGGCAGCGGAGCAGTTTTGGCAAACAGTTGCGGCGTTGATGTTACGCACGTCTGTACATCCCATCCGTTCCTCGCGGCGGCGCGGCAAAAATCCCGTCCCAAAAACTCCAAAATCAAAACATCTTTGCCCCGGAGGGTGCTTCGCCGAAGGCGATAGCCTCAATCCTTGGGCGGGGCCAAAGCGGGGAGGAGAACCGTCTAACAAAAAAATCACTATCTTTGCCACGAAGCACATAAAGAAAAAACTTACAACGGTGAATATGAAAAAACTACTCATTCTGACCCTCTCCATATGCAACCTCACGGCGTGTAACGTCCATATCGGCCTGGGGAGCGGCGTGGAGGCACATCGTACCATCGACATCACACCCGAATTTACGGAAGTATCGACCAGTGCCGGGATCCATGTCATCCTCACCAACAGCGTCCATCCCGAGCAGGCCGTGATCAGTGCCGACGAGGAGGTGTTGCCACACGTCAGGGTCGTGCAGACCAATGGCAGTATCCATGTGAGGTACGAAAATGGCGTGTCGATCAATTCAAGCGTACCGACCGTCGTCAAACTTCCCATCAGCACGGCCCTGAAACATATCGAGGCATCGTCATCGGCCGAAATCACGTGTGACGATACACTCACCGGTGACGAATTTTTGATCGAGGCATCGTCATCCGCGGATGTCGATCTGAATATTTCGGCGCGCCACGTGCAGGTGGATGTAAGCAGTTCTGCCGCGTGTCACCTCTCCGGAGAGGTCGATCTGTGTACCGCCAAGGCATCCAGTTCGGGGGGGCTGGAAGGGTTCGAGTTGACGTGTCACACGGCGGACGTGAAAGCATCCAGCAGCGGCAAGATCGAGATTACCGTCACGGATATCCTCACCGCCAAGGCGTCGAGTAGCGGTGACGTGCGTTACAAAGGCAATCCTGCGACCGTGAATAGCGATACCTCCAGCGCCGGATCGGTAAAGCAGAAATAGTGCGCTATTTTCTGGAATTGAGCTACGATGGCGGGGGCTACTGCGGGTGGCAACGGCAACCGTCGCAACCCTCCGTGCAGCAGATCCTCGAAGAGGCACTATCGAAGTTGCTCCGGAATGAAATTTTTGTCACAGGAGCGGGTCGAACAGATACGGGTGTCCACGCATCGTATTACGTGGCACATTTCGACACCCCGGACGTGATCGACGATACGGATCAATTTCTTTTTAAACTGAACCATATCCTTCCGCCGGACATTGCCGTGCAGGGTGTGAGGGTTGTTCCGGACGAGATACACGCACGTTTCAGTGCCGTGGAACGCGAGTATCGTTACTTCATCGACCCGTGTAAAAGTCCCTTCACACGTCACACGACGTGGCAATACAGCGTGCCGTTGGATGTCACACGGATGAACGAAGCGGCAGCGTTTCTGCTCGAAACCTCAGACTTTACCTCCTTCGCGAAACTCAACTCAGGCAATAAGACCAATATCTGTCGTGTCAGCCACGCACGATGGGAGGTTGAACCCGACGGAAAATTGTGTTTCACCATTCGTTCCGACCGTTTCCTTCGCAACATGGTACGTTCGATCGTCGGCACGTTGGTCGATGTGGGGCGCGGCAGGTATACCGTCGAGCAGTTTCGCGATATTGTCCTCAGTCGCGACCTCAGTCGTTCTTCCGCAGGTGCACCCGCACAAGGGTTGTTTTTGAGTGATGTCGTTTATTAACTGACCGATTCTCCTCGCCCCTCCTTATCCCTCCCTACATTAGATCTTTATACAACGGAGGGAGAAGCCGTGCCCGACGACATTGGAATTCGTCGTATTCGTGGCGACGTCACCGAAATTGAACCTTGGCGCACTCGTCACAGACGAAGCCGAGAGCATCCAATAGTGTCCGTTGGCAGTCTGAGTGTACAGCTGACCATCGGAGTAGTTACGGAGCCCCGGCGCGGGGAGAAGGGAGATTTTTTTATCGCACCTTTTTGAACATGCGTTTCCAGCGGATGTTACCCGGGAATTTCTTGTCCGGATCGAGCGACAGCCATGTGAACGATGCCTTTCCCACGATATGATCCTCCGGGACGAATCCCCAGAAGCGCGAATCGGCAGAGTTATGGCGGTTGTCACCCATCATCCAGTAGTAATCCATCGCAAAAGTGTACTCCGTGGCGGGTTGGCCGTCTATGAGGATCGTACCACCCTCGCCGTCGACAGTCAACGTGTGACCTTCGTACGTCTCGATAATACGGCGGTAGAGCGGTAAATTGGCGTGTGTCAACTCCACCGTGGCACCCTTTGAGGGGATCCACAGCGGCCCATAGTTATCGACATTCCACCCGTAACGCGTGTCGTGCGGGAAGAGTTCGTAGTCCGGTTCCACGGCGAGTTCCTTCTGCACCGACTCGACACCCTTCAACTTGGCAATCGCAGCGGCATCCTGCTCCGTGGCGTTCATCCGGAAGTAGGGACTCCGTCCCCCCCACTCGGTGATCCCATTGTCACGGAAGGCAGTTTGCAGGTTCGCGGCGACAGACGGCATCGACATCGTCGATACCGTGTACAGAAACTCCTTGTCGGGGACAAGAGTTTCTGTGTGTTCGTTTACGAACACGTCGCCGCGAACGATACGCAGCGTGTCACCCGGAAGGGCGATGCACCGTTTGATATAATTTTCACGCTTGTCGACCGGACGCACAACGATCTTGTGTCGACGCATCAGGGCTTGACGTCCGGCTTTGCGTCCCAGTTGCGACTGTGCGGCACGTAACTCGGAGTAGTACGAACGATCCTGCATGTCTAACAGCACCGTGTCGCCCTCCGGGAAGTTGAACACCACCACATCGCCGCGTTTGATCTGCTTCACGCCCGGCCAACGCCGGTATTTCCACTGCACGCCATCGCAAAACGACTTGGCGGTCTTGGAAAACGGCATCGTGTGGTGCACGAACGGAAATGCGATCGGGGTATTGGGCATCTTGGGTCCGTAGGAGAGTTTGCTGACGTAGAGATAGTCGCCCCTGAGGAGCGATTTCTCCATCGACGAGGAGGGGATGACATACATCTGGAACAGCAGCAGGTGTACCAACGATGCAACGACCGTGGCGAATACGATGGCACTCACCCACTCCCATGTGGCTTTGTAGGTTTTGCTCCGGGCCTTCAACGCGCGATGCTTGTCGCGTATCTTTTGGTAATATTTTTTCATACTTATGTATTTACATTTTGTATTCAAAGCAGTGCTTTCAACGCAAAAGATTTTCCATTGAGTAAACCCCTTTCCTGCCGTACAAGAACTCTGCCGCGACAACCGCTCCGAGTGCCAACACGCGACGGTTCTTGATCTCGTGGCGCAACGTGAGCACCTCGTCGGGCGCGTCCCACGTCACGGTATGGATACCCGGGAGCATCCCTTCACGGATCGACTCGATTTCGGGTTTGGCAATGCCCGATTCAACGATCCCTTCGGCAAGCGTAATAGCCGTGCCGCTCGGGGCATCCTTCTTTTGCGTGTGGTGCACCTCCTCGATCGAAGGCGTGAATCCTCCCACCCGCTCCATCATTTGGGCGAGTAACTTGTTGATACGAAACATAATATTCACCCCGAGCGAGTAGTTGGACGCGTAAAACATCGCGCCGTCGTGAGTCCGACAGTAGTCGGCCGCCTCTTCGAGGCGTTGGGACCACCCCGTGGTCCCGCTCACGACCGCCGCACCGGCATCTATACACCGCTTGACGTTCTCGAAAGCCGTGTCGGGAGTGGTGAATTCCAATGCCACATCCGCACCATTCAACTCGAACGGCGTGCCGGCATCCACGATAGCGACCACTTCGTGCCCACGCTCCTTCAAAATCGTCTCTATCTCGCGGCCCATCTTGCCGTAACCTATGATTGCTGTTCGCATGTCGCATGTTTTTAGGTGAAACATGGCAAAAATAAGAAAAAATTGTTTAATTTTGGCTCCCATAAAAACCAAACAGCAATAAACTAACTAAAAGAGATAGCTATGAAGATGCGTACCGAGAGTGATTTGTTGGGCAGTGCCGAATTGCCGGCCGATGTGTTGTATGGCGTGCAGACGCTGCGCGGAATCGAGAATTTCAAAATAAGTAAGTTCAAACTGAGCGAATACCCGCTGTTCATCAAGGGATTGGCGATCGCCAAGTTGGGTGCCGCGGAGGCGAACCACGCGTTGGGTCTCCTGACCGATGAACAGTACAAAGCGATCGCGCAGGCGTGCCGTGAGATCATGGAAGGACAGCACCACGACGCCTTCCCGGTGGATATGATCCAGGGCGGTGCCGGTACGACGACCAACATGAATGCCAACGAGGTGATCGCCAACCGTGCCTTGAAAATCATGGGCCACGAGTACGGCGAGTACCAATATTGCTCCCCGAACGATCACGTGAACTGTTCGCAGTCGACCAACGATGCCTATCCGACCGGTATCCACCTCGGTATGTACGCCACGCACATGGAGTTGATGCGTCACCTGGCGCTCCTCGTCGAGGCGTTCAAACGTAAGGGCGATGAGTTTGCCGATGTGTTGAAAATGGGACGTACGCAGCTGCAGGACGCTGTGCCGATGACGTTGGGACAGACGTTCCACGGGTTTGCGAGCATTCTTAAAGACGAATTTGTACACCTCGACGAGGCAGCCAAAGATTTCCTGACCATCAATATGGGTGCCACGGCCATCGGTACGGGTATTTGCGCCGAGCCCGGTTACGCGGAGAAATGTACGGCTTCGATCGCCAAGATCACCGGTTGGGATATTCGCCTGACGGACGACATGGTGGGTGCCACGTCCGACACATCGTGCCTCGTTGGTTACGCCGCGGCGATGAAACGTGTGGCGGTGAAGATGGGCAAGATCTCCAATGACTTGCGTCTGCTGTCGTCCGGACCCCGTTGCGGACTGGGCGAGTTCAACCTCCCCGCACGTCAGCCCGGATCGTCGATCATGCCGGGTAAAGTGAACCCCGTGATTCCCGAGGTGATGAACCAGATCGTCTACAAGGTGATGGGTAACGAGGTGTGTGTGACGATGAGCGGTGAGGCCGGGCAGATGGAACTCAACGCGATGGAACCCGTAATGGCACAGTGTTGTTTCGAGTCCGCGGAGTTGCTGATGAATGGTTTCGATACGTTGCGTGCTTTGTGCGTGGAGGGTATCACGGCCAATCGCGAGCGTTGCGCGGCGTATGTGCATGACAGTATCGGTGTCGTGACGGCACTCAACCCCGTGATCGGTTACAAGAACTCGACCAAGATCGCCAAAGAGGCGTTGGAGACGGGTAAAGGTGTGTACGAGTTGGTGTTGGAACACGGTATCCTCACGAAAGAGGACCTCGACACGATCCTCAAACCCGAAAACCTGATTAAACCGGTAAAACTTAACATTAAACCACTGAAATAATTCTATAAAACAAATTAATTAACTAACAACAGTCTTTCCAGTTCTCGAATCTTCACCCTCGCAAGAGGCTTTCACCTGGTATAGAAGTTGTTCGTTCAAGTGGTGTTCCAATCCCTCCGGGGTTGGGCACGCTTGGGCGTAGACAGCTTACCGGGTGGGGCAGTGAAGAGCCTGAGACGGAGAGCTTAATCTGCGCCCATTTTTTTATGGAGATTTTTGATTCTGAATTGTATCTTTTTTATGTGTTTTTTTGGGGAGGTATTTTGGTGTTTTTATGGGACATAGGTGTCCAC
>DBDB01000102.1:5810-14656 GCA_002293345.1 Alistipes sp. UBA943
AGTAACTCCTCCCCGCGCCGGGGTCCCGTCACTACTCCGATGGTCAACTGGAGCGTCAACTTTCCGCCGCTGCCTTCTGGGCTTGTGAAGTAGATCCATCCAACATGGAGCGTGCATGCAGATTCGACTTTTATGTAAACTACATGTGGCCTGACGCTATACACATTGGCATCAGTAACCCTGTCAGTGGCGCCCGTCTCCTCCGTTGTATAAAGATCTAATGTAGGGAGGAAGAAGGAATAAGCGTCCGTGACCGCTGGACAAGAATCCCATCGTGACGCCACCGATCCACCGCAAGCAACTTGCGTCCGCGCCACTCGTAAGCAGCGGTATAATCGGTACGGTCTTCCGGATTGAAGATTTCCGACGCATCGAGGATGTGAAGTTCTCCCATGTAGAAAGTTTCGGTGATGCGTTCGATTTTGGTGGTCAGGATGGTGATCATTTCTCTCTCCAAACGAAAGTGTCCTTGCAGCTCTTCAATTTTTTCTTTCATAAAATTAAAAATGAGATTATACAGCCGCGAAAGTAATATATACATATCCACCTTACTGTTCGCGAGGCGGAACGCCCCCAACAGCTCTGTACAATCCCAAAAAGGGATAAGATGAATATGTTTGGAATTACTTTCGCGCTGCAAATATAAGAAAAAATTGTGAATCTAATTGAACCCCTCCTTCACCCGCCCTACATTAGATCTTTATACAACGGAGGAGATGGCCGAGAGCAACAGGGTCGAAAATAATCATGTTTGTGCGATTTGAGTAAACGGTAAATCGGATAACCGACGTTGGATTGGAAGAATTTGCTTGTGATTGCCAATAGGATGCGTTGGAATTCTGACCGCCCAGCTGACCATCAACGTCACGGTACCCCGACGAGGGGAGGATGGAGAAAATGCGAAAAAAGTGTATCTTTGCGTGACTCGAAATTTGACAATGGAGCTACGAAAATTCACCGAACCGGCAAGCGCCAAACACCGTGAACGCGGCAGTAAATTCATGTCGTTCGCGTGGCCCGTCACAACGGTCGATGAAATAAACGAGCACCTGAAAACGTTACGCAAGAAGTATTATGACGCCACGCACATCTGTTTCGCGTACCGATTGGGGCCGACGGGTGACGTGTGGCGTGCGTACGACGACCGCGAACCATCGGGAACGGCAGGGACTCCCATCTATGGACAGCTCCGTTCGGCGGGGGTGACGGATTGCCTGGTTGCGGTGGTGCGCTATTTCGGTGGCACGAAACTCGGTACACCGGGATTGATCAAGGCGTACAAGGAGGCCGCACGGGAGGTTTTACAACATGAATAACGAGAAGATACATATCAGAGGAGCACGGACGCACAACCTGAAAAATGTGGATGTTGTCATTCCGCATAATTCGCTGACGGTCGTCACGGGACTGTCGGGTTCGGGTAAATCGACATTGGCGTTCGACACCCTCTTTGCCGAAGGGCAGCGGCGCTACGTGGAGAGTTTATCGGCCTACGCGCGTCAATTTTTGGGACGTATCAATAAGCCCGACGTGGATTTTATCGACGGTATAGCACCGGCGATCGCTATCGAACAGAAGGTCAACACGCGCAACCCCCGTTCGACGGTCGGCACACAAACGGAGATCTATGACTACCTGAAGCTCCTCTACGCACGCGTCGGACACACATTTTCACCCGTTTCGGGCGTCGAGGTGAAGCACTATACAGAGGACGATGTGGCACGTTACATCCTCGACATGGAACCCGACACACGCGTCATCATCGCCGCACCTCTTGTTCTGCCGCCCGGCCAGGGCGTTATCGAAAGGATGCTCGCGTTGGTTTCCGAGGGCATTGCACGTGTTGTTGTGGGCGAGCAGACGCTCTCTGTGGAGGATTTTATGCAACGTTTCGACGCGGCGGCGGACGCGGTCGAGACGATCTGTGTCGTCCTCGACCGCGTAAAGGTCAGCGACAACGCTGACCTTCCGTCACGCTTGCGTGACTCCGCCGCCCGCGCCTTTGCGTACGGAGACGGGGTGTGCAAGGTCATCGCGGAGGATAAGACGACCGATTTCTCTTCCCGCTTCGAGTCTGACGGAATCCGGTTCGAGATCCCCACGGAACATCTTTTTTCGTTCAATAACCCGTTGGGTGCCTGTCCGTTGTGCGAGGGGTATGGTAAAGTCACGGGTATCGACGAGGAGTTGGTGATTCCCGACAAGCGCAAGACAATCTACGAGGGAGCGATCGCGTGTTGGCGCGGCGACAGCATGTCGCGATGGAAAAACCGCCTGGTGGAGAACGCCTCGAAGTTCGACTTCCCGATACACACGCCCTATTACCAGTTGACACCGGAACAAAAGCTGCTCCTGTGGCGCGGAAACAAGTATTTCAAGGGGTTGAATGACTTTTTTGCCTATCTGGACGGAGAGAAATTCAAGGTGCAGTATCGGGTGATGAAGGCACGCTACACGGGCAAAACAACATGCCCTGAATGTGGCGGCACACGACTCAGGAAGGAAGCGCTGTATGTGCAAGTGGGAGGAAAAAATATCGCGGAATTGGTGTCGATGCCGGTGAGCGAGCTGATACGGTTTTTCGATGGGTTACAGCTGGATGCACACGACATGAAAAAAGGGGAACGCGTCCTGACGGAGATCAAAAACAGGCTGCAGTATCTGTCCGACGTGGGACTGTCGTACCTCACGCTGGATCGCCTCAGTTCCACGCTTTCGGGTGGCGAGAGCCAGCGCATTAATCTGTCGACGTCGCTCGGAAGTACCCTCACGGGGTCGCTCTATATTCTCGACGAGCCGAGTATAGGGTTGCATCCGCGTGACACGTCGCGATTGATCGGCGTACTGAAACAGCTGCGCGATTTGGGTAACACCGTGATCGTTGTCGAGCACGAGGAGGAGATCATCCGCGCCGCAGACTGGATCGTGGATATAGGCCCTCTGGCGGGGTATCAGGGTGGCGAGGTGATGTACAGCGGCACGCTGCCGAACCTGTTGAAATGCCGTGCGAGTTTGACGGCGGACTATCTGACGGGACGCAAACTGATCACGCCGCCTGTGTCGCGACGCGCCCCATCGGGATATATCACGATCAAGGGAGCGCGACAGAACAACCTCAAAAACGTGGACGTACGTATCCCGCTGGGCGTGATGACGGCCGTGACGGGTGTCAGCGGCAGCGGCAAATCGTCACTCGTGCGGGGCATTCTCTATCCCGCGCTGCGCCGCATGTTCGTCGAATCGGGCGCCAAACCGGGTGATTTCGACGGGTTGGAGGGTGACATGACACAGTTGCGTTCCGTGGAGATGGTGGATCAGAATCCGATCGGCAAGTCGTCGCGCTCGAATCCCGTGACATACATCAAAGCGTGGGACGAGATCCGTAAATTGTATGCCGACCAACCGGCCGCGCGTGCCACGGGACTCACCTCGTCATCGTTCTCGTTCAACATTGCGGGCGGACGGTGCGAAGAGTGTCAGGGCGAGGGCACGGTGAAGATCGAGATGCAGTTCATGGCCGACGTGGAGTTGGAGTGCGAATCGTGCCACGGCAAACGTTTCAAGGATGAGGTGCTGGCGATTCTGTATCGCGACAAATCAGTGTACGACATATTGGAAATGACGGTCGACGAGGCGATCGAATTTTTCGCTGCGGACAAGGCCGGGAAACGTGTCGTCGAGAAGCTGCAACCGTTGCAGGACGTGGGCCTGGGGTACGTGAAGTTGGGACAATCCTCCTCGACACTTTCGGGCGGCGAGAGCCAGCGGGTGAAGTTGGCGTCGTTTCTGCTGTCGGGCAGCTCGGAGGGCAAAACGCTGTTCATCTTCGACGAGCCCACGACGGGACTCCATTTTCACGACATCAGCAAGCTTCTTGACGCATTCAACGCACTGATCGACAAGGGTCACACGATCGTCGTGGTGGAACACAACACCGAGGTGATCAAATGTGCGGATTGGGTGGTTGATCTGGGTCCTGACGCGGGCGCCGGCGGTGGCGAGGTGGTGTACGAAGGGGTGCCGCTGTCACCTTGTCCCGCCCTACATTAGATCTTTATAGTCGCATGTCCCGGTCGTTAGAGACGACCATGCTCATGTCTGCCAACCCCCGATCCCCCTTGATAAGGGGGCGCCGCAAAAAACCAAAATCAAAACTACTAAGCCCCGAGGGTGCTTCGCCGAAGGCGATAGCTTGGGCGGGGCCGAAGCGGGGAGGAGAAGGGAGAAACAAAATTTTTTCTTATATTTGCCTCGCTAACAGATATTTCTTTAAATAATTTTGTGGGTATACATTTTCCAAAGCTGGCAATCCCTTGGGATTGTACAGAGCCTCTGGGGGCATCCTGTCCCGTGAGGGGTACCGGCTTTGGATTGGGCAATACCCATGAGAAATTCTGTTAGCAGCTGTATAATCTCATTTTTTAATTATGAAAGGAAAATTTGAAGAGCTGCAAGGGCATTTTCGTCTGGAGAGGGAGATGACCGCCATCCTGACTACCAAAATCGAACGCATCACCGAAACTTTCTACATGGGAGAACTTCACATCCTCGATGCGTCGGAAATCTTCAATCCGGAAGACCGTACCGATTATACCGCTGCTTACGAGTGGCGCGGACGCAAGTTGCTTGCGGTGGATCGTTGGCGTCACGATGGGATCTTGGTTCAACGATCGCGAACGCTTATTCCTTTCCGGCCCTAAAAATTCCCAAAATCAGCGCCTTTTTTGCGACGCCCCCTTATCAAGGGGGAGTAAGGGAGTTGGCAGATCTGAAGCCGCCGCCCCTCTGGGCATTGCGGCGTGAGGAGAAGGCGGAAAAAAGATTACCTTTGCGTCGTGAGCGAATTCCATACATACACCCTCCCGAACGGCATACGGGGGATACATCGACAGGTACGGAGTGGGGTAGCGTATTGCGGTATGGTGATCGGCGCCGGGGCACGCGACGAACTCCCGAGAGAGTTCGGTTCGGCACATTTTGCCGAACATGCCCTTTTCAAGGGCACCGCGTGCCGCCGGGCGTGGCACATCAACTCGCGTTTGGAAAGGTTAGGTGGCGAGTTGAACGCATTCACGACGAAGGAGGACACGACGGTACATGCCACGACGCTACGTGGGGATTTCGCCAAGGCGGTGGAGTTAATTGCGGACGTGGTGTGCCACTCCACCTTCCCCGATCGCGAGATCGAGCGCGAACGCGAGGTAATTCTGGACGAGATCAACTCGTACCGTGATAATCCTGCGGAGTTAATTTACGACGAGTTCGAGGAGTTACTCTTCAAGGGAACGCCGCTGGGTCACAATATTCTCGGCACCCCGACCTCGATCAAAAATATCGACAGTTCGGTGATCCAAAAATTCGTCAGCCGTAACTACACACCGGACCGGATGGTGTTTTCTTCGGTGGGGAACATGTCAGTGGGACAGGTGGAGCGAATGGTCGCGAGATATTTTGGGGATTTCCGAGCAGCCAGCGTCGAGATCGCACTTCGGGATGACGGCGGCGGCAAGAACGAAATTCTTTTCGGTCTGCCGCGTGGCGCGGCGGCATCCCGACAGCCTGCGGCTGAAAAATTCTCTACCACGAAGAATCGCCGTACGGCACAGGCACACTGCATCATCGGCAGCCGTGGCTATACCTCGAACGACGAGCGGCGCGTCACGCTTGCGTTGTTGGTAAATTTACTTGGCGGCCCTGCGGCGAACTCCATTTTGAATACGCTTTTGCGCGAGAAAAACGGCCTCACGTATGGTGTCGATGCGGCGTACACCCCTTACGTCGACACGGGCGTGGCGTCGATCTACTTCAGCTGTGAGCATCCCAACGTTGCGCGCTGCACGGACCTTGTCCGTGGAGAGCTGTTGCGCCTACAGCGCGACCAGCTCTCGACACGCCGTTTGTCGATGGCCAAACGGCAGTTCAGCGCGCAACTGGCGATCGGTATGGAGTCGAACGAAGGGTATATGCTGGGTGCTGGCAAGTCGTTGTTGGTGCACGGGCATGTGGACACGCTACCTGACACGTACCGCAAGATCGACACCATCACGGCACAGGATATTTGCGACGTGGCGAACGAGGTGTTCTCCGACGTATCGACGCTGCTGTATAGTGGTCGCTGAGGACCCCTGCGCGCGCATGCGTACGTTATACTGTTCAATTCGCAAATCATCCCCGCACGGAAGAAGCATCATGCCTCCCCGCACGCCCTGAGGCGCCTGCAAAAATATTTTGCATCTATTTATGGTGGTTTTCTCGGGAAAATCATGGCGTCAAGTTTTAAGTTTTAAAACCCAAACGCCCATAAAAAAGGCGCGCATCTACGATGCTCGCCGCAGGGTTACAACGCCCTTTCCGTCACAAAGTAAACGCACGCCAGGGCGTACTTTACCAAAGACGGGGGCCTAAATCTGTCAAGGTTGTAATTTGCGGCGATTAGGCTGTATTTGAGGACAAATATAAGAAAAAGATTACCTTTGTCGTCATGGAGGCTGAACTTTTACGCGAACTCGAGCGCGCGACACACTTGCGTGTGTTGCATCCACAGATGCTGTCGGGCACCGAGCAGGGTTGTTTCTTGACATGGCTGGTCGGCACGCTCGGCGCCCGACGCGCGCTCGAGATCGGTACCTTCACGGGTTACTCGGCCCTGTGCATCGCGGCGGGATTACCCCCGGACGGACATCTGGATACGATCGAGGTGAACGATGAACTCGAAACACTGGCCGGTTCGTTCTTCGCACGGAGCATGCACGGACAGAAGATCACGCAACATATCGGCTCGGCACTGGAGGTCCTTCCGACCCTCACGACGACATACGATTTCATCTTCGTGGACGGTGACAAACGCGAGTATCCGGATTACTATAACTTGTTGATCGGCAGCTGTTTGGTGCATCCTGGAAGTGTCATCGTGGCAGACAATGTGCTGTGGTACGGCAAGGTGGACGACCCGTCGCACAACGACCTGCATACGCGTCGCATCCGCGAGTTCAACGACATGGCGGCACGTGACGACAGGGTGTCGAGCGTGATCCTTCCCCTTCGTGACGGGCTGAACCTGATCCGGGTGTTGTAAAACCCAAAAACTTTGTTTATTTTTGACTCCCATTTTCAACATCAAGACAAAAATGAACAAATTCATATCACTCGAACAAGCACTTGGCCTCGTTAAGGACGGCATGACGATCATGGTGGGCGGGTTTCTGGCCAACGGCACCCCGAAACGCATCATTGACGCCCTTGCAGCCTCATCTGTACGCAACCTGACCGTCATCACGAACGACGCGGGATATCCCGATCGCGGGGTGGGACAGCTCATCGCCAACCGCCAGGTGAAGAAGTTATACACGTCGTACATCGGCTCGAACCCCGTGGCAGGCGAACTGCTGAATAGCAAGGAGTTAGAGGTCGAGTTCTGCCCCCAAGGGACGTTCGTCGAGCGCATCCGTTGCGGCGGTAACGGACTGGGCGGATTCCTGACCCCCACGGGTCTCGGCACGCTGGCTGCCGAAGGAAAACAGATCATCACGGTGGACGGACGCGACTTCGTGCTCGAAACGCCGTTACGTGCCGATATAGCCTTTATTGGCGCCTCAGTGGGCGACGAAATGGGTAACCTGATTTATCACGGCACGTCGCAAAATTTCAACCCGCTGATGGCCACAGCTTCCGACACGGTGGTTGTCGAATTGGGCGAGCGCGTCGCGACGGGATCCCTGGCACCGGAAACGATTCATACCCCTGGAAATTTTATAGATTTTATAATTTCATAAGTTTTACTTATAATGAAAACTTCGATTCGATTGAGAATGAGTGCGCACGACGCACACTATGGCGGCAACCTGGTGGATGGTGCGCGCATGTTGGGACTGTTTGGCGACGTGGCAACGGAACTGTTGATCATGCACGACGGTGACGAGGGACTGTTCGCCGGTTACGACAAGGTGGAATTCCTCGCTCCAGTGTATGCAGGCGACTATATCGAAGCGGTGGGTGAGATCACCTCGGTGGGTAACTCGTCACGCAAAATGACCTTCGAGGCGCGTAAAGTCGTGGCACCGCGTCCGGATATCTCGCCTTCGGCAGCGGACGTGTTGACGGAACCAGTTGTCGTATGCCGTGCGAGCGGCACGTGCGTGGTGAAGAAGGCGGACCAGCGGATCGAACACCTGTAAAAAACATTCGGCAAAAATCTTTTTTCTGGAATTTTAGGGAGGGATTTTTGCCGCAACGAAGCGATGAGGATGGAGGATGGAGGATGTACACGAAGTACCTCCTCCGGACGAAGAGCAAGGCGCGGTGAAAAGCACCGCTAAAAAACAGAAAAAAATGGAGAAACTGATCATAACCGCCGCCATCTGCGGCGCCGAAGTACTGAAAGAACATAACCCTGCCGTGCCTTATACGGTGGCGGAGTGCGTACGTGAAGCCAAATCGGCCGTCGAGGCGGGTGCTGCGATCATTCACCTGCATGTCCGCATGGATGACGGTACGCCCACACAGGACAAATCACGGTTCAAGGAGGTGATGGATGCCATCCGCAAGGAGTGTCCGGATGTCATTATCCAACCCTCGACAGGAGGTGCCGTGGGAATGACGGACGACGAACGGTTGCAACCGACGGAGTTGAATCCCGAGATGGCGACGCTGGACTGTGGCACGTTGAATTTCGGGGGTGACGAGATCTTTGTCAACACCGAAAATACGATCAAATACTTTGGCGACCGGATGATCGAACGCGGCATCAAGCCCGAGTTGGAGGTGTTCGACAAGAGCATGATCGAGAACGCGATTCGTCTGCACAAAAAGGGACATATTGCCGCACCGATGCACTTCGATTTCGTGAT
>DBDB01000102.1:14690-33431 GCA_002293345.1 Alistipes sp. UBA943
CACCGTGGCCGGTGTAGGTCGCTGCGAGTTCCCACTCGCCGCCGCCGCCATCATCGACGGAGGACACGTGAGGGTAGGATTCGAGGATAATGTGTACCTGTCGAAAGGCGTGCTGGCGAAATCGAACGGTGAGTTGGTTGCGAAGGTGGTACGCCTTGCAAAGGAGCTGGGTCGCGAGATCGCCACCCCCGCCGAAGCACGCGCGATTTTGGGACTCAAGGCACGATAATCCGTGTGTGGAGAAATGGAGTTGCAAGTTATCCAAAATAAAATCTACGAGATTCGCGGGCGTCGCGTGATGCTCGATTTTGATCTCGCCCGACTCTATGAAATTGAGACGCGTGCACTCAAACAAGCTGTTCGAAGAAATATCGAACGGTTCCCAGAGGATTTTCTGTTGAAACTCAATTCGAATGACGTTAAATTACTGATACTCAATGGGGTATCACAAATTGTGACACCCCCGGGGTACAATGTCGGAAGTGCAGGTATGTTTGCCTTTACTGAACAAGGTGTTGCCATGCTATCGAGTGTGCTGCGTAGCGAAGCTGCCATTCGCATGAATATCGGTATCATGCGTGCCTTCGTGGCGATGCGGAATTACCTGATGACCACCTCCACTGTGACGGCCGAACTGGCGGAAATTCGCACGAAACTCGAACTGTTGGAGCGTAACGATGAAGATATGTTAGGGGATATCAACGACCTTTCGGAAGACATTCGCAAAGACATCGACAATCTGTACAACGCTATCGGGGAGTTATCCATCAAGCCCGTTCCATCTCCCAGAAAACCCATCGGGTTCAAAAGATAAAAAAAACTTAAAAACCATACAACATGAAACCTGGAAACAAATACGGCACCCACCGTGTGATTTCGCCTAAGGGCGTGCTTCCGCAGCCTGCGGACAAGATCGACAACAACATGGACGAGATTTATGACAACGAGATCCTGATCGACGTGCAGACGTTGAATGTCGACTCGGCATCGTTCACACAGATCGAGCAGCAGGCGGGTGGCGATAAAGCAAAGATCGCAGAAATCATGATGGGCATCGTCGAGAAACAGGGCAAGCACCGCAATCCCGTGACGGGTTCGGGCGGCATGCTGCTGGGCACGGTGGAGAAGATCGGCGACGCATTGGCCGGCAGGACGGACTTGAAGGTGGGTGACAAAATCGCCACGCTGGTGTCACTCTCCCTCACGCCATTGCGTATTGACAAAATCAAGGACATTCGTCCCGACATCGACCAGGTGGACATCGACGGTAAAGCGATTCTGTTCGAGAGTGGAATTTATGCGAAGATCCCGAGCGACATGCCCGAAAACCTGGCTCTGTCGGCACTGGACGTGGCGGGTGCTCCGGCACAGACCGCGAAACTGGTTAAGCCGGGCGACACGGTGTTGATCATCGGTGCGGGTGGCAAATCGGGAATGCTGTGCTGTTACGAGGCGAAGAAACGCGCCGGTGTAACGGGTATGGTGATCGGCATCACACACTCGCCCAAAAGTACGGAACGTCTCGAAAAATTGGGTTTCTGCGACCATGTATTCGCTGCGGATGCCACACAACCTGTGCCGGTGATGGAGCGTATCGCCGAGTTGACGAACGGTGCCATGGCTGACGTGACGATCAACAATGTGAACATTCCCGATACGGAGATGACCTCTATTTTGTGCACGAAAAACACGGGCGTGGTGTACTTCTTCTCGATGGCCACGTCGTTCACAAAGGCGGCCTTGGGTGCTGAGGGCGTGGGGAGCGACGTGACGATGATCGTCGGCAACGGTTACACGAAAGGACATGCCGAAATCACGCTCCAGGAGCTGCGTGAAAGCGAATCGTTGCGCAAAATATTCACCGAACTGTACGCATAATCCCCTCCCTGGGGAGGGGATAGTAGGGGGACGGTTTTTTGAGCCTGTGGCTCAAAAAACCTCTTCCCCTTAAACCCCAAAATTAGAGAAAATCATGGCCGAAAGCAGAAGAAAACATTACTTTCCGAACGTCACGGACGCGGATTGGAACAATTGGAAATGGCAGGTCGCCAACCGTATCGAGACCGTCGAGGAACTGAAGAAATACCTCGTTCTCGACGCATCGGAGGAGGAGGCGATCCGCAAGTCGTTGGAGAAGTTACGTATGGCAATCACGCCGTACTACCTGTCGCTGATCGACCCCGCGGATCCCAACAGTCCCGTGCGTAAGCAGGCTGTACCCTCGATTTTGGAGTTGCACAAGGCAGATGCGGATTTGGACGATCCGTTGCATGAGGATTCTGATTCTCCCGTGCCGGGACTCACGCACCGCTATCCGGATCGGGTGCTGTTCCTGATCACGGACATGTGTTCGATGTACTGCCGCCACTGCACGCGCCGCCGCTTTGCCGGACACACGGACGCGTCCGTGCCGACCGATCGAATCGATCGGTGCATAGAGTACATTGCCCGCACCCCTCAGGTGCGCGATGTACTCTTGTCCGGCGGCGATGCACTGTTGGTTTCGGACAACACGCTGGAGTATATCATCAAGAAGTTGCGTGCCATTCCGCACGTGGAGATTATTCGCTTGGGGTCGCGTACCCCCGTCGTGATGCCGCAACGTATCACGCAAGAGCTGGTCGACATGCTGAAAAAGTACCATCCGGTGTGGCTCAACACGCACTTCAACCATCCGGACGAGATCACTCCGGAGGCGATCGCAGCGTGTGAACGGTTGGCCAACGCCGGTATTCCGCTCGGTAATCAATCCGTGTTGCTGCGGGGTGTCAATGACTGTCCGCACATCTTTAAGGATCTGGTACACAAGCTGGTACGCATGCGTGTGCGACCTTACTATATCTACCAATGTGACTTGTCGACAGGTATCGAACACTTCCGCACGCCCGTGTCGAAGGGTATCGAGATCATCGAGAACCTGCGCGGCCACACGTCGGGATACGCCGTACCGACGTTTGTCGTCGATGCACCCGGCGGAGGTGGCAAGATCCCCGTGGCACCCCAATATATGATTTCCGAATCCCCCTCACGCGTGATTTTACGCAATTACGAGGGTGTCATCACGACCTACACGCAACCTGAGAATTACACCGAGGAGTGTCATTGTCCGAAGTGTCGCGATGGGGTAGCGGGGCTGTTGGCCGGGGAACGTCTCTCGCTCGAACCCGAGCATCTCAAACGTAAGAAACGTACCGAAAAATAGCAATGTGTCCCGAACCGGGCGCGCGCATGTCGAGCTCCGCTCGCCATTATGCAAAAGAGGAAGTGCTAAGCACTTCCTCTTTTGCATCGGCCCTTTGGGCCGTGGCGCGCGCCACCCGTTAACCTTCTCCTCCCCGCGTCGGGACTGCGGTATATTAACCCGGATGGTCGGCTGTATCGTCAGAATTCCGAAGCAAGTTGCTGGACTTCCGAAGCGTTCGATGCAACGCATGCGTACAGATATGTTTTCTATCTAAGCACTATGCTGGATCAAAGCGAGCAAACTTTTCTCGGCTATCCCCTCCGTTGTATAAAGATCTAATGTAGGGAGGGATAAGACGAGATCCTTTGTCTCCGCCCTACATTAGATCTTTATACAACGGAGGGATTGGCCGCGCCAGATGGGTGGAGTATCGTAATCCGTATAGTTGATGTAGAAGTAGAAGTTGAGAGCACGGTCTGTCGTCGACGTCTCTGTATGCCAGAAATTTCCCCATAAAGGCCCTGCCTGACCTCCCGCTGCACCATCGGTATCGCGACGATTCCCCGCCACGGGGAGGAGAAGTCTCAACTATTTTCACTACTTTTACGGCATGATTATCGTGATCAAAACCATACAGTTCTTCCTGTGCCTGTCATTACTGGTGCTCATTCACGAATTGGGGCACTTCATCGCGGCACGTGCCTTCCGGATGCGTGTCGATAAATTCAACATATTTTTTGATCCGTGGTTCGCGATTCTCAAATTCAGGCGTCGCGAAACGCAATATTCTATCGGGTGGCTACCCATCGGAGGCTACGTGAAACTCAACGAGGATACCTTCTCGGCACGTCCGGCATGGCAACGACTCATCGTCATGTTGTCGGGCGTGGCGATGAATTTCGTACTGTCACTCACCATTATCTGTGCCCTTACACAATCCATTGGCGGCGGCATACGTGCCACGGGGCGCATGATCAGCCTTTACTGGCAGGGGCTCAAGCATCTTGTCACGCCCGAAGCGAATGTCAGTGAGGAACTCGGCGGATTGATCTCGATCGGCTCGATCTTCCCCGCGGCATGGGATTGGCCTCAGTTCTGGTTCATCACGGCACTGCTCTCGATCGCACTCGGGATCATGAACCTGCTGCCCATTCCGGGACTTGACGGCGGCCAGTCGCTTTTCGCGTTGTACGAGGTCATCACGCGTCGCAAACCGAGTCCCAATTTCGTCGCTGTGGCGACCTATGTCGGATTTGTGTTCATCATCGGCCTCATGATTGTCGCGAATGGAAATGATATTTATAGGTTGTTTACCTAATAATTAGGCCCCAAAGGGGCCACTTTTCTGGAATTTTGGGGAGCAATTTTTGCACCGAGCGCCAGAGAGAGGATGGAGGATGTACACGAAGTACCTCCCCCGGACGAACGACAAGGAGGGGTGAAAAGTGCCTCTAAAAAACAGAAAATGACGAAAATTAAAAAAGCATACTTTTGCCGCAACTGCGGTTTCGACGCGCCGAAATGGTTGGGCAAGTGCCCGTCGTGCGGACAGTGGAACACGTTCACAGAGGAGATAGTCGCCAAAGTATCCAACACCACCTCCGCATCCGCGGCAAGAGCTGCCGAGCTCGCCGGTGGTACTCCGGTGCCACAGCGCATCGCCGCCATCCAACAGTCGCAACACCAGCGGATCGATTTGGGCAACGGCGAGGTGAACCGTGTTCTCGGAGGCGGCATGGTCCCCGGATCGCTGATCCTTCTGGGCGGCGAACCCGGTATCGGTAAATCCACGTTGAGTTTACAGATTGCGCTGACGGACAACGGGTTAAAGACGCTCTACGTGTCCGGAGAGGAGTCGGCCGAACAGATTAAGATGCGTGCCACACGTCTCGGTATCAACAACGAGGAGTGTATCGTCTATGCCGAAACCAAGCTGGAAGCCATCCTCGCCCAGATCGAGGAGTTGCGTCCCGACGTGGTGATCGTCGACTCCATCCAAACCGTATACTCCGAGCACCTCGAATCGGCCGCCGGAGGTGTGTCGCAGATACGCGAGTGCGCCGCGACGCTGCTCAAATATGCCAAAACGCTCGGCATCTCGATTTTCCTGATCGGACACATCTCCAAGGATGGCACCATCGCAGGCCCCAAGGTATTGGAACATATCGTCGACGTGGTGCTACAATTCGAGGGAGATAACAACCTCATCTACAGGATCTTACGGTCGAACAAGAACCGTTTTGGCGCCACGTTCGAGATCGGTGTGTTCGAGATGGTCGACACGGGGTTGCGTGAGGTGGACAACCCGTCTGAAATCCTGCTGTCTCACTATACCACTCCACTGAGCGGCATTTCGGTCGGCGCATCGGTGGACGGGATACGCCCCTATCTGATTGAGGTACAGGCACTTGCGAGCAGCGCTGCGTATGGAACCCCGCAACGTACCGCCCCCGGATACGACCAGAAACGGATGAACATGCTGCTGGCGGTACTCGAAAAACGTGTCGGGATGAAGATGTTCCAACGCGACGTGTTTCTCAACTTTGCGGGCGGATTCCGTGTCGCCGATCCGGGGCTCGACCTGGCCATCACTGCCGCCGTCATATCGTCCTATTACGATCGTCCGATCAGTGAGGACACCTGCATGGCGGGTGAAATCGGTCTCTCGGGTGAGGTACGCCCCGCCCCGCGTACCGACCAACGCATCGCCGAAGCGGCACGCCTGGGGTTCAAACGCATCCTCATCTCCGGTTACTGGAACCGTGGCGGTAACGTCAAAATACCCAAAGGGATCGAAATCGTGCGTATCTACAACGTCAATGACCTCGCCAAATCACTGTTTGTGTAGGGCTGAGTTTTGTCCCGCCCTACATTAGATCTTTATACAACGGAGGGAGTAAGCCGAACTGATGTATGGGATTCCGGACGGTGTTGTGTTGTCGAAAAAGAAGAGGAATCTGTATGCGACAGTCGTGTCATACGCCTGCGATGTCCAGTAGTGTCCTCTGGTAGTTTGCGCGGCCAATTGGCCATTTGTGTTGGAGAAACGCTCTCCCGACGCGGGGAGGAGGTAGTGTCCCCACCGGGCGCGCGCATGTCGAGCTCCGCTCGCCATTATGCAAAATAGGAAGCGAAAATCGCTTCCTATTTTGCATCGGCCCTACGGGCCGCGGCGCGCGCCACGGAAAAAGGCGGCGGACGTGCGGTAGCGTCTCACAAAGTTGGCCTAAGGCTAAGGTATATGTACATAAAAAAAGGACGCGGTTAGCATCCGATTTCCAAGCCCCAGCCAAGCCCCTCCACTGACGCCCGCCGCGCCCAAGCCCACAGAAATGCAGGACTTGGCACAACAGACATACGTGGATTTTGAACTGGCTAAGTTCTCGAATTGGTATGTGTGTTACTCTAATTTTCTTTCGGAGCCGCTCCCTCTATCGGCCCCTTTGTAGCAAGTCGGGGACTTGACTTCGAGAGATTTTCTCTCTCGTCTTCCTCCTTGCAACTCGGCATAGCTCGAATAACTTCGGCTCTGCCCTCGCGAGCTGCGTCGGTTGAACCGTCGGTTCTGCGCCCCCTCCTACAATCCAAAATCAGGCACCCTATAAAGGGGTTTCTGATTTTGTAGCGAGTCGGGGACTTGAACCCCGGACCTCATGATTATGAATCATGCGCTCTAACCAGCTGAGCTAACTCGCCATTGGCAACGCGAAGATAAATAAAAAATCCCCATTCCACAAAAAACACTCGAAAAAATCCAATCTTCTGATCAAAGTGCGGTAGACGTGGGGCTTTGTGAAGTCGAGAGGAAGGACGCGTACTCGGACGTACGTAACCGACCGATCGATGAGCAAAGTGACACAGATACTGTGCTTTCATCAGAAAAACTGAAAAAAATCATTCAATGCCAATAGATTCGCATGTGCTAATTTTTTGAGCGTCGCGCGACTCACCCATGTCCCCTCGGGGTCGTTACGGTAGTAACTGTATGGCGTTTCGAACGTTACGGCCACTGTTGCTTCCCCGAATTTGTCCCACATCCACCCCTCGAAATAGCGTGGCGCAAGGGTGGAGGTACGTTGGTCGATACGGCGGTAATAGGGCGTGTGTGTCATCGTGAGGGCCGAAAGTTGCAACTTGCGGCGATGCATCGCGACGGACGTCGAGCGTGCCGAATGCACCCAATAGGTGACGAAAGGCGTACTTTGCGAGTGCATGTTGAGTGCCACGTCGAACGGTCCGGTGGATGTCAAACTGTCGAGCGTACGTTTCAATATCCGCACCTCAGGAACAGTCAGCGAATCGGGATGATCCCAGTTGACTTCCATATTCACACCCGTCGGAGTGGAACGCGAGTACCCCCCCTCGACGCCATCCGGATTGGTCTGCGGCACGATATAAAACTCGACCCGCTGCCGCAATCGCCGTGCGAGGGACGTTTCGCCCAGCAACTCGTCCACCAACGATTCCAGGTGCCATGCCGCCGGTGCCTCGCTCGTATGCACCCGTGAATGTATCCACACGCGCCGTTTCTCTTTCCACGTCGAAGCGGTATCGGTGAGCGTGAGCATCGCCACCGGACGGTCGTTATCACTGTATCCTATCGTGTCGACATGGACGTGCGGCGACGCATCCCACTCGTGCAGTTTCGCGGCGTGACGGGCATGGGTATAGGGTTCGTGATAGGCGATGTAGACTGTGTCACGGGTAAAGATCTTCTGCAACCCCTGCGGATAGATCCCGTCCGTGGCATCGAAACGCACGTAATTTTCGCCATCGTACGAGTAGAACGGGCGACGGACCTCGGTATACGGAATAGTCATAAAGATCCACTTGTCACGTACGCCGGTCATGCGAAAATGGAACCATCGACAGCTCGGCAGGAGTGTCGTATCGACGGGATTACGCGGATCCCAGCGCGGACGGATCAGATAGGCACGCACCTCGATCGAGTCGTTGGGAGTAGGGTGGTACCAGGTGGAATCGAGTTCCGTGACACGCCCCACGCTACCGGTATCGAAATCCGTGTCGAATTCGGGACTCGCAAACGCGACTGCCGCCATCGCGACGACAAAAAGAGAGGTCACTAATTTCTTCACGGCGCGAAGATAATGTATAATTGATAATGGACAATGGATAGTGAAAATCTTGCAAAAAAAGAGTACCTTTGTCATCGTGAAGAAGACGGCGCGACATATCGAGACCGACACCGAGTTTGAGGAGCAGATCCGCCCGCGGGAGCTGGAGCATTTCGACGGGCAGGACAAGACGGTCGACAACCTGCGTGTGTTTATCGCTGCGGCGCTGATGCGTGGCGATTCACTGGATCATGTGCTGTTGCACGGCCCTCCGGGATTGGGCAAAACGACACTCGCCAATATCGTGGCGAACGAAATGAAGGCCCAGTTGCGTGTCACGTCGGGTCCGGTGTTGGACAAACCGGGCGATTTGGCGGGATTGCTCACGAACCTGTCTCCGGGCGACGTGCTGTTTATCGACGAGATCCATCGCCTGTCGCCCGTCGTGGAGGAGTATCTCTACTCGGCGATGGAGGATTACAAGATCGACATTGTGCTCGACAAAGGCCCCGCAGCACGTTCGATCCAGATCGAGTTGGCGCCCTTCACGTTGATCGGTGCCACGACGCGAAGCGGACTGCTGACGTCACCGCTACGCGCCCGATTCGGCATCCAGTGCCACTTGGAGTACTACGACGGACCGGTGTTGCAGGGTATCGTCGAGCGATCGTCACGCATTTTGGGTGTGTCGATCGACAACGATGCGGCGTTGGAGGTGGCCCTTCGCTCGCGGGGTACCCCGCGTATCGCGAACGCGCTGTTGCGTCGCGTTCGCGACTTTGCCATGGTCAAAGGCGAAGGGCATATCGACCTGGAGATCACGCGTGTAGCGTTACGTGCGCTTAACATCGACGCTCGGGGTCTGGACCAGATGGACAACAAGATCCTCCACGCGATCATCGAGAAATTCAACGGCGGCCCTGTGGGACTGAACACGATCGCCACCGCCGTGAGCGAGGAGTCCGGTACGATCGAGGAGGTCTACGAGCCGTTCCTGATCAAGGAGGGTTTCCTGAAGCGCACGCCCCGCGGACGTGAAGCTACATCGCTGGCGTACAAACATTTAGGTTTCGATTTCCCCACTCAGGAAGGGGAACTTTTCTGAGTCTCCCTCGTCGATGCATGGGTTTACCCGTGACCTCGTTGAAGGCCACGTCATAAAATAAGATCCCATTCGGATTACCACCGACCGTTTCGACGTGCGACATTTCCGGGTTTTCGATGATCAGCTTGGCCAACGAATGCCCCGTAATGTAGTACCCAACTTGCACATCGAACGGTTTCCATACGCCATCCTTGAACGAATGTACCTCCACGATTTCCCCTCTCCCGGTGAAGATTTCCACTTCGCACTTCACTTTTCTTGCATAACGATTAAGTTTTAAGTTTTACATTTTTTCAACCTAACCGCACAAAAAAGGCGCACATCTACGATGCACGCTCCTGGACCACCACAGCCCCCTCACTCTCACAAAGCAGACGCACGCCAGAACGTGCTCCGCTAAGAGAGTGCCTAAATCTGGAAACGTGGTGGGTTTGGAGCGTTTAGGCTGTATTTGAGGGCAAAGATAAGAAAAAATCCTTATCCCGCCCTACATTAGATCTTTATACAACGCAGGGAGTAGGCGTACCCGATGGGTTCGATATTCGTGTTGAACGTCGTCGTCTCGAAGAACAATCTTCGCGCATCTATTGAGGTGTTATTTGTCATGGAGGACCAGTAGATTCCGTAGACAGTCTGACGGCCCAGCGTCCCATCGGAGCGGTGACGATACCCCGACGCGGAGAGGATCCTTGTCCCGCCCTACATTAGATCTTTATACAGCGGAGGGGGAAGGCGTTTGCGATGCCATAGGTATTCGTAGTGAAGCTGCCGGAATCGAAGTACAACCTTAGTGCACCCGTCGTAGATATTGCCTGCCATGACCAATAGTCCCCGTATTCAGTCTGATTGTACAACGGGCCACCGGAGGTGTTACGCCACCCCGCCACGGGGAGGAGAAGTATAAAAAATCACTATCTTTACGAAAAATTTTTTCTATGGCGACAAAATTCAGGATCGGGTACGGGTATGACGTGCATGCACTCGGCATCGGATTGCCCTTGGTGTTGGGTGGCGTGACGATACCTCACGACAAGGGATGTGTGGCTCATTCGGATGGCGATGTGGCGATACATGCTATCTGCGACGCGCTATTGGGTGCCGCCGCACTCGGGGATATCGGTACACATTTCCCCGATACGTCCGCCGAATTCAAAGGTATAGACTCGAAAATCCTGCTCTCGCGAACCGTGGCGCTGATCCATGATCGCGGTTATTCGATCGGAAATATCGACTGTACCATCGCCATGCAACAACCACGTCTGCGTCCATATATCGACTCGATGCGTGCAGCGATCGCAAACGCGGCGGCCGTAGACATCGAAGATGTCTCGCTCAAAGCCACAACAACCGAAGGGTTGGGCTTTGAGGGACGCCTGGAAGGCGTCTCGGCCGCAGCGGTGGTGACTATTTGGCGTTACGGGAGCCAAAGATGACCCCTGCGCGCGCATGCGTACGTATACTGTTCAATTCGCAAATCATCCCCGCACGGAAAAAGCACCCTGCCCCTCCGCACGCCTGTGGGCGCCTGAAAAACTGCGTTAGATCATCATCTATGGTGGATTTCTTGGAAAATTCATGGCGTTAAGTTTTAAATTTTTAAACCCAAACGCCCATAAAAAAGGCGCGCATCTACGATGCTCGCTCCAGGGTTACAACGCCCTCCACTCTTACAAAGCAGACACACGCCAGAACGTGCTCTACTAAAAGAGTGCCTAAATCAATCAAGGTTGTAATTTGGAGCGATTAGGCTGTATTTTCAGGACAAATATAAGAAAAAATTGTCAATTCAATTTCTTGCCTGCCCCCCCCCCTCCTCGGGGGCAGGCAACGGCTTCTACGGAGCCGAAAACCTTGTCGCGCCCTACATTAGATCTTTATACAACGAAGGGAGAGGGCGGCTTCCGGATAGTATGTGTCATCGTGAATCGTGCGACCCGCATCGAGAAAAAAGTGATCCGCCTGCATTCGAGGGTCATCTTCGACTTGGACGGCTTCGGTCGCCCAGAGAAACCCACGGGTAATCTGACGCCCAAGTGGCCCGGTGACGTCACGCCACCCCGCCGCGGGGAGGAGAAGGTGCTACCTTGTCGGGCAGACGACACGCAGCGCACCCGCCAGGCACTCGATATGAAGCGGGAAATCGGCGCCCTTCTGGCCATCCACGTCGGTGGGCTCGTTGAGCGGAGAGGTGATGTCGATCGTTGCGGCACGGAAATGACGCACCTCGCGTGCCTTGGAGCCCAACAGATGCAGAATCATCCCGCAAATCGAACGCCAGTAGCCACGCCACCCCCGTTGCTTCTCCAGTAGCACGCAATCGAAAAGCCCGTCTTTGAGGCTCGAACGCGGTGCCAGGTGGAACCCTCCGGCCGTCTCTCCATTGAAAATCAGTGCCATCAGGGAGTGAAAATCGAACGACTCGCCGTCGGCCTGAATCTGAAGTGGGATGCCGTGCATGGCGCGGAACTCCTTCACACCCTCGATGATATACGCCAACTTGCCGATGCGGTGTTTCAGGTCGTCGGGCGTGCGTTGGGACGTCGTTGTGAAGATGCCGAAGCTGAAAATATTCACGAAATAGCTCCCGTTCACACGTCCGCAGTCGATGCGCTCCTCGTGTCCGTCGAGGATCTGACGCGCCGCACGCATCGGGTCGATCGACATGCCCAAGGCGCGTGAAAAATCGTTCGCCGTGCCGGAGGGGATGATGCCCAGGCGCAAGTTGAGCCCCAACTCCATCATGCGATTCACGACGTAATTGACTGTGCCGTCACCTCCGGCGATCACTACAAGATCCAGATCGTCAACCCCCTCGAATGGATTTTTGCGAAAATCTATCGCGTGGACCGTCACTTTGTACCCCGCATCACGGAATAGCTCCCGCACGCGACGCACACTCACTTCACCTTTGCCCTTACCCGATTGCGGGTTGTAGAGAAACAGCACTTTCATCGCTTCACAAGATCTTTCATCGCGGGGGATATCCACGTCTCGTTATCGAAAATAAAGACCACTTTCGACTCCGGGTGTGCCTTCACGAAGGCTGTGGCACGGGCGTGTCCCATGCTCATGAACATCGTTGCCATCGCATCCGCACGCGCTGCCGTTTCGGCGACCACGGTCGCGGATAGCAACCGCGACTGCACGCTGCGACCCGTATGCGGGTCGAGCGTGTGGGCAATTTTATTGCCCCGGTGGTCGCGACGAAACCGACGGTAGTTACCCGATGTGGCAAGGCCGTGTTCCGTCAGATGAACGATCGTTGTAATGCCTCCATTTGCCTCCTCTCCCCCGGGGGTGCTTGCGCTCGAAGATCGCATAGCTTGGGCGGGGGGCGTTTCGATTCCCACGCGCCATGGCTTTCCCTCGCGGTTCACCCCCTTCGCACGACACTCGCCGCCGATCTCGACCAGGTAATTTTCCGCCCCCTTCGACTCCAAAATTTCGGCCGCCTGATCGACCGTGTAGCCCTTCGCAATGGAATTGAAATCGAGCTGAATGCGTGGATCCTCCTTGCGCAGCTTGCCGTTGTGGATGAACACGCGGCGGAATCCGACCAACTGCAGCAGTGAATCCACGTTCGGCTTGTCCTCTCCTTTTTTGCCCGAAAACCCCCACGCGTCGACCAGCGGTTTCACCGTCACGTCGTAATACCCATCGCTCAACTCGCCGATCTCCTGCGCCAGGGCCAGGTTGTAGGTAATGTGTCGATCGACCGTCTCCGTCTCGTTACGGTTCAGGCAGTTCAGCAGCGACGTCTCATCGAAAATCGACATTGACGCCTGCATCTCGGCATCCAGACGTGCCATCTCCTCCGGCGTTATCGCCACGTCGCTCACCACACGGTACGTCGTTCCGAGCATGTTCCCCTCCAAAACCGTGTAGTCGCTCCTCGTGCAGGCACCTAAAAGCAACGCAGCTACAATTAAATAATTTTTCATGAGGTAAAGATAAACCTTTTTTCTTTTTCTTTCTTAATTTATTTTGTATCTTCGCCCCGCGCTCTGGCGTGATTCCCGCAGTGGGAATGCGTCGTAGAGTGTGATAATACATAGTGTAATGAGCTATTTAACACCTGAAAAGAAACAGGAAATCTTCACGCAACACGGTGCGTCGGTCAAGGACACGGGTTCCGCAGAGAGCCAGATCGCGTTGTTTACCTACCGCATCGCCCACCTGACGAACCACCTGCGCAGCAACAAGCACGACTTCGGAACGCAACGTTCGCTGCTTCGCCTCGTAGGTAAACGCCGCCAGTTGTTGGAGTATTTGAAGGAGCGTGACATCGAACGTTACCGTGCGATCGTCAAGACCCTCAATTTGCGACGCTAAAAAAAGGGCCGACCTCATGGGAAGGCCCTTTTTATTGAATCGACATTTAGACGTAGAAAAATAAGATGATGGAAAACAAGTTGTACAACGAAATCCGTAAGGAGATCCGCCTGGCAGACGGCCGGACGATCGAGATTTCGACGGGTAAACTGGCCAAACAGGCCGATGGATCGGTGGTCGTCAAGATGGGTGACACGATGCTGTTGGCTACCGTGGTAGCGGCCAAAGAGGCGAAACCCGATGTGGATTTCATGCCGCTTCAGGTGGAATACAAAGAGAAATACGCGGCCGCAGGGCGTTATCCGGGAGGGTTCCTGAAGCGAGAGGCACGCCCCGGCGATAATGAGATATTGGTGGCACGACTGATCGACCGCGCGTTGCGGCCGCTGTTCCCCGCCGATTACCATGCCGATGTGTTTGTGACGGTGAATCTGGTTTCGGCCGACAAGGATATTCAACCCGACGCACTGGCAGGTTTGGCAGCTTCGGCGGCATTGGCGGTGAGCGATATTCCGTTCGGCGGCCCGATCTCGGAGGTGCGTGTGGCTCGTATCGACGGTAAATTTGTGATCAACCCCACGTTCTCACAGATGCAGAATGTGGATCTGGATATTATGGTGGCCGGTACGATCGACAATATCATGATGGTCGAGGGTGAGATGAAGGAGGTGAGCGAGGCGGTGATGCTCGACGCGATCAAGTTCGCACACGAGGAGATCATGCGTCACTGTGCCGTGCAGATCGAACTGATGAAGGAGGTCGGCAAGTCGGACAAACGCACGTACTGTCACGAGACGAACGATGAGGAGTTGCGCAAGCAGGTCATCAAGGAGACGTACGACAAGGCGTACAAAATCGCCACGGGCGGCACCATGAAACACGAGCGTTCGGATGCCTTTGTGGCTCTCGAAGCGGAATTCATGTCGAAATTCTCGGAGGAGGAGTTGACTGAGAAGGCGTCGTTGATCCGTAAATATTTCCACGACGATGTGCAGAAGAAAGCGATGCGCAACATGATCCTCGACGAAGGGGTGCGTCTCGATGGACGTAAGACGGACGAGATCCGTCCGATCTGGTGCGAGGTGGGTTACCTCCCCGCAGCCCACGGTTCGGCTATCTTCACGCGCGGCGAAACGCAGTCGTTGACGACCGTTACGTTGGGTACCAAAATGGACCAAAAGCAGATTGACGAGGTGCTCCGTCAAGGCGACGAGCAGTTCGTGTTGCACTATAACTTTCCGCCTTTCTCGACCGGTGACGCGAAACCCGTGCGTGGTCTGAGCCGTCGCGAGATCGGTCACGGTAACTTGGCGTGGCGCGCCCTCAAACCGATGGTGCCCCTGGGCGAGGAGAATCCGTATGCCGTGCGTGTCGTGTCGGATATTTTGGAATCGAACGGTTCGTCCTCCATGGCAACCGTGTGCGCCGGTACGCTGGCCCTTATGGATGCCGGTGTGAAACTCAAAAAACCGGTGTCCGGTATCGCCATGGGATTGATCTCGGATTCCGAAACGGGACGGTGGGCCGTGTTGTCCGACATTCTCGGCGACGAGGATCATCTGGGTGACATGGACTTCAAGGTGACGGGTACCAAGGATGGTATCACCGCCACGCAGATGGATATCAAGGTGGACGGACTGTCGTACGAAGTGTTGTCCAAAGCGTTGGAGCAGGCGCGTGTGGGACGTATGCATATCCTCGGTAAGTTGACCGAAACGTTGGCCGAGCCGCGTGGAGACTACCGTCCGTTCGTGCCGCGTATCGTGCAGATCATCATCCCGCAGGATATGATCGGTGCCGTGATCGGCCCTGGAGGTAAGGTGATCCAGGATATTCAGAAAACTACCGGTACCACTGTGCAGATCACGGAGGTGGACAACAAAGGTGTCGTGGATATTTTCGGTACGGATAAGGATGCGATGGATGCCGCGTTGGCACGTATCAAGGGTATCACGGCCATGCCCGAAGTGGGTGACGTGTACAACGGCAAGGTGCGTTCGATCATGCCGTTCGGTGCGTTTGTGGAGATACTTCCCGGCAAGGATGCGCTGTTGCACATCTCGGAGATCGACTGGAAGCGTTTCGATACGATGGAGCAGACGGGCCTCAAAGAGGGTGACCAGATCGACGTGAAGGTGATCGGTATCGATTCCAAGACGGGCAAGTTGAAGTTGTCGCGTCGTACGTTGCTCCCGCAGCCCGAAGGATGGGTGGAGCCCGAGCGTCCGGAGCGTCCCGAGAGGGGTGACCGCGATCGCGACCGCAAACCGCGTCGATAGCGAGAAGGGGTGTTTGCGTTTTTTGAAAAAAACGCATAGCTTGGGTGGGGAATTTGCACGATTTTTGAATTATACCTATCTTGGTAGACGAAAAAGAACAATCTTAATTTAAAACATTTATGAAAAAGTTAATCAAATTGAGCTTGGTGCTCGGAGTAGTGGCTCTGACACTGACGAGTTGTAACTGTTTCAAGAAGATGGCGAAGAATAGCGACGACATCTCCCTGACATGCAATCCCACCATGTTGACACTCAACGCCGGTGTCGTGGAGACGGACGTACATGCTACGTTCCCCGCGAAGTACTTCAACCCGAAAGCGATCGTGAAGATCGTCCCCGTGATCGTGTTCGCGGAGGGTGAGATGGCCGGTCAGCCCAAATATTTCCAGGGCTCGAAAGTCAACGACAACTACACGGTGGTAGACAACAAGCAAGGTGGTGAGTTCACGATGCATGTCGAGTTTCCTTTCGACGAGCGCATGCGCGTATCGCAGTTGGATCTCCGTATGGAGGTGAAATGCAAACCCGACGCGGAGTTCCAGTTGGTGGATGCTCACACGGGTAAACCCGTCGACATGAACGACGCGGCCGCCGTACGCGCTTCGGGCTTGAAAGTGGCCGAGGGTGTGAACACGTTGCAGCAGGATCTGATGATCGCCGACGCGATGACGCCTATGCCGAGCAATTACAAACGCATCACCACAGAGGTGAACAGCACAGAGATCCGTTACGCGATCAACAGTGCCGTTGTGACGAACGCCGCCCTCAAAGCTGCCGATCTGAACGCCTTCAAAGCCGATGTGAATACGAAGAAAGGAAACCCCCGTGCCACACAGCACTTGGCTGTGAAAGGTTACGCGTCGCCCGATGGTCCCGAGACGTTGAATGACCGCTTGTCGAAACAGCGTTCGCAGTCCGGCGACCGTGCGATTGCAAAATTGCTGAAAGGTTCGGGTCTCGATATCGACGTGGCTGCTTATGGTGAAGACTGGGAAGGTTTCCAGAAACTGGTTCGCGAGTCGAACATCAAGGACAAGGAGATGATCTTGCAGGTGTTGAGCATGTACTCGTCGTCCACGCAGCGCGAGGCCGAGATTAAGAACATGTCGAGCGTGTACAACGAGTTGCGTACCGAGATCCTGCCTGAGCTTCGTCGTTCGGCGATCGTGAACAGCACCGACATCGAGGGTAAAACCGATGCGGAGATGGTGGCTCTCGTGAATGCAGGTAAACTCAACGAGTTGAGCCTCAACGAGTTGCTCTACCTGGCCGAGAACGCACGGGACAACACGGTACGTACCGGTCTGTTGGAGTATGCCGCTGCGACGTATAACGACGCACGTGCCTACAACAACCTCGGTATTCAGCAGATGCGTAACGGTAATGAGGCAGCTGCGCTGAAATCCATCGAGAAGGCTTCCGACCTGACCAGCGATCCCACCATCACGAACAACCTCGCCTTGGCACACGCTGCCAATGGCGATATGGAGACTGCTCGTCAGTATGCCCGTGGTGCCGATGCACGTACGCAGAGCATGGTGAATGCGTTGGGTGGCAACTACAACGAGGCTGCCCGTCAGCTCACCGGTGTTAACGCTGCCGTGGCTAATATTCAGATCAATGACTACACGGCCGCCAAGCGTGCCATCGCTGATGACAATTCGGCACACGCCGACTACCTTCGTGCAGTGATCGCTGCCCGTCAGGGTGATCTTAGCGAAGCACAGGCTCAGTTGAACACAGCTGTTTCTAAGGACAGTTCATTGGCTGCCAAAGCGCGTCAAGATGTGCATTTCGCTGAAATGTACCGCAACGGTCTCCTCTAAGAGGCTGCAACAAATGAAAAACCGCACTCATTTTGGGTGCGGTTTTTTTGTTATCTTTACCGCATGAAAGAGATTGCACAAGAGGTTTTACGCCTTCAAGAGGCCGCCAAACACAACTATACCGAATCCGTGTACGAGTTTTGTCGTTCGGTGCTCGACCTGACCACGCTCGCGGTGACCGACTCCGAAGAGTCGGTGCGGGCCTTGGCCCGGAAGGCCATCGAGATGGCCTCGCACCGCGAGCGGGAGGGCGGCGGTCACGTGGCATCCATATGTGTGTATCCGTCGTTCGTCGAGACGGTGGGGGTGGTCATCGACGGTACTGATATGCGTATTACGAGTGTTGTGGGCGGATTTCCTGCGTCGCAAACGTTTCTCGAAGTGAAGGTGCTCGAAACGGCCATGGCTATTGAGCACGGTGCCGATGAGGTTGATGTTGTCATGAATGTCGGGAAGTTTTTGGACGGCAGGTATGACGAAGTCAGAGCGGAATTGGAGGTGCTGCGTGCCGAAACGACCGGTGTCGTGCTTAAAGTGATACTCGAAACAGGCGTGCTTAAATCCCCGGAACAGATTCGATTGGCCGCGATGATCGCCATGGAGTCGGGTGCCGATTTTATCAAGACCTCCACCGGGAAAGTCGATACGAACACCACCCCCGAAGCTGCCGTCGTCATGTGTCTCGCGATTCGCGAATATCACGAAAAAACAGGACGTAAAGTTGGTTTCAAGGCTGCCGGAGGTATCCGTACGCCAGAAGATGCCGCCCTATACTACACGATTGTTCAGGAAATTCTCGGCTCCGAGTGGCTCACACCGCAACTTTTCCGTATCGGAGCATCGCGGGTTTTGTGATGATCCTCCCCGCTTTGGCCCCGCCCAAGCTATCGCCTTCGGCGAAGCACCCCCGGGGCTTAGTCGTTTTTGATTTTTTTGCGGC
>DBDB01000024.1 GCA_002293345.1 Alistipes sp. UBA943
CCTTCTCCTCCCCGCGCCGGGGTACCGTTACTTCTCCGATGGGCAGATGGGTGGTCAGACTTCCGACGGGAACTACTGGTCCTGGCAGGCGGCTTCTACTACGGATGCGCGACGATTGCTCTTCTATTCCTCGGGGTACTATACGAATACCGGTCTCGTCGGGTACGGCCTCTCCCTGCGTTGTATAAAGATCTAATGTAGGGAGGGACAATTGTAAACGACCTGATCCATCAGAATGTCGTGCGGTTCCGTGGGGAGTGACGGGATGAGTTGATGGGGGTAACAGATGCCGATTTTGGGAGCGCTGGAGCGATGCAGGTATCGGTCGTAGAAACCCTTGCCACGTCCGAGGCGGTGTCCGGATGGGGTGAACGCGACACCGGGGACGACAAACAGATCTATTTCTGTGGGCGGGATGTCGAACGTCATGTGGCATGCACCCCAGTCGACGATCCGCGGCAGCACTATGCGTTTGCCTTCGGCAGCCCATCGCGCAAGCGCTGCCGCGGTATCGGGTTCATCCGGAAGTGACTCGAAGACGGCGATCGTGTGTGCGTCACGGAACTCAGGCAGCGACTCGATGTGTCGAAAGATGGCGTCGGACAAATCGGCACGTTCACGCGGCGTGAGGGCCAGATTTTTGGCTTTCATCTCTTTACGCAGGATGGATTTGTCCATATCGAATAATTGATTATCTTTGTGGTGCATTTGACGCAAAAATAGTTAAAAGAATATAATTTTATTATGAGTAGTTATCTGATCCACTCTTCGTTGGGTAAGAAGTTCGTGATGAGTATCACGGGCTGTGCTTTGGTGTTGTTTCTGCTGTTCCACATGTCGATGAACGTGGTGGCGATCTTTTCGGCGGAGGCGTATGACATGATTTGCGAATTTCTGGGCGCCAATTGGTACGCGCTGGTTGCCACTGTGGGGCTGATGGTGCTGATTGCCGTCCACATGATCTATGCCGTTATCCTGACGCTGAACAACTATAGGGCACGCGGTACGCAACGTTACGCGATGACGGTCAAGGAGAAGGGCGTATCGTGGGCGTCGAAGAACATGTTGGCACTGGGCGTGATTATCCTGTTGGGCTTGGGAATGCACCTGGTGCATTTTTGGTCCAAGATGCAGCTGGTGGAGATCATGGGGCAGCACGAAAACTCGTTGGGATTGTCTCCTACGGAGGGTGCGGCGTTGATCGCCCATACGTTCTCGAAGTGGTATAACGTGGTGTTGTACCTGGTGTGGTTCTTCGCGATGTGGTTCCATCTGACGCACGGCGTGTGGTCGATGTTCCAGTCGTCTGGATTGAGCAACGCGAAGTGGTTGCCGCGCTTGAAACGGGTGTCGCAAGTGGTATCGACGTTGATGTTCCTGGGATTTGCGGCGGTGGTGGTCGTTTTTTATCTGCGCACAAATTTCAGTTGGTTCCAGTTTTAATTGAAGAGTAAAAGCATAAGATATGTACAAGTTAGAATCTAAAGTTCCGGCCGGCGAGTTGTCGCAAAAGTGGAGCAAGCATAAGGCCGAGATCAAGGTCGTGAGTCCGGCTAACAAGCGCAAACTGGACGTCATTATTGTCGGCACGGGGTTGGGCGGTGCATCTGCCGCTGCTGCGTTGGGCGAGTTGGGGTACAATGTGAAGGTGTTCTGCATCCAGGATTCGCCTCGTCGCGCGCACTCCATCGCTGCCCAGGGGGGTATCAACGCGGCGAAGAACTACCAGAATGACAACGACTCGGTGTATCGACTGTTTTACGACACGATCAAGGGCGGCGATTACCGCGCGCGCGAGGCGAACGTGTACCGCATGGCTGAGGTGTCGAACCTGATCATCGACCAGTGTGTGGCACAGGGAGTACCTTTTGCACGCGAGTACGGCGGCTTGTTGGACAACCGTTCATTCGGCGGTGCGCAGGTGTCGCGTACATTCTACGCACGCGGACAAACGGGGCAGCAGTTGTTGCTGGGTGCCTATTCGGTGCTCAATAAGGAGATCGCCAACGGCAGTGTGAAGAGCTACCCGCGTCACGAGATGCTGGATGTGGTCGTGGAGGACGGCGAGGCGAAGGGAATCATCGCGCGAAATCTGGTGACGGGCGAGTTGGAACGTTTTGGAGCACACGCTGTAGTGGTGGCATCGGGAGGTTACGGCAACGTATTTTTCTTGTCGACGAACGCCATGGCGTCGAATGGTTCGGCGGCCTTCCAGTGTTACAGGAAGGGAGCCGGATTCGCGAATCCGTGTTTCACGCAGATCCACCCGACGTGCATTCCGGTACACGGCACGCAACAGTCGAAATTGACCTTGATGTCCGAGTCGTTGCGTAACGACGGACGCATCTGGGTACCTAAGAAAATTGAGGACGTGGAGGCGATCCGCAGCGGTAAACTATTGCCGTCGAACATTGCGGAGGAGGATCGCGATTACTATCTGGAGCGTCGCTATCCGGCGTTCGGTAACCTGGTTCCGCGCGACGTGGCGTCACGTGCCGCGAAAGAGCGTTGCGATGCGGGATTCGGTGTGAACGAGACGGGTCTGGCGGTATTCCTGGACTTCAAAACGGCGATCGAGCGTCTCGGTAAGGAGACCATCAAGCAGCGTTACGGAAACCTGTTCGATATGTATGAGGAGATCACGGACGTGAATCCCTACGAGCAACCGATGATGATCTTCCCGGCGGTGCACTACACGATGGGCGGTATCTGGGTGGATTACAATTTGATGACGACGATCCCGGGACTGTACGCGATCGGCGAGGCAAACTTCTCGGATCACGGTGCGAACCGTTTGGGCGCATCGGCACTGATGCAGGGTCTGGCGGACGGCTATTTCGTGCTGCCATACACGATCGGTGATTATCTGTCGAAGAAGATCCAGGCGCCGAAGGTGAAAACCGACACGGCGGCATTCGATGCTGTGGAGAAGGAGATTCGGGAGAAGATTGAGAAACTGATGGCCATTAAGGGCAAACAGACAGTGGACGATCTGCACAAAAAGCTGGGTCACATCATGTGGGAGAACGTCGGCATGGCCCGCTCTAAGGAGTCTCTGACGCGCGCCATCGGTGAGATCCGTGCGTTGCGCGATGAGTTCTGGAAGGACGTGAAGGTGGTCGGCGAAGCGTTGGATTTCAATGTGGAGTTGGAGAAAGCATTGCGCTTGGTGGACTATTTGGAGTTGGGCGAGCTGATGGCGCGCGACGCTCTGAACCGCGAGGAGTCGTGCGGCGGTCACTTCCGCGTGGAACATCAGACGGAGGACGGTGAGACGTTGCGTGACGATAAGAACTTTGCGTACGTGGCGGTGTGGGCCTACAAAGGTCCCGACGCGGAACCCGTGATGACAAAAGAGGTGCTGACATGGGAGACGGTGCAGCCGTCACAACGTAACTATAAGGACTAAGCATATGAACTTCAATGTGAAAGTATGGCGTCAAAGCAACGCCAAATCGAAGGGTCGTTTCGAGACCTATAAAGTGGAGAATATCTCCGCCGACACGTCGCTGTTGGAGATGCTCGATATCCTCAACAACAACCTCATTCAAGAGGGGCACGAGCCTGTGGCATTCGATCACGATTGTCGTGAGGGTATCTGCGGCATGTGTTCGTTGCATGTGGACGGACGTGCCCACGGTCCGAGCGACGGTGCCACGACGTGTCAGATCTACATGCGTAAATTTAAGGATGGAGGTACGATCACGATCGAGCCGTGGCGTTCGGCGGCATTCCCCGTGATCAAGGATTTGGTGGTGAACCGCAATGCATTTGAACAGGTGCTGCAGGCGGGTGGATTCGTATCCGTACGTACCAATTCTGTGCCGGACGGTAACGCCATTCCGATCCCCAAGGCCGATGCCGATGAGTCGATGGATGCGGCGAGCTGTATCGGTTGCGGTGCGTGCGTGGCGACGTGTAAAAATGGCTCTGCAATGCTGTTTGTGGCTGCTCGGGTGTCATCTTTGGCCAAATTGCCACAGGGTAAAGTCGAAGGTGCACGACGTGCCAAAGCGATGGTGGCCAAGATGGATGAAGTCGGATTCGGTAACTGTACCAATACGGGTGCGTGTGAAGCCGAGTGTCCGAAACGCATCTCGATCGCCCATATCGCACGCCTGAACAGGGAGTTTTTGGGCGCCAAATTCAAGGACTAAATTTTGCGTCTCGATGAATAAAATCCCCGCCTCAAAGCGGGGATTTTTATTAACAATCCATAGGTTTTATCTATCGTTTTTGAACTTACTATAAGTTTTTCTTATAATGCTTCTCTTTATTCCTTCAAACCTTTTTTTAAGACCGCCGCTTTTTGGTGAAAAGGCATTTTCCCCACCCCCTGCCCCCTCCCCCAGGAGGGGGTGATTTTATTTCGTTTTCAATTTTGGCTTTAGCCAAAATTGAAAACTTGTTTTACGGGATTAGTGGAATTTTCTGTTTTAGCGCGCTACGCGCATTAATTATTAGGGAGGGATGAGATTTTTGGTCGCGACACCTTTAAGAAAGGTGTTTTAGGGGTAGGTTTCTCGCAACATTTCTGAATCTCATCACAGAACCGAAAAGTAGGAACACTAAGCAAAGGCTTTGTCTTCGCGCAGAAGGAGGGATACGAAGTATCGCCCGAAATTCTTTGGGTCACTTTCTTCTAAGAAAGCGACAGTTGGGGCTTAGGGAAGTAAAAGCGGCCGTAGCTGAGGCGCCACCGCCACACAGTACAAAATCTATGAACAGATTTTGTACACCTTT
>DBDB01000061.1 GCA_002293345.1 Alistipes sp. UBA943
CGCGAAGCGAGGCCCACGCCTGCGCGCGGGAGTTGGCGGCGATGGCAAAAGAGTCGGGAGCGTGTGCCGTTGTGGTGACCGGTGGCGAACCGCTGTTGCACGACCTGGGGCCGTTGACGGAGGCATTGCATGAGGCCGGTATGGAGGTGTGGCTCGAGACCTCGGGGGCGGGGACGTGGAGCGGGAGTTTCGACTGGGTATGCCTCTCGCCGAAGCAACACCATCCTCCGGTGGAGGAAAATTACGGGCATGCGGATGAGTTGAAAGTGGTGATCCACAGCCGGAAGGATTTGGAGTGGGCGGAGGCGTGTGCCGGAAAGGTGAAAAATGGGTGCCGACTCTACCTGCAACCCGAATGGGGTGTGAGAAAACGGATCGTTCCGGTGGTGGTGGAGTACATCAAACGAAACCCGCAGTGGGGCTTGTCGTTACAGACACATAAGTATATCGAAATTCAATAAATGAAATGACGGTTCGTTTCGGCAAGGGATTTTGGTTGACGGTGTGCGGTGTGATCATGCTGTTCACGGTGTTTGTCGTCGGTCGTAACCTGATGCACGCGTGGGAGATACGTCGCGAGATCCGTGACCTGGAACGCCGTAAGGCGGACTACGAGGCACGTATCGAATATGACAGTGTGCTGATGGAGGGATTGCGTTACGATGACCGGTTGGAGAAGTTTGCGAGGGAACGGTATATGATGAAGCGACCCAATGAAAAAGTGTATATAGTAGAACAATGAAAATACTGATTTTGAACGGTCCCAGCCTGAATCTGTTGGGTACGCGTGAACCGGAAATTTATGGCGATGTGCGCTTCGAGAGCTACTTGGAAGTACTTCGGGAGGAGTTTTCGCAGCATGAAATCGCCTATTTTCAGTCGAATCACGAGGGCGAGTTGATTGATGCCGTGCAGCGGGGTGGGGTGGATGCGATTGTACTCAATGCGGGAGGGTATACGCATACGTCGGTGGCGTTGCGGGATGCCGTGGCGAGCGTGCAAACGCCTGTCGTAGAGGTACATATATCGAACCCGCAGGCGAGGGAGGAGTTTCGTCACGTGTCGCTGTTGGCAGGGGTCGTGCGCGGAAGTATCGCAGGGTTCGGATTGGATTCTTACAAAATTGCAATTTTAGCATTATGAGTAGTAAAAACGTGACCCCCGAGGGTGCTTGTTTTTCGGAAGAAAAACATGGCTTGGGCGGGGGAAAGAAGACTAAAATAGTGGCTACGCTGGCGGACTTCCGTGCCGATGAAACCTTTATCCGCGGACTGTACGAGGCCGGTATGGATGTGGTGCGGATTAATTCGGCACACACCACCGAGGAGGGTGCTGCGAAGATCGTCGAGGCGGTGCGGCGTGTCGATGCGGGGATTCCCGTAATGCTGGACACGAAAGGTCCCGAGATACGTGTCACGGCTGTCGACGAGCCCATTCCGTTTGCGGTGGGGGATCGCGTGCGGGTACGTGGCACGGCCGACGGAACGACCTCCACACGCGAAATTATCTACCTGAACTCGCCCTCCGCACTGGACGCGATTGAGGAGGGCCATCGGTTGCTGATCGCCGATGGCGAGTTGGAACTTACGGTGGTCGAAAAGGCTGATAATGAGCTCGTCGCAGAGTTTACGGTGGGTGGAAACATGAAGTCGCGAAAGAGCGTCAATGTGCCCGGCGTGCGGATTGAACTGCCCTCGTTGACCGAAAAAGATCGTCGATTCATCGAGTGGGCCGTCAACAACGATGTCGATTTTATCGCCCATTCGTTCGTGCGCGATGCACGTGACCTGCATGCCGTACAGGAGATTTTGGATCGTCACAAGAGTCCCATCAAGATCATCTCGAAGATCGAAAATCAGCAGGGACTCGACAACCTGGATGAGATTCTGGAACATTCGTACGGTATCATGGTGGCACGCGGTGATCTGGGTGTGGAGCTGCCTGCCGAACAGATTCCGGTTGTGCAACGCAGGATCGTGGAGCGTTGTATTGCCGCCAAGCGTCCCGTGATTATCGCCACGCAGATGCTCTACTCGATGACCCATGCTCCGCGTCCGACGCGTGCCGAGGTGGGTGACGTGGCGAATGCCATATACCAACGTGCCGATGCAGTGATGCTCAGCGACGAAACCGCCGTGGGTGAATATCCCCAGGAAGCCGTCGCTACGATGACGCGAATAGCACGTGAGATCGAGCGTGACGAGGAACGTCTCCCGCCCATCACGGACCTCAATATGATCTCGGTCAATCATGAAATTACCGCACAACTGTCACGTTCGGCTATGCGTGCGTCGTTGAATCTGCCTGTGAAGTATGTCGTTGCCGATACTGTGTCAGGTCGCACGGGACGCTATCTCGCCGCATTCCGTGGACGTAGGCCCGTTGTGGCGGTGTGTTACTCCATCCATGCGCAACGTATTCTCGCGCTCTCGTATGGTGTGACGCCCATCCTCCGCAACCCACTGCCGCAGGACAGGTACCAGGATCAATATCGGTTCGTTGCCGATGCGATCGACTATATAGAAACCAATGGTAAACTTGCCGATAAGGATCTCATTGCCATCATCGGCGGGAGTTTCGGGTCCCAGTACGGTGCCTCGTATATGGAACTGTCAGAAGTGCAACGACTCAAAGAAAGGTGATGCAAAAAAGTCTGTGGGTGGCGCGCGCCGCGGCCCGCAGGGCCGATGCAAAAACAGAGACGAAAATCGTCTCTGTTTTTGCATAATGGCGAGCGGAGCTCGACATGCGCGCGCCCGGTGGGGATCACAATGCGACGAGTCTGATGATGCCTGTCGGAAGCAGGCGAATGTGACGGAACAGGATACGTACCTCCAGTCCGTTACGTTCCACGGAGAACCAAAATTCATCCTTGTTGACCCAGCGTATTTGGTATGTGATCCCCGGAATGCGGTAAAATTCATCCGTCCACGGGATTTGCGACTGTTGGACGCAACGAGCGTCCAAATCTCGATCTACAACCTCCTGACGCACAGCCTCGTAATCCCACGATACTTTGGCCAGAGGTTCAAATTTTTTGTTTTTTTCGGCATAAAAAAAGGACGCGGTTTCGCATCCTACTCCCAGGTCTTAGGCATACCCTCCAAGAGACGCTCCCCGCGCCCAAACCTGCGTAGATACGCGAAGCCTGGGACACAGATCGTACCCTTGTTGAACGGCCTAAGTTCGGAAGTAGGTACTAAATTTGTGTTCCAAATAATTATCGAGGCAAAGATACAAAAAATTCTATTATCATCTTCCTCCCCTCGCCGGGGTACCGTTATGCGCACGATGGAGGTTTAGGCCAGCAGCACAACCATGGTGATTACTGGCCTGCTGAAGCAATCTCTACGACATCTGCACCAAGATTCCATTTTCGTATCAATGATGCCAATACAGATGCCGCCATCAATACTGTCAACTACGCCTTCACCCTCCGTTGTATAAAGANNATGTAGGGCGGGACAAGGAGTTCTATTTATAAACCTTCGGGGTCATCTCTCCTTTCAGGACGCCAAGGGCATTGTAGGCCAGGGCCGCCATCTCGTCTTCCCCCGGATAAATAGCGATCGGAGCGATAAATGAGCAGTGTGCACGGATGAAATCGTTTACCGGATCGTTGTATGCCACGCCGCCCGTGAGGACGATCGCGTCGACCTGACCCTTCAATACCACAGCCATCTCGCCGATTTGCTTCGCGATCGTGTAGCTCATCGCGTCGAGAATCAATTTGGCATGTTCGTCGCCATTGGCAATATCTTGCTCGCAAATAGACTGAACCGAGTTTTTGCCTAAATGTGCCACCAGACCGCCACGTCCTGAAAGCATTTTCAGAATCTCGTCATGCGTGTATTTTCCCGAGTAACACAGGGCGGCGAGGAACCCTGCCGGCAGGGTTCCCGCACGTTCGGGTGCGAACGGGCCATCTCCGTCCAAAGCGTTATTCACGTCTATAACACGCCCCTTGCGGTGCGCTGCGACGGAGATGCCGCCGCCCATGTGGGCCACCACAAAGTTGAGATCTTCGTAAGGGCGTCCCAATTTATGGGCGTGACGGCGCGCGATCGCTTTCTGATTCAACGCGTGAAAAATCGAGATGCGGGGACACTCAGGCAGACCGCTGATGCGTGCCAGGTCCTGCAACTCGTCCACCACCACAGGGTCGGCAATATATGCCTTCACGCCCGCCTCCTTGGCGATCTGGTCGGCAATCAAGCCGCCGATATTCGATGCGTGTTCGCGTTCGGTGTGTGTGAGATCGTGACGCAAGGCGTCGTTCAACTCGTACACCCCGGACTCAATCGGTTTCACCAGACCTCCGCGGCCAATGATCGCAGAGAGGGATTTGATATCGATATGGTTCTGTTTCAACGTGTCGACGATCATCTCCTTGCGCCAATCGAGCTGGTCGATTACGTGCGGAAATTTAGCGATCTCCTCCGCCGAGTGGCGAAGCGTCAGTGTCAGGTGTGGCTCGTTACCGTCGTAAACGGCGATTTTGGTTGAGGTGGAGCCGGGGTTTATGGCCAGTATTTGATATGACATGTTTTTCCGTTTTTGTGTTTTTTGAGGGCATCTTTAGCCGCGCCTAACTCTTCGTCGGGTCATGTACGTCGAGTACACTCCCCTCCTCATCGTGTCGTTGCAGCAAAAATCCCTCTCCAAAATTCCAGAAAAACAAATCTTTACTGAACGTTATTCTTTTACTTTGTGTTCAAAGCGCTGTTTATGGTAGGCAGTCGAGAAAATTGTTAGGGAGCGTACTCGGACGTACGTGACCGACACAATTTCGCAAGACTAACGACCCAGAAACGGTGCTTTCAACGCAAAGAAATTATTTCGCGGCCAGACAGGCTAATGCTATCGAATACAATTTCGTTTTCGCCGAATCGCCGCGTGACGTCAATACACACGGTACTTTCGTGCCCATCACCATCGCTGCCAACTCGCCGCCCGCGATGTGTGTCGACATTTTGAAGAACACGTTGCCAGACTCGATATTGGGGAACAGCAGGCAATCCGCGTCTCCCGCTACAGCCGATCCCTTGATCTTTTTCAACTCGGCCGTCTCCTTGAACAGTGCCACGTCCAACGACAGGGGACCATCCACAATGACGTTACCCAACTGCCCACGGTCGCCCATCTTGGACAGCAGTGCCGATTCCGTCGACGACACGACCGTCGGCAACAACAGTTCCGATGGGGCGATGCAGGCGATTTTCGGCGTCTTGATACCCAATAAATTCGCGATACGGGCCAGGTAACCGATCTGCACGGTCTTCTGCTTGAAGTCCGGTTGCGGGATCACAGCCACGTCCGAAATGACCAACAGTTTATCGTACCCCGGCATTTCGCATACCGATACGTGACTCAGCGTGCCTTTCGGAGGGAACAGACCCGCGTCCTTGTTCAGGATGCCGCGCATGTACTTGTCCGTCGATACGAGACCCTTCATCAGTACGTCTGCCTCGCCGTTCACAACAGCCATCACGGCTTTCTCGACACATTTCGTGTCCGTCGATTCGGCAACGATCTTGAAGATCGAAGCGTCGATGTTCAGCTCCTTGCACGTCTGTGCGATAATATCGGGATCGCCGAACAGGATTGGATCGACCAGACCCTCCTTATAGGCGTGGTGCACCGCTTCGAGCGTGTGCGCGTCTTGGCCGTACGCTACCGCAAGGCGTTTTTTACCCTTTTTGCGGGCCTCTTCAACGATTTCGTTCAGGTGTCTCATGTGATGCGTTTTATACTTTTTTAACTAATTCATACGTGTCTGTGGCGATCACCAACTCCTCGTTCGTCGCCATGACCGCTACTTTAACCCGTGACGCCGCTTTCGACAGCAATTTGTCCTGACTGCGTACGCCTTTGTTCGCGGCGGTGTCGAATTCCAGTCCCAGGAATTCAAGTGCCGAGCACACTTGCTCGCGCACTTCGGGCGAATTTTCGCCCACACCGCCCGTGAAGATGACCAAATCGACGCCACCCATCTCGGCAGCATACTGTCCGACGAACGATTTGATACGCTGGCAGTACATATCGCGTGCGAGGATCGCCTTCTCGTTACCCGCGTCATACGCGTCGTCGATGTCACGCATGTCGCTCGAAAGGCCCGTAAGGCCCAATACGCCCGACTTCTTGTTCATCATCGTGTTCAGCTGGTCGTAATTCATCCCCTCCTTCTGGCCGATGAACGTCACCGCGGACGGATCCACGGACCCACAACGCGTGCCCATCACCAAACCATCCACGGGCGAGAATCCCATCGACGTGTTGTAAGATTTGCCGTTCAGTACCGCCGTCACAGAGCCTCCGTTGCCGATGTGACACGTGATGATCTTCGAGTTGTCGATATCCAGCCCCGCGAACTTCGCGCCCTCGCGCGATACAAATTTGTGGCTCGTGCCGTGGAATCCGTACTTGCGGATGCCGTACTTCACGTAATATTCGTGCGGAAGGGCGTACATATAGTTGATCGCCGGGATCGTCTGGTGGAACGACGTGTCGAATACCGCCACCTGAGGCACTCCGGGCAATACCTTCTCGATGGAAAGGATGCCCTCCAAATTCGCAGGGTTGTGCAGCGGCGCGATCTGGATCAGCGAACGGATCTTCAACTTTACGTCCTCATCCACCACACATGACGTTGGAAAAAACTCTCCTCCGTGTGCCACCCGGTGTCCCACCGCCTTCACCTCGCTCAACGATGCAATCACACCATGCGTGGCGTCCGTCAGGGCGTCCAATACCAGTTTGATGCCTGTCGTGTGGTCCGGAATGGGCTGGTGGAGCTCGAATTTATCCTTCCCCTCGGGCTTGTGTTTCAAGTCCCCCTCCTCAAGGCCAATCCTGTCGACAAGACCCTTGGCAAGTAGTTTTTGTGATGACGGATCCATGTCGATCAGCTGATATTTGATCGAGGACGATCCGCAGTTCAGTACAAGAATGACCATAATTTTGCGAAATTAAAGTGCGAAGGTACGTATAATTACCCAAACCGCAAAATTATACGTATGCCAACTTTTGGCACATTCTTTGCGGCGTTTGG
>DBDB01000093.1 GCA_002293345.1 Alistipes sp. UBA943
CATGGGGACAACGCATAGATTTGATCCCAGCGATAGATTTCGCGACGCGTTTCGACAACCGCGAATGGGCTGAGAACCGCATAAAGGATGACTCCCACACGTGGTTCGGCATGCGTGTTACGCCCTACGTGGGGTTACAGTGGGACAAACGCAACACTTTTGTGTTTGGTGCGGATATGTTTCGCTATTTCGGCGATCCGTCGACAAAATTCATGACTAAGATCCGCCCGGTGGCATTCTATCAGTTCGAGACGGACCACGTCCGTACGCGTGCAGGTAGGTTCCACCGTTCGAGCGTGCTGATGGGACGCTGGGGCGACGCATTTTGCGACCCTGCCACCTCGTTTTACGAGAACCAGGTACAGGGATTCTCGGGACAGTACTTTTCGGATCACGGTTTTGCGGAATTGGCCCTCAACTGGACGGGACTCCAGACGCCCGAAAACCGCGAACGGTTCAGGCTTTACCTGGCTGGCGAGTATCGTCTTCCGCTTTCGGACGCGGGCACCGGCATGTTCTATGTTGGCGCGACGAACACGCTGTATCACTATGCCAAGACATCGGCACCGGTCGATGGCGAGGCTATTGTGGATTATATGTTGGTGAACCCCTATGTGGGCGTTTGGGGCGAGTGGAACGCGTGGCGCGTGGAGGCAACGTTGGGATGGCTACAGACGATCCAGCGCGACCGCAATTTTGAGAATTGGGACACCCCCGGCGGCGGACAACTGACGCTGAAAGGGTCTTGGAAGGGTCTTTCGTTGGAGAATATGCTCTATGGCGGCCAGGGCCTGATGCCCTATTGGGACACCCATGGCCACGCCGTTTACTCGGGCTCAACGATGTACAGCGGCGATCTTTACAACCGCACGACACTGGCCTACGACCGTTCGTTTTTCAAGAAGACGTTGACCGTTGGAGCGGGCTTGGCATTTCATTACGACGGCGTCGGGTTGGGCTTACAGCAGGTGATCCGCGTGGCGGTAAACTTCCAGAAACCGATACATTTGAACCCTAAAAAAAGCCAATAGTTATGGAAACGACACAGGAAACTACACAAACCACGACACACACAACCCCGATTCGTCCCGAGAGTTACTTGGTCTGGGCGATTTTATCGACCATTTTTTGCTGCATTCCGTTCGGCATCGTGTCGATCGTCTACGCGGCCCAGGTGGACGGTCTCTGGAACTCGGGTGACCACGAGGGAGCGCGTCGCGCGGCACGCAATGCGCGCACATGGTTCTGGTGGGCCTTCGGCACGGGAATCTTTAGCGTGATCGTCTACACGGTACTTTTCGCACTGGGCGTGTTGGCACTCGGAGTTGCGGGTGCGGCTGCGGGCATGGGTGCGGGCATGAACGCGATAACGTACTGATGCATCGGAGTGTAATTTTTGCGGCGGCCGTGGTGTTAATTGTCACGGCAGCCGTTTTTCTGTTTCACGTCGACCCGGAGTCATCGGCATGGGGTTCGTGGATCCCTAAATGCCCCATTTATCACCTCACGGGCTACGAGTGTCCGGGCTGCGGCAGCCAGCGTGCGCTGTACCATCTGCTGCACCTCGATTTCAGGACGGCATGGTCGCACAACCCGTTTCTGTTTATCGCGACACCTTATGCGGCGGCACTGGTGGGCGTGACTGCGGCACCGGACGAAAAGCTATCGGGACTGCGAAGGATTTGTCACAACGCCACGACGATCTACCTGTTTCTCGGCGGGGTGGTTGTTTGGTGGATCGTCCGAAATTTGTAGATTTTTCACTATCTTCGCGAAAAATAGAACGTATGAACAACCCACCGAAATCCCCCGGGGGTGTGCGAGCGGAAGCGAGCGACTTGGGCGGGGGAAAGGCAGTCAATTTTCTCGAAGAACTGATCCAGGAGTATATCGCCGCGGGCGGCAAGGAGCTCCAGACGCGTTTCCCGCCCGAACCGAACGGGTATCTGCATATCGGTCACGCGAAGAGCATCTGCATCAACTTCGGCCTTGCGAAGAAGTACGGCGGGTTGTGCAACCTGCGTTTCGATGACACGAACCCCGTGAAAGAGGATGTGGAGTATGTCGATGCGATCAAACGAGATATTCAGTGGTTGGGATTCGACTGGGCGGTGGAACGCTATGCGTCGGACTACTTCGAGCAGCTGTACGACTGGGCTGTGGAGCTGATCGAGAAGGGTCTGGCGTATGTGGATGACCAGACGCAGGATGAGATCCGCACGAACCGCGGCACGGTAACGGTACCCGGCGTGGAGAGCCCGCACCGCGCACGCACCGTTGAAGATAACAAAGTTCTCTTTGCACGCATGCGTGCCGGCGAGTTCGCCGACGGTGCGCGCGTGCTGCGTGCGAAGATCGACATGAGCCACCCGAACATGCTGATGCGCGACCCGATTTTATACCGAATTTTGCATGCCGATCACCACCGCACGGGTGACAAATGGTGCATCTATCCGATGTACGATTTCGCACACGGGCAGAGCGATTCGATCGAACGTATCACGCACTCTATCTGCACGTTGGAGTTCGACGTGCACCGTCCGCTGTACGACTGGTTTATCGAGAAGTTGGAGATTTTCCCGTCGCACCAGTACGAGTTCGCACGGCTGAATTTGACTTACACGATGATGTCGAAACGCCGGCTGTTGAAGTTGGTCGAGGAGGGTGCGGTGATGGGTTGGGACGACCCGCGCATGCCGACGATTTGCGGTCTGCGAAGGAAGGGCTATACCCCCGTCTCGGTACGCAATTTCGCGGAGATGATCGGCGTAGCGAAACGCGACAATACGATCGACCTCGGGAAGCTGGAATATTGCGTCCGTGAGGATCTGAACAGGGTTGCCGAGCGGCGCATGGCGGTCCTGAACCCGTTGAAGGTGGTCGTCACGAACTATCCGGAAGGCAAACGGGAGTTATTTCGGGCGGTGAACAACCCCGAGAATCCGGATGTCGGCACCCGCGAGGTGCCATTTACGAGGGAGCTATATATCGAGCGCGAGGACTTTATGGAGACCCCCCCGAAGGGATATTACCGATTACAGCCGGGCGGTGAGGTACGGTTGCGTTACGCCTATCTGCTGAAGTGCGAGGAGGTCGTACGCGACGCGGCGGGCAACGTAACGGAGTTACGTTGTACCATCGATCCGTTTTCGGGCGATGGTTCGTCGTCTGACGGCCGCCGCGTGAAGGGTGTAATTCACTGGGTGTCAGTCCCTGACGCCACGCAAGTGGAGGTACGTCTGTTCAATCCGTTGTTCACGAAGGAGGATCCTGACGACTGTGCGGAGGGTGAAACGTGGGAGACAAATCTCAATCCGGACTCAATGGTAGTCACATCGGCATTTGTCGAACCGTCACTGACACAGGCGGTTACCGGAGTCCCTTATCAATTCGAGCGCGTGGGATACTTCTGTGCCGACACGGATTCGACTCCGGAACATTTGATCTTCAACCGCACGGTGACCCTGAAAGACTCCTTCACCAAAAAGGTGCAATAACTTTCTCTTTTTCAAACCTTTTTTTACTTCCACTGCCCCTTTTTTTATCAACAATCCATAGGTTTTACCTATCGTTTTTAAAACTTCTATAAGTTTTGCTTATAATGTTTCTCTTTTTCTTTAAAACCTTTTTTCAGACCGTCGCTTTTTGGTGAAAAGCGACACCAAAAACTTTTGGGAGATACTTGCGTATCTCCACTTCTTCCGCGCGGACAAACGCTTTCAGATCTTGAAGCACCTTTAAGAAAGATGTTTTTAGGGGTGGGTTTCGCGTAGCGTTTCTGGAACTCATTATACAGCCGAAAAGTCTGAATGCTAAACGAAAGCGTCGTCCTCACGCAAAGTTTCCCCCTTATCAAGGGGGTCCCTCTTGGGAGGGGGTGAGAGTGGGACAAAAGCATCGTTACGATGCCTTTTCTCCGAAAAGAGTCACAGTGGGGGCTTGGGGAAGTAAAAAACAAAAGGTTTTTAAGAAAAAATATTATCTTTGCAGACTATGATTAGTCGCCGTCAACTCCGCACGAAAGTCATCCAGGCTCTTTACGCGCATCTTAAGTCCGAAAACGACAACCTGATCGCCTCCGAGAAGGGGTTGATGATGTCGATCGAGCAGACGTATAAGTTGTATCTTTTTTTGTTGACGTTACCTGTGGCCCTCGCGACCCACGCGGCGCAGCGGCAGGCCATCGCACGCCAAAAGAAACTCCCAACACCGGAGGATCTGAATCCGAACACCCGTTTCGTGGACAACACGGCGATCGAGAAACTCACTACGCTGGAGCACACGGATGCGTGGGACGCATATCCCGAGATCGTTAAGTCGCTGTACGGGCAACTCACTGAAACAGAGTACTTTGAGAAATATATGACCGCCCCATCGGTGTCGTTCAAGGACGACGTGGAGGTGTTGATACACTTTTTCGAGCGCACGGCACAACACAGCGAATCGTTCGACGAGGCGTTGGAGGAGATCTCCACGGGCTGGAGCAGCGACCTCGCGGCGGCATTGATCATGGTGATCCGCACGTTGCAGTCGCTGAAACCGTCGCAGGAGGTGAAAGTACTGCCGATGTTCAAGTCCGAGGAGGATAGGGCCTTCGCGCGCACGATTTTCCAAAAAACGCTTGTGAATTACCCCTCGCGGCTTGAACTGATCGAGCAGCACGCGAAAAATTGGGACGTGGAACGTATCGTGTTCATGGATTTTTTGATCCTCGCGGTGGCGATCACGGAGCTGTTGGAGTGCCCCGACATTCCGACACGCGTCACGCTGGACGAGTACATTGACTTGTCGAAATATTACTCCACCCCGACGTCGCACACGTTCGTGAACGGGGTGTTGGACAAAATAGCTAACTCTTTAAAAATCAATAAATTATGACAACGTTCTTACAGACACAACCCGCTGCAGGCGGTGGTTATTCGATGTTCATCATGCTCGGTTTGATGATCCTCGTACTTTGGTTTTTCATGTGGCGTCCCGAGTCGAAACGCCGCAAACAGATGGCTGAGTTCCGTGCGGGCCTGAAAAAGGGCGACAAGATCGTCACGGCAGGCGGAATCCACGGCACAGTGAAGGAGATTCACGACACGACACTGTTGATCGAGGTGGATAGCAACGTCACGCTTCGTGTGGACAAGACGATGGTGGTTGCCGAGACACAGCCCGCTCCCGCGAAATAACCCTATCGTTTTCTGACGCGAAATACCTCCTCGACACGGTCGCACATAGATTCCCACGAGAAGCGTTTTTTCTCAGCACCGAGACCTGCACGGAAGGTATCGAGGAGTTCTGTGTGTTGGATTTTTTCGAGCGCATGGGTGAGACTCGCGACGGTAGGTTCACACACAATACCGGTCCGTCCGTCGATAACGACTTCGGGAAGCCCACCGACATTGGTAGCGATCATCGGCAGGTCGAAATGGTACGCGATCTGAGTCACGCCGCTCTGCGTGGCACTCCGGTACGGCAGCACGAGAAAATCAGCGGCACAGAAATAGTTCGGCACCTCGGCATCGGGAATGAAGCGGTCGTGTATCGTCACGTCATCCGCAATCCCCAGACGTTCAATTTGTTGTAGATAGGGATCCTTGGGGGTGTAGAATTCACCTGCGATGAGTAGTTTGAGGTTTGTCGGGTTCCGTTTTTTCAGCTTGGCAAACGCATCGAGCAACAAATCGAGTCCCTTATAGTCACGTACGAGTCCGAAAAACAGGGCATATCGACACGTGGGATCGAGCCCCTGATTACGGCATGCGGTATCTCTATCGACACGCTCCCCGAAGTGATCAAACAATGGATGGGGCGCGAACAGGGCGGGGTTGTCGGTGTATGCACGCAACTCACGTCCCACTTGTTCGGACATGTAGATGAACCCGTCCATGGCACGCAAAAAGTAACGGTTCAAGGGCCTGTCGAACCGGTGATGTTCATGCGGTTCAATGTTATCGAGCTGGCAGATGAAGCGTGGTTTTTTCTTGCGCAGAAGGCGTGCAATGGTGCCGAAACAGGGAGCCAAAAACGGAGTCCAATATTTGAGCAATACCATATCGGCCCCTTCGCGACGCAACTTACGCGCCACACGCCACCAGTTCAACGGGTTGATGGTATTGATCTCGCGTCGTATCCGCAACCCCGGCGGCGCGGACACAGACGGTTCCACCGTCTGGCTCTTTCCCGGAAAGAGCCAGGTCGGATATTGGACCTTAAAGGTCCATATCTCGATCTCGTGTCCGCGCCGCCGGAACTCGCCTGCCATTCGCTGTATGATGGACGCCAGACCTCCCCGATAGGGATGCGCGGGACCCATAAGGATGATTTTCATACGGCTAAGATATATTTTAAAATTCAGAATTTCTTCTTTTTTTCTTATCTTTGCCATCAAATACAGCCTAAACACCGTCAAACTACGACCTTGATAATTTAGGCTTTCTCTCCTGAGCGCGCTTGGCGTGCGTTTACCTTGTGGAGAGAAAGGATGTCGTAGTCCTGACGGTGTGCATCGTAGATGCGCGCCTTTTTTATGCGGTTAGGTGGAAAAAATGTAAAATTTTAAAACTTAATCGTTATGAGAGAAAAAGTAAAGCGTCAAGTGGACATGATCACCGGAAGATGGGAAATCGTCGAGGTGCACACGTTACGCGATGGCGTGTGGACACCCTACACGGAGCAAATCGGGCAGAATATTTCGGGTTTTTCGTTGGCCCGGCTGATCGTTCAAAATCCCGAAACGTCGCATGTCGAAACGGTCGATGACAATCCGAACGAGATCCTGTTTTACGACATGGCTTTCGATGAATCCATCGGACAACCCCTCCACCGAAGGGGCAGGTTTAGGAGGGTGTAGGCGCGGACCGCACCTTGTCCCGCCCAACTTCCGCCAAGCCGAGAGCAGAGGCTGCTTGCAGACTATGCCGAGGGTAGAAGTCGAACCCCAGTGTCCCGCCCTACATTAGATCTNNATACAACGGAGGGAGAAGGCGTACCCGACGCCATAGGTATCCGTATCGTACCCCGTGGAATTGAAGTACAATCGACGCGCAATCGTAGTAGAAGTCGCCTGCCAGGACCAGTAGCCCCCGCTGGAAGCCTGACTGCCCAACTGCCCACTGGAGTCGTAACGGCGCCCCGACACGGGGAGGAGATCTCGTAAATAAGAAAAAGCCCGCTTACGCGGGCTTTTTCTTGTATTGAAACGTACTTATTTAGCGGGCCTCATAGAGACATGAATGAGGTTTTGGCTATCGAGGAGTTTCTTCGCGAGGTTTTGAATATCGTCATACGACACGCTTTCAACGATCTGTTTGTAGTGTTTGAGCATGTTTTCGTGCGACATTTCGTAATAGTTCTCCATGATCTGGAACCACACGCCATTGGACTCGAGCGCGGTATCGAAACTCTTGACCATGAACTGCTTTCCGTTATCCACATCTTCACGGATGGGCCCATTCTCAGCGATCGTACGGAGCTCTTCGACAATGATTTGCGCCAGTTCTTCGGCCATAGCTTCGTTCGTGTCGAACGACATGTAGAGGCCGTATTGCGCCACTGGATAGTGGGTCAATTCGCTGCTCACCCGAACACCGTAGGTACCGCCTTTCTCCTCACGGATGGATTGGAGGTAACGTACGTTCAAAGCTTGACGGAGTAGTTGTAACGTCACGTTATTCTTGATCGTGTACGCATCGGCATCGGCATGGAACATGAGATATTCCCCCACTTTGGGCTGCATCATGGGAGTGGTGAACTCGTTGGTCACAACACCGGACACCGCCCTCACACCGTCATCCGTGTACCCTGCCACGCCGTCATTCGACACAGGCAACGATCCGATATACTTCTCCACGAGCGGTTTGAGTGTCTCGAGGTCTACGTTGCCCACGAACGTGAACGTGAAGTCACGCGCATCCGAATAGAACTTCTTACCGATCTGTTCCATCATCTCGAACTTGACGCCCTCCAGCATCTCCAACGTCATCTCCTGACGCCTCGGGTTGTTTCCGAAGATGGTTTTTTGACGTTCGACGGCCATCGTGTAATCGGGATTCGCCTCGGCATTCTGCAAATACTGGCGATACTGTCCCATCACGGTATTGAACGCATCTTCGGACCATCGTGGTTGCGTGAAGGCCATGTAAAGCACCTGCAACATGGTTTCGAGGTCTTTCGGCGACGCCGATCCTGCCATTCCGTGCTCATAGGCACTCAACGAGAGGTTGAGGGCGCTGTTTTTATCCTCCAATTTCTTTTTCAGTTCGATACCCGTAAAATCTCCGATACCCGACGTATTGATCACAGGCGAGAGGAGCAGGGCAGCCGTCATTTGCTCGGTGGGGAGCGACATCACACCACCCTTGGACGTCATGTGGAACATCACCTCGTCGGCCTTCACCGTATTGGGTTTCACGCGGATCCTGACACCATTTTTGAGCGTCCACTCCGTCACTTCGAGGTCACCGTTAATGTGGTGTTTTTTGACTTTGGACCCTTTGAGTTTCGTACCTGCGGGGATCAACGGACGACTCAAATCCGTATCCGTATAACCGGCCACCTCGGAGTTACGAACTTCATCCATGACCCGGATCATATCCGAAGCGGACGGGATCACGAGACCCTCCTTGGCCGGTGAATCGACCATCACGATCCGATTCTTGTCCGTGATCAGTTGGGCGGCCCACTGGTTGAGGTCTTCGAGGGTGATCATCTCGACCATCTGTTTGTCGATTCGGTAGGTCTCCTCAGCGGACGGCATAGCTGTGCCGTAGGAGTAGTTGTTGAGGTATGTCCAGATAAACTGGGCATTCGTACGGTCGTTACGGCTTGCGTATTGGGTCTCTATATTGCTCAACATGGCGGCTTTCGCCCGGTCGAGTTCCCCCTGTGTAAATCCATAGCGGCGCATCTTTTCGATCTCGGTCATCATGGCCTCGAAACCGGTGAGGATTTCGCCTTCGCGTGTCTGCACCAGGACAGCCGTTTGCTCTTGCGACGGGTTCATCCCCGTAACGTTACCGATATTCATATTGCCGCCGATAAACGGAGCATCGGGTTGGAGGGATGTTTCCAACAGACGGAGGTTGAAGATGTAGCTCGTGAAGGTGTCATACGTGTCGATCATCTGTCGGATCATCAGTCCGTTTGCCTCGACGGGCGGAGCCTGACGGCGGTAGAAGATAGCGGCACGCGAATACGTTTGTTCCGGATCGGAGAAGATACTCACGATAGGCTCCTCGTTATCGGGAGCGGGGTATGCCACCTTTTGGGGTGCATCGGCGGGTGAGGCTGGGATGTCCGCCATGAGTTTGATGAGTTTCGCTTCGATCTGATCCACGTCCAGGTCACCGACGATGACGATGGCCTGATTTCCGGGATGGTACCAATCGTGATAGAAATCCTCGATGTCCTGATACGAGAACGAGCGGAGACCATCCAGATGCCCGATAATGTTACGTTCTGTGTATTTGGACCCACGGTGCACGGCATCCATCATCGCCAACATGCTGCGCCATGACGCGGTTTCAGTGGTACGCAACTCCTCGGAGATCACACCGCGTTCGGCGTCGATTTCGGCGGGTTGGAGGTCGATGAAACGCGACCAGTCATGCAGAATGAGCAGGGTGGTATCGACGAGACCGGGTTTGTTCGTCTGCACGTTGTTGACGTTGTATATGGTCTGGTCGAACCCGGTGCTTGCATTCAGGTCGGCACCGAACTTCACCCCCTGGCTTTCGAGATAGGTGATCATCTGTTTGCCGGGCAGGTTTTTGGTACCGTTGAATGCCATGTGCTCGAGGAAGTGCGCGAGCCCTTGTTGGTGGTCGCCCTCCTGAATGGCACCTACGTTATGCAGGATGTAGAAATTGGCCTGATTTTTCGGTTTTTCATTGTGACGGATGTAGTACCGCATACCGTTCTTGAGCGTACCGACACGCACCGCGGGATCCACCGGCACAGGCATCATGGGGTCGATCTGCGCTGTTGCACTGAACAACGTCACGACGCCGATCAATAGCAGAATGATTTTTTTCATGGTTTTTTGGATTGGTTGATATTTGATTATTTTGATCTACTTGATTTGGTTGTTACAACCCCGTCGATTTCGTCATAATCGGTTATGGATCTGGGTATGGACGTATCGAATTTGGGCACGGAGTATTTAAGGATATCTCCGGGTTGGCATTTCAATTCGCGACAGAGCGCATTGAGGGTTTCAAACCGCAACGCCTTGGCTTTTCCGGTTTTGAGGACGGAGAGATTTTGTGGCGCGATGTCGATCCGTTCGGCGAGTTCGCTGAGCGACATTTTCTGCCGCGCCATCATCACATCTATATGGATAAGAATAGCCATGTTATATGGTTAGTTTCTGCTCTTCGCCGAGTTTCATACCGATGGTAAATATTTCGGCGGAGAAGAGGATGAGTATGGCGATAAACAGGTTCCAGTAGTTGATCGGGAAGGTTCCCGTGGTGCGCATGGCGGCGCTGCTGCTGAGGGTTGCCACGACGAGCAATCCTGCGATGACGCGCGTGCAGACGACGATCCCCTTCGGCAGGGGACGTTCATCACGGATGGCACGCCTCAACATATTGATCATCATCGCGACAAGCACCAGGATCACCACCCTGGCCGACGCCCCGACCCACAACCACGCGAGGCTGATATGCAACCCCGGGTGGAATTGTTCAGGCACACCGTTTTTGTGCAACTGCCACCATCCGTGAAGTACCCCGACGGCCAATACGGTGAAATAGGCGATATATATATATAGCAACCGCCGGTTAAGAGTTTTTTTGAGTTGAGTCTCCATGATCTTTTTGCTTCTGAGACAAATATAGTACATTTTTTCCGGAAAGCAAATTTTTTTCACGAGAAACATGAAATTTTTCACGAGAAACATGAAATTTTTCACGAGAAACGTGATGGTTTTTGGCACTTCGGCGGGTTTTGCGATTCCGAAAATTTTTCTACCTTTGTGCTGATAAAGATACCGGTATGAAACTGATTATTCGTTTGGCTCTTGCGTCGGCCATCCTTTTTGGCGCAAACAATTTGGCGCATGCCCAGGCTCCCGTTACGACGATCGAGTGGGCTCCATCCGTATCGGAATCGGGCGATGGCGTGTACGAGGTGCACTTTACGGGTAAGATCCTGCCCGGGTGGCACACGTACGATATGCACTCCGATCTGATGTCCACACTGGTGGAGATCGAGTCGCACGACGGTCTGACGTTGGAGGGTGCTGCGTACGAGGTAACCCCCTCGAAACGCGAGTGGGACGACATTTTCGAGGTTGAGATCGGCACCTATTACGAGCAGATCGTACTGGGTCAAAAAGTAAAATTGACGGGTGAAACCGGCACGTTGAAGGGCCTTATCAACTGGCGTGCGTGTGAGGATGAGAACTGCAATTCGCCCGAGGATTGGTTCTTCGAGGTATCCATCGGTGCCGGTGCCACGGGGGTCAGTGCATCTGTTGCCCCGCAAAGCGGGGGTACAGATGTGTCCCGCGGGGCGGCCCGTGACGAGGTGAGTGTGGCCGGTAAAGTAGCCAAAGCGACCATGTGGGGAGCGATCGTTGCGGCTATTTTGTGGGGTCTGGCGGCACTGGTGACTCCCTGTGTATTCCCGATGATTCCGATGACCGTGTCGTTCTTCCTGAAAGGCAGCGGATCGGCACGCAAAGGGCGTTTCAGGGCGTTGATGTACGGTATTTTCATCGTGCTGCTCTACACGTTGCCCATCGCGGCACTGATCCTGATCACCCGTTTTGTGGGTGGTGACGCTGTGACGGCCGATATTTTCAACTGGATCGCCACACACTGGATCCCCAACCTGATCTTCTTCCTCGTGTTCATGCTCTTCGCAGCATCGTTCTTCGGGGCGTTCGAGATCACGTTGCCCAGCTGGATGGTCAATAAATCGGACAAAAATGCCGATAAGGGTGGTCTCGTCGGGGTATTCTTCATGGCGCTCACACTGGTGCTCGTGTCGTTCTCCTGCACCGGGCCGATGGTCGGGTCTGCCATCATGGGATCCCTGTCCGGAGACTTCTGGATGCCGATCGTGACGATGCTTGCCTTCTCGATCACCTTCGCACTCCCCTTCACACTCTTTGCGTTCTTCCCGTCGCTGTTGAAAAACCTGCCCAAAAGCGGAGGATGGCTCTCGACGGTAAAAGTAGTACTCGGATTTATCGAGGTGGCACTCGGATTGAAGTTCCTCTCGATGGCCGATCAGACATACCACTGGGGAATTCTCGACCGTGAGGTGTATCTCGCTATCTGGATCGTATGTTTCGGGTTGCTCGGCCTCTATCTGCTCGGCAAGATTCGCTTCAAGCACGATGACGAGGTGAAACATGTCTCTGTGACACGTCTCACCCTGGCGATTATATCCCTCTCGTTCACCGTGTACATGATTCCCGGTATGTGGGGCGCACCCCTCCGTGCCCTGTCGGGATACATGCCTCCTCTGGCCACACAAGATTTTGTGATCGGGGCCAGTGCCGGAGCTGCGCCGATAGGCGGTGCGGAGGCTGCGGCCCGTGACGGACAGGCTATCAAGTATGCGGATATCCTACACTGGCCGTACGACCTGCCCGGATATTTCGATTTGAAACAGGCCGAGGAAGTGGCACAGCGCGTGGAGAAACCACTCTTTGTCGATATTACCGGTATTGCGTGCGTGAACTGTCGCGAGATGGAGGCACGTGTGTGGAGCGATCCTCGCGTGCAACAGCTCCTGCGTGACAATTTTGTCCTTGTGGCACTCTACACCGACGACAAAACGAAACTCCCTGAAAACGAGTGGGTTACAACACCCAACGGGCGTCAACTCAAAGATATGGGGCGTGTGAATTCATACATCGCACAGACGCGTTTCGGGGTGAACGGACAGCCCAACTACCTGATCCTCGGACGTGACGGTGAGGAGATCGTCCCCAGACGTGCCTATGACCTCGATATCGAGGCATACATAGCGTTCCTCAAAGCCGGTATCGAAGCATATAAATAAGAGGGGTGGCGCGCGCCGCGGGACACAGTCCCGATGCAAAAGAGGAAGCGACAATCGCTTCCTCTTTTGCATAATGGCGAGCTATGCTCGACATGCGCGCGCCCGGTGACGGACATCTCCCCGCGCCGGGGTACCGTTACTACTCCAATGGTCAGCTGCTCAGTCAGACTTCCTACGGACACTATTGGATGCTCTCGGCTTCGTCTACGGCGGATGCGCGAAGGTTCGATTTCAATGCCGGCGCCACGTATACGACGAATACCCATTACGTCGGGAGCGGCTTCTCCCTCCGTTGTATANNTAATGTAGGGCGGGATAAGGAGAAGCGCGCGGAGCGCGCCTTCTCCTCCCCGCGCCGGGGGTCCGTAACTACTCCAATGGTCAGCTGAACGGTCAGGCTTCCGGCGGCTACTATTGGATGCTCTCGGCTTCGTCAGCGACGAGTGCGCGACGGCACGATAGTGCCGTGCGGGCCGCAGAGGCACGCGTGTTGAGACTGTTTCCCCTTACCAAGAGGGCCCTCCTGGGAGGGGCAGGGGTGGGACAAACTTAGCCGCTGACCCCAGCGGCAGGGATGGCAGATATGAGCATGGTCGTCTCTAACGACCACTCTATGCGACTATAAAGATCTAATGTAGAGCGGGATAAGGAGGGAGAAAAAGAGCGAGAGGGGTGGGAATTATGAGACGTTCTCTCGCTCGACCACGACGTCTTGTCCCGCCATAGCTGATGCAAAGGTAAACAAAATTTTCAAATCTCAAATATATTTGAGGATACTTATCATCAAAAAGGCCCGTTATTTGGGAGATGATGGGAAAATCGACCAGAAAAGACGAAAAAATGATCCATGCTGTGGCGGAACGATTCAAGGAACTTCGCAAAGCGCGTGAGATTTCTCAGGAGTTGGTTCAAATCGACACAGGGTATAACATTGGCGGTCTCGAATCGGGTGCCTACAATATCACCATCAGCACACTATCCAACCTCTGCAAATACTACGGCGTATCCATCAAAGAGTTTTTCGACGGTATCGAAATCGAATAAATCCCCATCCAGGCATGAAGTGAAGGACTACTCGTAGCGGCCGGATTTCAGGCGATCGACCTCCTCGCGACTCAGGAATCGCCACATGCCGCGTTTCAACTTGCGTTTCGACAGCCCGGCGTAGTACACGCGATCCAGTTTCTTCACCTCGTAACCCACACTCTCGAACATGCGTCGCACGATACGGTTGCGGCCCGAATGGATCTCGATGCCGATCTCCGTCTTCTTCTCCTGGCCCGTCTTCATGTCACGTACGTAAGCGATCTCGTCCGCATGGATCTCGCCATCCTCCAACGTCACGCCACGTGCCAACTGCTCCATGTCGGCACGGGTCAACGGCTTGTCCAGTGTCACCTGATAGATCTTCTTCTTGCCGAACGACGGGTGTGTCAACTGCCGCGCCAAATCGCCGTCGTTCGTGAACATCAACAACCCGACACTATTTTTATCCAAGCGTCCCACGGGGTAGACGCGCTCCGTGCAGGCTCCCTTGATGAGGTCCATCACCGTCTTGTCGGCATGTGGGTCGTCGAGCGTCGTAACGTAACCCTTCGGCTTGTTCAGCACCAAATATACCCGTTTCTCCCCCTCGACCTTCGAGTCGTTGAACTTCACCTCATCCGTGATGCCCACCTTGACGCCCAGCTCCGTCACAATAACACCGTTCACCGTCACCAATCCTGCAACGATCAACTCGTCCGCCTCACGGCGCGAACAGATCCCCGACTGTGCCAAATAGCGATTCAAACGTATGTCGCCCGTCTGTTTGGTCGCGTATTTCGGGTAATCCTGTGGGTCGCGAGGTTTGCGCGGCGCGCGCGGGCCACCAAACCCATGGGGTTTGGTACCGTGATGCGACTTGTCGCCATCACGGCGGGGCGGACGAGAATCGTCGCGCCCATGCCCGCGCGCGCCGCCGG
>DBDB01000091.1 GCA_002293345.1 Alistipes sp. UBA943
TAGCTTTGGCGGCGGCACGTCCGGCGCCCATGGCGAGGATCACCGTTGCGGAACCTGTCACCGCATCGCCACCCGCAAATACGCCGCGCCTGCCGGTCGCTCCGACTTCGTCGGCCGCCAAACCGCCATGGCGGTTTGGTTCCAAACCTTCGGTTTGGGCGACCAGCAGCGGATTGGGAGACGTGCCGAGGGCCATGATCACCACGTCGCACGGGATCTCGAACTCTGACTCCGGCATCTCGATGGGCGACCGTCTCCCGCTCGCGTCGGGTTCACCCAGCGTCATCTCGCGACACCGTACACCCGTCACCCATCCCTGTTCGTCACCCAACACCTCGATCGGTGTGGTCAACATGCGGAACTCAATCCCTTCCTCCTGCGCATGGTGCACCTCCTCGACACGTGCCGGCAGTTCGGCCTCGCTGCGACGGTACACAATCGTGGCCTTGGCGCCGAGACGTTTGGCCGTCCGCACGGCATCCATCGCCACATTACCACCTCCCACGACCACCACACGTTCACCGACAATGATCGGAGTGTCGTAACGCTCGTCATACGCCTTCATAAGGTTCGTGCGGGTGAGGAACTCGTTGGCCGACAGCACACCGTTGAGGTTTTCGCCCGGTATACCCATGAATTTGGGGAGTCCGGCGCCGGAAGCCACGAACACAGCACCATAGCCCTCGTCGTTCATCAGTTGGTCGATCGTCACGGTACGTCCCACGATGACATCCGTGATGAATTCCACGCCGAGGCGTTTCACGGCTTCGATCTCTTGCGACACGACGCGTTTGGGCAGTCGGAACTCCGGGATACCGTACACCAACACGCCACCCAACTCATGCAGCGCCTCGAACACCGTGACGCCATAACCCATTCGTGCGAGATCCGTGGCACACGCCAGGCCTGCGGGGCCGCTACCTATGACAGCAATTTTGTGTTTTTCGCGGGTGCTTTTCACCGCTTCTTGTTTGTCGCCGAGGGGAGGTGCGATCTGCTCTCCGTGCGAGAGCCGCCAATCCCCCACATAGCGTTCGAGTTTGCCGATGGAGACCGGATCGCCACGACGTCCCAATACGCAATGCCCCTCGCACTGACTCTCCTGCGGACATACGCGTCCACATACACTCGGCAGCGATGAATCTTCGGCGATGATGCGTGCCGCTTCGGCATTGTCCCCTTCGAGAACGGCCTCGATGAAATCCGGGATGCGGATATGCACCGGACACGCCTCGCGACACGGCGGCTTGGGACAGTTCAAGCACCGCGATGCCTCCATGCGTGCCTCCTCGGTGTCGTAACCGTAGCACACCTCTTCAAAATTCGTTGCCCGCACTTTGGGGTCCTGCTCGCGCACGGGAACACGCGGCAACAGGGAGTTTTTATTGGCCATTGTCGATACGTTTTTTTGCCTCCTCGATCGCTTTTTGCTCTTGTGTGCGGTACATCCCCTGGCGACGCATCGCCTCGTCGAAATCCACCGCGTGGGCATCGAACTCAGGCCCGTCGACACACGTGAAGTAGGTTTTACCGCCCACCGTCACGCGACACGCGCCGCACATTCCCGTCCCATCGACCATCAACGTGTTCAACGACGCCACCGTCGGCAGGTTATACTCCCTGGTTGTCAGTGCGACGAACTTCATCATCACCATCGGTCCGATCGCCACGCAAAGGTCGTAACCGTTCTTTTCTATCAATTCTTTCGCCAGTCCCGTCACCATGCCGTGATACCCCGTACTCCCGTCATCCGTGGCGATATGCACATTGGCCACACGCGACATTTCATCCGTGTAGATAAGCAGGTCTTTCTTCTTGGCGCCGATGATCACATCCGCCGTGACGCCATGTTCATGCAGCCATTTGGCCTGCGGATAGACCGGCGCCGTGCCGACACCCCCCGCGACGAACAGAATCCGTTTCTTGCGTAACTCCTCCACAGGTTTCTTGACGAACTCCGACGGGTGTCCCAACGGTCCTGCGAAACTCGACAGTTCTTCCCCCACATTCATCGCACAGAGGCGTTGCGTCGACGCACCGAGGGCTTGGATGACGATCATCACGCTACCGTCCGCCGGGTCATAATCGGAGATCGTCAGCGGGATACGCTCGCCGTACTCATCGAGACGTATGATGACGAACTGTCCTGGTTGTGCCGATGCGGCCACGCGCGGGGCGTGGATACGCATCTCGTAGATGTTTTCGGCCAACAGCCGCTTTTCAAGGATAGGGTACATGACACAAAGATATGATTTTTCCCGAAAAATTTTGTCAAAACTATTTTTTAACATATCTTTGCCCTCCGAATGCCTGAATAGCTCAGTTGGTTAGAGCACATGACTGTTAATCATGGGGTCCTAGGTTCAAGTCCTTGTTCAGGCGCAGAGAGGGGGGGTAGAGAGGAAGAGGGGAAAGAGAGACAAGGGAGAGGGTTAGAAAAATTTGGAGGTACACTTTTTTTGATTACCTTTGCACTCCGTCCTCATCAATTCGGGAGCTTAGCTCAGCTGGTTCNNTCGAATCCCTCAGCTCCCACAAATCTCGGGCCCCGGAGGGGCAGGGTGAAAAACAGAAACCGCACCAAATTTATTTGGGGGCGGTTTCTGTTTTTCTCTCCCTCCTCCCCGCGGCGGGGTACC
>DBDB01000018.1:0-3923 GCA_002293345.1 Alistipes sp. UBA943
ATCCGGCAGGACAAGGCATCATGCCGGCGTAGGTGTCAGGACCTCTCATTCCGGCCACAGAATCATTCACCTGTGTATTCCAGTTGTCATTCTCATTTACATTGAACTGACCAGGCCAAGTGTAGAGCCATGTGCCTATGCCTGGATTCCAGCCCGTACCATTCCATGTGCCATTCAAAACCACTGTTCCCTGCCATTGAGTGTTTGGGCCAGGGTCAGTCGGGCTATATGGAAACTCTCCACGTCCCCACTGGTAGTTAACTTCCGAACACGCGCAGGTTGTATGTAAACTGCACGACAAACATACGTCCTATGGCACTGTTCCACGAGTTTTGGGTGTAGCCCGACCCGGTGGTACGTGCGAACGCGGTATTCTGATCGAAGATATCGTTCACCCCGATACTGATTTCCCCGAGTTGTTTGAATACTTTTTTACCGACACTGAAGTTACAGAGCAGGAAATTATCGTCATACTTGTTCGTGAACCCGACGTACTGGCTGTACGCCGCGGCACCGGCGACGGAGAAGCCGAGAGGCAGCACGAACTTGAAGTTGGCCGACGCACTGTGGTAAAAATAGTTGTTATCGCCACGACCGAGCGAGTTCTTGGCTTGGTTGTACATACCGTTCCACGCGACGGTGAAGTCCACATTCTCGGAGATGTTACTCCCCAACACCACCCCACCGTTGTACCCCATGTTGTTGGCGCGGTTGCGTTGCGTATCGACAAGCGTCGGGATGGAGGTATATGCCACCCCGGCAAACAGATTGAGGTTCGACCGCACGAACTTCACGGGGAATCCGTAACTGATCTGCGAATTGACCTGCCAATAGCCGTTTAGATTGACGGGTTCGCTGAACTGCAACGGTTTGTACTCCACCCCTTCGATGGTGAGTGTAGGGTTGTAGGTAACGTGTTGCGAGATATAGCTTTGCGTGATCCGTCCCCCGACACTGACCTGCAGCGTTTGTCCCTTTTCGACATGGGAACGTATGTATTGCAAATTCGCATAGTGCGTATATTCGGGTTTCAGGCCGGGATTACCGCGACTGATGTATTGGGCATTCGACAGGTCGTAAATCTCCTGCAACTGCTCCACATCGGGATCGTCGGTGTAGGAGTATATCCGCACCCGGAGGGAGTTCTCGTTGTTGAAGTAGAGTTGTCCCCGCACGCGATAGGTGACGTTCTCGAACGCGTGATCCACACTACCGCTTCCGATCGTGCCACGCATGCGCGAGTGCTGATAGCTGACGTTCGCCGAGAGAGTCGATTTATCCTTGGCATAGTTATACCCCGGACCGATGGCATGGGTGGAGTAACGACTCACCACGTTGTTCGACAGGAGCGGATCGGGGGTCAGTCCGGTGATGTCGAACGTATCGCCCGTGAGATATCCTAACCGGTCGTTGTGTTCACGCTCGAATTGCGCTTCGTAGTTGAGTGAGAGTTGTGACGCCGGCGATATGGGTTCGGTGTAGGTGACGTGACCCCCGATCCGCCGCCTTCCCGAAGGGTTGTGCGTCCGTTGATAGATCAGGTTCGCCGCGACGTTCGACGGATCGAGGATGGAGGACACAGGGGGTGCATCGTTCGAGTAGGTGTTGCGTTCCGATTTCGAGTCACGGTACCTCAGGTTGCCATGCACGGTCAGGGTACGTCCCGGTTTCACGATCCGCACGCGGTAGATGGCCGATGTACGCACGTCGATCGCTTCACGGAACGAGTCATCGAAGTTGTCGATCAGCGAGTACCCGCTCTGCCCGAACTGACGTCCGACGAGGGTCGAGAGGGGGTCGTTGGACTGGAAACTCACACCCGGACGTATCATGAGCGACTGGGAGTCGGAGATTTTCCACTCGAAACGGGCATTGATACGGTGGTTGTTGTTCGACGTCACGGAGTGTCCCTCGGTGAGCAACGTGTCGATCGGTGCCGGTTCTTCGTACCAGCGTTCCGTGCCGTTGAAGTCCGTGGTACGCGTGTGATTAAAGAAGTACGAGCCCTGGAACGTGATCTGCTTGCGTTTCCCCCACTCGTCGGAATAGTTGATACCGATCGCCTCCGCGGATGCCACACCACTCTGGGGACGCACCATGTACTGCCCCATACCGCGCTGGAATCCGCCACCGCCACGGCCTCCGGTAGCTCCGCCACCCGTCGCCCCGACAATATCCTCGAACGAGAAGTTCTGTTGGTTGATGTTGTTAACCAACCCGATGAGCGAGAGGCGTGACGAGCCGCGGAACCAGTTGACGTTACCTCCCGCGATGTATTTGTGATACGGTTGATCCTCGGGATGGGGGTCATACCCGTACCCGGCGTACACCTTACCGAACACACCCTGCTGCATACCGGGCTTCGTGACGATATTGATGGCCTTGTACCCCTGCCCGTCGTCTACACCGGAGAATTCCGCCTGATCGCTGAGTTTGTCATACACCTCGACCTGCGCCACAGCCTGCGCAGGGATGGATTTGATCGCCGAAGCCACGTCGTCGCCGAAGAACTCCTTGCCATCGACAAACACTTTTTGCACCGCCTCACCTTGGGCTTCGACTTGTCCGTCAGTGATGGTCAAACCGGGCATTTTTTTGAGCAACCCTTCGACATCGGCATCCGCGGTGACTTTGAACGCATCGGCATTGTAGGCCACGGTGTCACCCCGTTGCGATGTCCGCATCGCCTGCACCTCCTTGACGATCTGTTCGATCTGCACATTGGCCTCACTGAGTTCGATGCGTCCGAGGTTGATGGATTTAGTCAGATCGACGGTCCGGTCCGGGGTTTCGTACCCAAGGAACGTCACCCGGAAGGTGTATTTACCTCGCGCGAGCCCCGTGACACGCACGGCACCTTCATATCCCGACGTCAGTGCACGTGTCTGCCCCCCGGACGCAGGGATCAGTTCGATCACGGCGCCCGGCATTCCTTCGCCCGTCGCTGCATCGACAATCGTTGCGGAGAGCGTGTAACCGGATTGCGCAAACGCAGGCGACACCAGGATCGACGTCGTCAAAATCGCAAATATGGATAGAATAACTTTTTTCAAAACCTTTTTCGTTGAATTGTTGATTTTTGGAATTTTGAGGAGCAATTTTTACGCTGATCGCCGGAGTGAGAGAGGGAGTTTACTGAACGTAAATGACCGACCGAACGACAAGGATGCGAAAAAAGTGCCCTCAAAAAACGAAAATCATTTGAACCAGGATGCGTATATCTGATAATCCCTCGTCCCGCGCCGGATCACCTCCTCACGCTGTTCCGGAGTTACTTCCTTAATCCGTTTCGCCGGCACACCGGCGTACAATCCGTTGGGTTCGAGTTTCGCATTGGCGGGAATCAGGGCATTGGCCGCGATGATGCACCCCGTCCCCACGACAGCGTTATCGAGCACCGTGGAACCCATTCCAATCAAGCAGTCATCCTCAATAATCGCACCATGAATAATAGCGTTGTGTCCCACAGTGACGTCGTTCCCGATGATCGTCTGCGACGGGTGTGCGGCCAGGTCGTACGTGCTGTGCAACACGGCACCGTCCTGAATATTCGTCCGGTCACCGATACGGATCGCGTTCACATCGCCACGCAACACGGCATGGTACCAGATCGAGCACCCGCGTCCCACCGTCACGTTACCCACAATGACGGCCGTTTCCGCCACAAATGTCCCTTCCCCAATCACAGGGGTGTACCCCCTCACTTCTTTGATGATTGCCATGTGGTCTCTATTTTTTGGCATCCTGCCAAAGGTTTTCTAACTCTTCAGATGTATATTCACGCATCGGTTTCGCGGCGTGCGACTCCATGTGATTGAAACGCGAGATGAACTTTTTGTTCGTGCGTTCCAGGGCTGCATCCGGATCCACACCGTACAACCTGCATGCCTGCGCCAACGCGAAGAACAGGTCTCCGAACTCAC
>DBDB01000018.1:3934-10040 GCA_002293345.1 Alistipes sp. UBA943
CGAGGCGCATCGACACTCGCCACGATTTCAGCTTCAATTTCGTGAATTTCTTCCTGGACTTTCTCCCACACGTCGCTTGGTTTCTCCCAATCGAATCCCGCGGCGGCGGCTTTTTCGCCCAGACGAACGGCCTTCACAAGTGAAGGCAACTGAGCGGGTACGCCGCTCAGCAAGCCGCCGCCCTCGCCCGAGCGAGCAACTCTTAGCTCCTTTTTACGCAACTTGAGTGCCTCCCAGTTGGCTTTGACCTCTTCGGAGGTATCGGCAATCACATCGCCATAGATATGCGGATGACGGTATATCAACTTGTCGCACAGTGCGTTCGCCACATTGGCAAAGTCGAACGCTCCCGACTCTTCGGCGATCTTGGCATAGAAAACGACATGCAGCAACACATCACCCAACTCCTCCTTGATACCCTCCATATCGCCGTTCAGGATCGCTTCCGACAGTTCGTACACCTCCTCGATGGTGTTGTGACGCAACGTCTCGAAAGTCTGTTTGCGATCCCACGGACACTCCTCGCGAAGGCGATCCATCACTTCCAAAAGGCGCTCGGTGGCTTCTGTTTTTTGGTTCATCATGAACGGATTTGCGCGTTGGCGTGTTGCTCGAAAGCCTTCAAAACAGTGGACATGGCCGTGTCGATCTGCACATCTGTGAGGGTCTGTGTCGGATCTTCGAGCACGAACCCGAGGGCGTACGATTTCTTACCGGCAGGCAACTTGTCACCCTCATAGACATCGAATAACGTCACGTTGGTAAGGAGTTTTTGTTCTGCCCTGAAGGCGATCTCTCGCAACGTTTGGAACGTCACCTCCTGATCGACCAGCAGCGCCAGGTCACGCTTCACGGTCGGGTATTTCGACAGTTCATGCACTCGGATCCGGTGATTCTGGACGGTAGCGATCAGTTTGTCGAAATCTATCTCGACATAGTAAACGTCATTTTTGAGGTCGAACGCCTTGCGCAACTGTGGCGGCACGGCATCCATCGACACGATGATCGACGGATCCAGGTTGTAGATATCCAATCCATAACGACCTAAAAGTTGTTCCACAACGGCACGTAGGGTGTAGAACGTGGATGGTTCGGCCTTTGTGTTCCACGAAGGGATCGTCGCGAGACCCGTCACAGCGATACCCAAACGCTGATGTTGCGAGTATTTCGAGAGAGGAGAAGTCGAAGATGCTGTGCTTTCAGCACAAAAATAGACGTTGCCGAACTCGTATATCTTCAGATCCCCATTCTTGTGATTCGTGTTGAGTTGAATGGCTTCGAGGGCGTTGAACAGCAACGTCTGCCGCAGCACATCCAAGTCGCTGCTGAGCGGGTTGAGCAACCGCACAAGTGACTTGGAGTCGGGATAATAAGCGCTCTTGGTGAGCGAGTTGGACATGATTTCGGTGAATCCGCACGCCGTAAGCATCTCAGAGGCAGCGTTTTGCAGCCGGTCGCNNGGACATGATTTCGGTGAATCCGCGATCGGTGAGGAAGTCGGACGCAATATTCTGCAACTCGTGACGCCGCGACGTGGGATACGCGAGTGTCGACCGCACGTGCATCGGTACCGGCACGTTGTTATACCCATAGATACGCAGGATCTCTTCGGCCAGGTCCGCCTCGCGCGTGACGTCGACACGGTATGGCGGCACGGAGACTCTGTTGCCCTCCAATTTTATCTCCAACCCCTCCAATATCTTTTCGACCGTGGCGAATGGAATATCGACCCCTAAAAGTTTGTCGATGCGCCCGAAATCGACCTCGAACACGTGGTTCGGGATGGGTTCCTGATATATATCGACAATGTCGCCGATGATTTCGCCGCCTGCCAGTTCGGTGACCAGTTGCATGGCACGTTCGAGTGCCACGAGGGTGATATTGGGATCTATGCCGCGCTCGAATCGGAACGATGCATCGGTATTGATGGCGAACCGCTTGGCGGTTTTACGTACCGACACAGGATTGAAATAGGCACTCTCGATAAATATATCGGTCGTTTCGTTTGAAATTCCCGACTCCAAACCTCCCAGCACACCCGCGATACACATGGGCGTCCGGGCATTGCAGATCATCAGGTCATGCGAGGTGAGTTTGCGTTCCACACCGTCGAGTGTCGTGAACGGAGTGCCCTCCGGACACGTCTTGACGACGATTTCGCCACCCTCGATCTTCGACGCATCGAACGCGTGTAGGGGTTGGCCGAGCTCCAGCATGACATAGTTGGTGATGTCGACCAGGTTATTCTTGGGCGTGATGCCGACGGCCGTGAGTCGCTGCTGTATCCACTCCGGGGACGGTGCCACCTTACAACCGCGTATCGTGATGCCGGCATAGCGTGGGGCGGCGTGCGTGTTTTCAACACGCACAGAGATCGGCGTGCCGATCTCTCGGGACGCAACGCGTCCTCCGCCCCCCGCCGCAGGGAGTTTTAGCGTTGCTTTCTCGTCACGCGCATGCAGGTAGGCATACAGATCCCTGGCCACGCCATAGTGCGACGCGGCATCTACACGGTTCGGCGTCAGACCGATCTCGATGACGGTATCACCCTCGATACGCGACACCCCTTCCACCTCGAGACCTATGTCGGTGAGAATCGTGGACGCCGAATCGGGGGTCAAATCCGACGTCAGGTAGTCTTGTAGCCAGCTATAAGATATTTTCATCGTGTCAAAAAATTACACAAATATATCAATAATTACGCAAACCGCCAACCCGATACTCGCCAGACCGTTGACGATATCGAAAGGAGCTTTGCGAATGTGTTGATAGAGGAGCAAAGCGACGAAAATAGCCACGCCTGCCCATAGCCAGACGTGGCGTTCTGCTTCGCAGTGCGGCGTACAGTGTGTGGCGAAGCCCCACAACGCGGCGATACTCGCCGCGTGCATCGCGATGGCGATCCATCGCGATGCCTGTGTGCCGCATCGTGACGGTATCGAGTGCAGGTGGTGTGTCTTGTCGAACGCTTCATCCTGCAACGCATAAAGGATGTCAAACCCGGCACACCAGGTGAGCACGGTGATCGAAAGATACACCATAGGTACGGCAATGGGCATGGTGAAGTTTCCCGTAACGGCGATATACGCCCCCGCGGGAGCGATGGCGAGTGCCATTCCGAGAACGATGTGCGCGAGCGCCGTAAAGCGTTTGCAGTAGCTGTACCCAAGGATAACTGCCAGTGCCACAGGCGACAACCGTCCCGTGAGGGGGTTTATCGTGATGGCCGTAGCCACGAACAGCGCAGAGTTGACGATGCAAAACACGAGCGCCCCCCATGGAGATATTTTCCCGGCAGGAATTTCGCGTCCGGCGGTACGTGGATTCGCGGCGTCGATATGGCGATCCGCCCACCTGTTGAACGCCATGGCTGCACTTCGTGCGGTGACCATACATACGATCACCTGCGCAAACAAGAGCCATGGATGTTCCGGCATGGCAACCGTCACTCCGTACGCAAATCCAATCAATGCAAACGGCAGTGCGAACACGGTATGTGAGAATTTGACGAGACGTGCGTATGTGGCGATGGTGTTTTTCATGGCCTACAAAAATAGTAAAAAATATCTTTATTTCCCTTTTTTATTTAACGTTTCTCGTGAAATTTTTCATGTTTTTCGTTAAATATTTCATGAGAAACATGAACAAAAAAAGGCCCTTCGTCAGCGAAGTTTTTCCCGGATATCAGATTACCGGTAATAACCTTCTCCGCGCCGCAACGCCCAGAGGGGCGGCGGCTTCAGATTTGCCATCCCCTGTCGCTGGGGGCAGCGACCAAGTATGACCCACCCCACCCCCGCCTGAGGCGGGGGTCCCCCTTGATAAGGGGGCGTCTCAAAAGGCGCTGATTTTGGAGTTTTTGGGGCGGGATTTTTGCCGTGCCACAGTGAGGAACGGATGGGATGTACAAAGGTACTTCCCAACAGACCCTAAGTAGGAGCCCCGCGGGGGTGCCGCCGAAGGCGAGCTTGGGCGGGGCGAAAAAACCCAAAAGCAACCCTCCGTTGTAAAAATCCGATCTAATGTAGGAAGGGATAAAGCGGGGAGGAGATGCGGAAATTTTATTTTATCTTTGCGGGGTATGTAATTTTTGAAAAATGAAGTTGATATTTATTGTGTCGGTCGTGATTGGCCTCGCGCTACTTTGGTTCCTGATGAAAATGGTGGGGAAACTGATCGCCATGGCGTGTGTCGTGCTGCTGCTGTGGGGCGTATTCTGGTGTCGCACGGATCTCCGGGTGGAGGAGGTGACGCTCGCGTCGCACGAAATACCGTCGTCGTTCGACGGATTTCGTGTCGTGCAGGTCACGGACCTGCACGTGGGGACAATGCTGTCCCCGCGACGCGAGCTGGCGCGACTGGTGGAGGAAGTGAATGACCTCGATCCGGATATGATCGTCGTCACGGGCGACCTGGTCAATATAGATTATGAGGAGATGACGCCCGAAGCGATCGAGATTTTGGGCAGTCTGGATGCGCCGCACGGCGTTGTGTCCGTGTTGGGGAACCACGATGTGGGGTGTTATATTCGCGATACGACACGGCTATCGCCCACCGCGAACACACGTCAATTGATTGGTATACAGCGTCGTATGGGTTGGTGCATGCTGCAAGATTCCACCATGTATGTGCACCGTGGCGACGACGCGATCGCCGTCACGGGATTGTCGTTCGACTACCATCAGTACGCGTTCCGTCACGCGAAGCAGATCCCCGTACCACATATCGACAAAGCGTATGGAGATGTCTCTCCGGCGGATTTCGACATCACCCTCTCGCACGTGCCCCAAACGTGGGACACGATCCTTGCCGACGGACGTGGCGACGTGACTCTCGTCGGACACGTGCATGCGATGCAGGCGAAAGTACACCTGTTCGGACGCGACTTTTCACCCGCCACGCTCCTCTACGACCGGTGGAGCGGACGTTACGATGAAACCACCCGTTTCGGTGCCAAAACCCTCTACATCAACGACGGCATAGGCTGTGCCGGTATTCCGATAAGGATCGGCGCGCGTCCCGAAATTACGGTCTTCACGCTCGAATCCCGATGAACGCCCCCGTGCGTATGCCTGTCGTCATCGCCTCCGTGGCCACCTCCGCCGATGGATATATCGACGATGCCTCCCCGGAACGCCTCATCCTATCCACGCCCGAGGATTGGCAGGAGGTATACCGCCTGCGCGACGGGTGTGACGCGATTTTGGTGGGTGCCGAAACGATCCGTCGCGATAATCCGTCGCTCAAAGGAGTGCCGTTAAAAGTGATCCTCACCCGCTCGGGAGAGGTGCCCGGCGCAGCGCGCATCTTTTCCTCCGGAAAAGTGCTGCTCCTGAAAGGAGATTTTTCGGCCGACGAAGTCGTCGAAAAATTGGCGCGGCGCGGCGTGCGGAAACTCCTCGTGGAGGGTGGCGCCCGGACGCTCAAACTGTTTTACGATGCCGGAATGATTGACATCCTGCGCATCGCTGTGAATCCCGATATCACCGTCGGAGGGGGTGTAAAGCTCGATCTCGGGCCTATTCAGACGCTTGATTTCCCGCATCTCGATGAGAATCCGGGCGGCATGCAGGTCAAAACATACTACATGCGCGGGGAGGAGCAACTCATGCAGTTGGCCATCGACGAAAGCCGTAAAAGCGTACCGTCACCCGACAATTACCGTGTCGGTGCGGTCGTCGTGACGTCCGATAATCGTATCTTCACGGGCTATACGCACGAAACGTCCCCTACACACCATGCCGAGCAGGAAGCGATCGCAAAGGCCGCGGCGGCAGGCGCAGACTTGCGCCAGGCGACGATAGTCGCCTCGATGGAGCCATGCTCCATCCGCCGCCGCGAGCCGGAGAGTTGCACGTCTCTTATCATAAGGCATGGATTCAAACGTGTCGTTTTTGCTGTGCATGAACCGTCGCACTTTGTCACGTGCCATGGGGAAGAACTACTCCGTCAGGCCGGTATCGAAGTCACGGTACTCGACCGATTCGCATCCCAAGTTTGTGAAATTAACGCACATATACGGTAATCCCTCCCCGCGGCGGGGCTCCGTCACTACTCCGATGGTCAGCTGGTCTATCAGACTTCCGACGGACGCTATTGGATGCTC
>DBDB01000018.1:10102-10246 GCA_002293345.1 Alistipes sp. UBA943
AGATCTAATGTAGGGCGGGATAATCGGCACGAAGCCTGCGGTGGGACGATCTCGGCCCTCCGCGTGCGGGGGCTGCGGGCCGAGCGGCTTTGCCGCAAAAAACAATCTGAAAGTCGCTCCAGACCCCTGCGCGCGCACGGGCGC
>DBDB01000076.1 GCA_002293345.1 Alistipes sp. UBA943
CAGCCACCGATTGCGGGAGGGGGAGTGCTGAGGGGGAGGGTGTCCCTCCCCAACTATAATAAGCTTTCCAAAAAAGCGACAGTGGGGGCTTAGGGAAGTAAAAGCGACAGTTCGGTCTTAGGGGAAGTAAAAGTAAAGGTGAACGGTTAGTACCGTCTTTTGACTTCGGTGAGTTCTATTTCGTAGAACAGTGTTTCGTTGGGACCTATGCCGAGGGAGGGGTTTCCATCGACACCGTACGCGATTGCGGAGGGCAGCCACGCGTTGATACGTCCGCCTTGACCGGCCAGACGCACAGCTTGTTGCAGCCCGACGGGTGACACGTTTCCGAGGGCCTGTCGTGTGGTATCGCCGCGTTCGTACGACGAATCCACGACGGTACCGGCCACGGTTTTGGCGGTGTAACGGAACGCCACCGTGTCACGGACATTGCGTGCCGTGTTCGATTCGTCGCCCACGTCGAGCACTTCGTACGTGAGACCGGAGTCGTTGATGGCATAGGTACGGTTCGCCTGCCGGAAATCTTCGAGGAATTGATTTTCGTACGCCCGGATTTTTTCGGGTTGCGACACATTGACATAGCGCAGGTAGGCGAACCGTGCCTCTTGGGTGGTCATGCGTGGCGCGCGTGCATACACATCGCGAATCGCCTGACACAGGGCTTCGACTTGCAACGTGGAATCCATCCGGAGCAGGTTTTCCCCCACGTTGAGCCCGATGGCATAGGAGACTGAATCCGCCTCGGTACGCCACTCGACGGTGGTTTTGCTGCGTCCGACACACGAGATCGAAAGGGCCGCGATGATGATGATTATGTAGTTTTTCATAGTTACACGTTTGTTTTGAGGGCCAGCAAGCATAGTTTGTACAGGATGCGCGCCCCGACGATGGCATCGATACGTTCGGTGGGGTGGGGCGTCACCTCGACCACGTCGAACCCGATGACACGGCGACCGCTATCGGCAACCATTTCGAGCAGGTACGTGGCTTGATCGTATGTGAGTCCGCCCGGCACGGGGGTCCCCGTATGGGGACAGTGTTCGGGGGTGAGGGCGTCGATGTCGAAGCTTATGTATACGTCGTGCGGCAGTTCATGGACGATACGCTTACAGACGTGTTGCCACGCCTCCCCCCCGAACACGGCGTGAGCGAGCTCACGCGCCCCGTGCCGGACGACTCGGTTGTCGTTGTCAGCGAAGACAGCTTCACTTTGGGCATAGTCACGCACCCCGACCTGCACGAGTTTCTCGACTTGCGGCACGTCACGCAACACGTTGAACATCACGGAGGCATGCGAGTACGCGAATCCTTCATAGGCGTTACGCAGGTCGCAATGCGCATCGAGATGGAGGATACCGAAGGGTCGGTTTTTTCGGAACGGGTCTTGCGCCACGGCACGTATAAATCCGTACGGTGTGGAGTGATCGCCTCCGACCAGCCCGACGATTTTCTGTTGCGCGATCCAGTGGTTGGTTTGGGAGAAAATTTTGTCGTTCATCGCCTCGCAACTGGCATTGATATGATGCAGGTGTCGTTGGGTGCGTTCATCATCGATACTTTTACCCGCTTCGAGATGCCGGATCACTTTTTCAGCCTCGTTCCGCAACCGTTGCGACGTTTCGAGCAACGAGTAGTCGATGGGTGCGGTTGCGATGCCGCGCTTCCATGCGTTGGGAGCGGCGGGATCATAAAAATCCAACTGTGTGGACGCTTCGATAAGTGCATCGGGTGCATTGGCGGTTCCTGCGCCGTACGACACGGTCACATCCCATGGAGCGGACACAAGCACAAGCGCAGCCTCTTCCGGAGCGAACGGCATCCCGAAATAGGCTCCGTTATCGAGCCCCACCCCCTCCGGATCAAAATTCTTCAAATCATCCATGCCGCAAAGATACTTAACTTTTTCTTTCTGAAACTTTTCTTCAAAAATACTCCTCGCGATACTTATAGTTGTTGCGCAGTTCCTCGAACCGATCCGGATGCGATTTCAGGGCATGACTCTCCGCTTCAATGTCGAAATAGCCACGAATCGTGTCACGCATTTCGTCCCACGAGATGGGTCGGGTGGAGGGGCGAGTGTCGAAGGTGCCGCTCCGTGGAGGGGGCGTGAGACCAAACTTCCGCAACAGTGCCACCACCACCATCGACGTGGCGTTCGCCTTGCCCTGCAACGAGTATCCCGCAATGTGTGGTGTCGCCAGCAGCGCATTCGTCAATACGTCGCGATCCAAATTCGGTTCGTGCTCCCACACATCCAACACGTACCTCCTGCCGCTCGCCAGCAACGCACGTTCGTCCACGACGCCACCCCGCGACGTGTTCACGACCACACACTCGGGTTTCGTCAGGGATAATAGCCGTGCATCCGCCATGTAGCGTGTCAATGCGTCCAGCGGCACGTGGAATGTCAGGATATCTGCCTGCCGTGCCACTTCGTCCAATGGTAAAAAAGTAATCCCCCCGGGGGTGCTTGCTTGGGCGGGGGGATTTATATCGTTCGTCAACACACGGAATCCCCACATCTGTGCATATTCCGCCACCAGCGAACCTACATGGCCCACACCGACGATACCGAGCGTGAAATGAGAGGGTGGGAGAGATGAAAGTGAATTCGGTTTTTGCGGATTTTGGAGGAGGGATTTTTGCGCCGATCGACAGAGGGAGTGAGGGAGTGTACTCAGCGTACATGACCGATCGACCGACGAGGAGGCGTGAAAATCACCCTCCAAAAACGCAAAAACAGCCGCCATGTATTGCAACACCCCCCCTGCATTACACCCCGCAGCTACAAAAACCTCGATCCCGTGCCCGCGGCAGTACTCCATGTCTATATGGTCGAAACCGATCGTGGCGGTGGCGATGAATTTCACCCGGGAACCCTCCAATAATTCTGCGTCGCACCGCGTGCGTGTACGGACAACCAGTGCATCTGCATCGCGTATGTCGTCACAGGTGATACAGGCCCCCTCGCGATACACCACATTCCCGTAAGTTTCCAGCACGCCCTCCAAAAACGGAATCCCCGAATCCACAACGAATTTCATACCGTACAAAGATAGTTGTTTTTTGCTTTTTCCCACCCCCTGCTTTTCCCCAAGGATGGAAGAGTTTATCTGGCGCCGCCCTCCGGGCGGCAAGACCCCGCTGCTAAACAAAGGCGTG
>DBDB01000058.1:0-3155 GCA_002293345.1 Alistipes sp. UBA943
TGTCGACGTACGTCGACACCGCCTGCGCTTGCGCAGGCGTGGTGAGCGCCTCGACGAGAGCGTGCTCCGGCGCCAACACCATGAACGTGACCCCCTCGATCGTATCCGGACGTGTCGTGAAGATCTCGAGCTTCAGGTCCGATCCCGCGATGTCGAAGAACATTTGCGCCCCCTCCGAACGGCCGATCCAGTTGCGCTGTATCTCTTTCAGCGACTCGCTCCAATCCAACGTCTCCAGGCCGTTCAACATCCGTTCCGCGTATGCCGTGACACGCAACAGCCACTGCTTCATCCGGCGTTGCTCCACCGGGTGTCCGCCGCGTACCGATACGCCGCCCGACACCTCGTCGTTTGCCAGAACCGTGCCCAATGCACCGCACCAGTTCACCGTCGTCTCGGCACGAAACGCCAACCGGTAGTTCTGCAGCACCTGTTCGCGTTCCGCCGCGCCCATTGCACGCCAACCGTCGATGTCCTCCGCCTCGAAACGTGACACAAGTTTCTCGATCGGTTCCGCTCGGTCTGTCTCCGGGTCATAATAGTGCCCGAACAGTTTCAAAAATACCCACTGCGTCCATTTATAGTAACCAGGTTCGGAGGTGCAGATCTCACGATCCGTGTCGTACGAGAATCCCATCCTGTCCAGCTGATCCCGGTAACGGGTGGTGTTCTGCTCCGTCGTCGCGGCGGGGTGCTGGCCGGTCTGGATGGCATACTGCTCCGCCGGCAGGCCGAACGCGTCGAATCCCATCGGGTGCAGCACGTTGAACCCGCATTGCCGCTTGTAACGCGACACGATGTCCGAAGCGATGTACCCCAACGGGTGTCCCACGTGCAGCCCGGCCCCAGAGGGGTAGGGGAACATGTCCAGTACGTAATATTTCGGTCGCGAAGGGTCCGCCTTTACGTGATACACCCCCTCGTCGCGCCACCGACGCTGCCATCGCGACTCGATATCTCTGAAATTGTAATCCATAGTGCGCAAAGATAGTGTATAATTGATAATGGACAATGGATAATTGAAATTCCTCCCCGTGGCGGGGGATCGTGAGTGGGGAGATGGTCAACTGCGAAATCAGATTTCCTTCGGCTACTATTGGATGTCCACACTTTCATCTGTGGTGCATGCACGAAGCTTCCGCTACAGTTCTGGCGACACCGGCACGGAGGATTCCACCGACGTCCGCTACACCATCTCCCTGCGTTGTATAAAGATCTAATGTAGGGCGGGACAAAAGAAAAGAGCGAGAGGGGTGGGGATTATGAGACGTTCTCTCGCTCGACCACGATCTCGTAAGCCATCGTAGCTGATGCAAAGATAGCAGCAAAATAGCAAACTGCAAAATAATTAACAACATTTTTATAGAAAAAGTAGTTATTTGTCACATGGCAAAGAATGAAAAGTTGGATATGGCGATTGCTCGAAGGCTCAGGGAGATTCGAGAGGCCAAGGGTATCTCGCAACTCAATGTCTACATAGCCACTGACTGTTTCGTTTCCCGTATCGAGATGGGTAATCAAGACATCCGTACCTCCACGCTCTACAGATTGTGCGAATATTATGGCGTGACGATGGAAGAATTTTTCAAGGATTTTCATCTTTGAACCTTCTCCTCCCCGCTTCGGCCCCGTCCAAGCTATGCACGCTGTACGCGCAAAAACACGACCTTCCTTGTCCCGCCCTACATTAGANNGAGGGAGAAGCCGTACCCGACGCCATGGGTATACGTCGTACTCGTGGCGCCGGCATTGAAATAGAACCCTCGCGCAGTCGATGTAGACGAAGCCGAGAGCATCCAATAGAGTCCGTCGGAAGTCTGATGGTACAGCTGACCATTGGAGTAGTAACGGTACCCCGGAGCGGGGAGGAAGCGGCGGTATAAGTAAAACCTTATAGATTTTTAAAAACTATAAGTAAAAAGTATAGGATAGTTTGCAGAGTGAAGATTTTTTTCTACCTTTGCAGTCCATTTTCATTAAAACAGAACTATGCCTACTATTCAACAGTTAGTGAGAAACGGACGCGTAAAGCTCGAAGACAAGAGTAAATCTCCTGCTCTGGCGGCTTGTCCGCAACGTCGTGGCGTTTGCACACGCGTATACACAACAACGCCGAAAAAACCGAACTCCGCTATGCGTAAAGTCGCTCGTGTGCGACTCACCAACGGCAAGGAGGTCAATGCCTATATCCCCGGTGAGGGGCACAACCTTCAAGAGCACTCCATCGTGTTGGTACGTGGCGGTCGTGTGAAAGACCTTCCAGGTGTGCGTTACCACCTCGTCCGTGGCGCTCTGGACAGTGCAGGCGTCGATGGACGCCGTCAACGCCGATCCAAGTACGGTGCCAAACGTCCCAAACCAGGTGCAGCTGCTCCCGCCAAGAAGAAATAAGGGGCCGAAGGGGGGCCGAGATTAAGGGGCTGACTGAGGGGCCGAGATTAAGGGGCCGAAGGGAGGCCGAGATTAAGGGGCTGACTGAGAGGGGCCGAGATTAAGAGGGCCGAAGGGGCTATGTACGTTAAAGGAATAACAAGCAACAACAAACAATAATGAGAAAGACCAAACCAAAAAAGCGAATTCTACTTCCCGATCCGAAGTTCGGTGACATTGCGGTGACACGCTTCGTCAACAACCTCATGTTGGACGGCAAGAAGAGTATTGCCTACACCATTTTCTACGACTCGTTGGACCTGGTGGGCAAGAAGATGAAGGATGCCGAGAAAGCTCCAATCGAAGTCTGGAAACAGGCCCTGGAGAATATCACACCCCAAGTCGAAGTTAAATCGAAACGTATCGGTGGTGCGACATTCCAGGTTCCGATGGAGGTGCGTCCCGAACGCAAGGTTTCGATCTCCATGAAAAACCTCGTCCTATACTCCCGCAAACGTGCCGGACGTACCATGGCCGAGAAACTCGCCGCAGAAATCCTCGATGCATACGCACAACAGGGTGCTGCGTTCAAACGCAAAGAGGAGATGCATCGCATGGCCGAGGCGAATAAAGCATTTGCACATTTCCGCTTCTAAAGGGGCCGAACAAGGGGCTGAGGGGGAATTGGTGAATTTACCTAAATGACCCGAGGGGCGCAGGCTAATTAAAAAGAATATGGCAAGAGACTTAAAATATACCAGAAACATCGGCATCATGGCCCACAT
>DBDB01000058.1:3203-9875 GCA_002293345.1 Alistipes sp. UBA943
ACTGGATGGCACAGGAGCAGGAGCGTGGTATCACCATTACATCCGCCGCTACCACCGCCTTCTGGAAATACATGGATCACGAGTATCAGATGAATATCATCGACACCCCGGGACACGTCGATTTCACCGTCGAGGTGGAGCGTTCGTTGCGTGTCTTGGATGGTGCCGTGGCGACGTTCTGTGCCGTCGGTGGCGTGGAGCCCCAGTCTGAAACCGTGTGGCGTCAGGCGGACAAGTACAACGTGCCGCGTATCGGTTATGTCAACAAGATGGATCGTACCGGTGCGGATTTCCTCGCCGTGTGTGCGCAAGTGAAGGAGCGTCTCGGTGCCAATGCGGTGCCCGTGACGTTGCCGATCGGTCTCGAAGATAAATTCGAGGGGATCGTCGATCTCGTATACAACAAGGCGTACTACTATTACGACGATAAAACCGTGCGCGATAACTATGAGGTGCGTGAAATCCCCGATTCGATGAAAGCCGAAGCCGAGGAGTGGCGCAACAAACTCATCGAGGAAGCGGCGTCGCAAGACGACGCGCTGATGGAGAAGTTCTTCGATGCGCCCGAAACGATTACTTCCGACGAACTGATCGCCGCGATTCGCAAAGCGACCATCGGTATGCAGATCGTGCCGATGATGTGCGGTTCGTCGTTCCACAACAAGGGAGTGCAGCAGCTGCTCAATAACGTGATGGCGTTCCTGCCCTCACCGCTCGATGTGCCCCCCGTAGTCGGCATCAACCCCAAAACGGATCAGGAGGAGACACGTAAACCCTCCGAGGACGAACCGTTCTGCGGTTTGGCGTTCAAGATCGCGACAGATCCCTTCGTGGGACGTCTCTGCTTCGTGCGTGCGTACTCCGGTAAACTCGATGCGGGTTCGTACGTGCTGAACACACGCAGCGGTAAACGCGAGCGTATCAGCCGTCTCTACCAGATGCATGCCAATAAGCAAAACCCGATCGAGAGTGTTGTGGCGGGTGATATCTGTGCCGCGGTAGGTTTCAAGGAGATGCATACCGGTGACACGTTGTGTGCCGAGAATGCTCCCATCATCCTCGAACAGATCACCTTCCCCGAGCCCGTGATCGGTCTCGCCGTGGAACCCAAAACGCAAAAAGATCTCGATAAACTCGGTATCGCGCTCGGTAAATTGGCCGAGGAGGATCCCACATTCACCGTGCATACGGATCCCGATAGCGGACAGACCGTGATCAGTGGTATGGGTGAGTTGCACCTCGATATCATTGTAGACCGTCTGCGCCGCGAGTTCGGTGTGGAGATCAATCAGGGTGCGCCCCAGGTGAACTATAAAGAGGCGATGACCAAGACCGTGCAGCACCGTGAGGTGTTCAAGAAACAGACCGGTGGCCGCGGTAAGTTTGCCGATATCATCTTCGAGATCGGACCTGCCGATGAGGATGCACCGCTCGGATTGACGTTCGTCGATGAGGTGAAGGGTGGTAACATCCCCAAAGAGTTTATTCCTGCCGTGCAGAAAGGTTTCGCCTCCGCAATGAGCAACGGTGCACTTGCCGGTTACACGATGGACTCGATGAAGGTGACACTCAAAGACGGTTCGTTCCACCCCGTCGATTCGGATCAGTTGTCGTTCGAGATCGCTGCACGTAACGGGTATCGCAATGCCGCGCCGAAAGCGGGTTCGGTCATCAAAGAGCCTATTATGTCCGTCGAGGTGGTGACGCCGGAGGAGAATATGGGTGACATTATCGGTGACTTGAACAAACGCCGCGGTCAGGTGACAGGCATGGAATCGAAAGGTAACGCCCGTGTCGTGAAGGCGAAAGTGCCGCTGTCCGAAATGTTCGGATATGTGACGGTACTCCGTACCATCTCGTCGGGTCGTGCAACATCCTCCATGGAGTTCTCGCACTTCGAGGAGGTGCCTGCAAGCATCGCTAAAGACGTAATCGAGAAGGCTTCCGGCCGTCGCAAAGGGCTGGAGGAGTAAGAGGGGCCAGTGCGGATGTTGGCGGAGCGAAGCGGAGATACAGACGCTGCGGCCTGTGGCAGACAAGAGGGGCGGATATAGTTGTAAGAAAAAAGAGACTAAACGATATGAGTCAAAAAATTAGAATCAAATTAAAGTCGTTCGATCACAACCTGGTCGACAACTCGGCGGAGAAGATCGTTAAAACGGTCAAAAGTTCGGGTGCCGTAGTCAGTGGGCCAGTGCCCCTGCCCACACGCAAACAGATTTTTACCGTTAACCGTTCGACTTTCGTCAACAAAAAAGCCCGTGAGCAGTTCCAGCTCTGCACCTTCAAGCGCATTCTGGATATCTACTCATCGACACCCAAAACCATCGACGCACTGATGAAGTTGGAACTTCCCTCGGGGGTTGAGGTGGAAATCAAAGTCTGATCCGAGGGGTCAGTGCGGGGGTTGGCGAGGGCGTAGCCCGAGGTACCAACGCTGCGACCCGAGGAAGACAACGAATAAGAAACAGTAACAAAGTAGACTATCATGTCAGGAATAATTGGAAAAAAAATCGGAATGACTTCCGTGTACAGTGCCGAGGGTAAAAATATACCATGCACTGTCATCGAGGCAGGGCCGTGTGTAGTTACGCAAATCCGTACCGTCGAGAAGGATACTTACGACGCCGTGCAGCTTGCCTATGACGAAACAACCGAAAAACACGCCACCCGCAGCCTCCTCGGCCACTTCAAAAAGGCCGGTACGACACCCAAACGCAAACTCGTCGAGTTCGACGAAATGCCCGAACTCAATCTCGGTGACACCGTGACCGTGGATATGTTCACCGAGGAGGACTGGGTCGATGTGTCCGGTATCTCGAAGGGCCATGGTTTTCAGGGTGTGGTGAAACGCCACGGTTTCGGCGGTGTCGGTGGGCAAACACACGGTCAGCATAACCGTGCCCGTAAACCGGGTTCGCTCGGTGCATCGTCATACCCCTCGCGCGTCTTCAAAGGCAAACGCCTCCCGGGACGCATGGGTGGTGACCAGGTCAAAGTGACCAACCTCAAAGTATTAAAAGTGATTCCCGAAAATAACCTTATCCTCGTGAAAGGTTCTGTGCCGGGGGCCAAAGGTGCTTATCTAACAATCGAGAAATAACATGGAATTAGCTGTATTAAACACCCAGGGTAAAGATACGGGCCGCAAAGTGACGCTTTCGGAAGCCGTGTTCGGCGTAGAGGCTAATGACCACGCTATCTACCTCGACGTCAAACAGTACCTCGCTGACCAACGTCAGGGTACACACAAATCCAAACAACGCAACGAGATCTCAGGGTCGACCCGCAAACTGAAACGCCAGAAAGGTACCGGCGGTGCACGTGCGGGCAGCATCAAGAACCCGTTGTTCCGTGGCGGCGGCCGTGTGTTCGGTCCCGTGCCGCGCGACTACTCCTTCAAGCTCAACAAGAAGCTCAAACAGCTCGCACGTCGCAGCGCTCTCACGTACAAAGCGCAAGCCGGAGCGATCCAGATCTTGGAAAACGTCACTCTCGACGCTCCCAAGACAAAGCAGATCGTGGCACTTGCCGAGGCATTGAAGGTGGCGGATAAGAAAGTATTGTTGGTGTTGCCACAAGGCAACGTAAACCTCCAACTCTCCTGCCGCAACCTCCCGTACGTGAAAACGATCCTCGCGGAGAACCTCAACACCTATGAACTGATGAATGCTTCGGCACTCGTCATGGTAGAAGGGGCCGAGAATGTGCTGAACACCCTGCTCGCCTAAGGCGCCGGGGGACCCAGGGAGGGCCAGAACTAAGGGAGGGCCAGACTAAGGGAGGGCCAGACTAAGGGGGAGGCTGAGGGGGCTGCTGAGAGAGGGGCCGGAGAGGCTGAGTTGGAGAAAAGAACGAAATGAAGGGCGGAGGGCCACAATTTTAGAATTTTAGAAACAGAAACGATGGAAATTATTATTAAGCCTATTTTAACCGAGAAAATGACCGTTCAGGGCGATAAACTGAATCGGTACGGTTTCATCGTCGATCTGGAGGCTAACAAAATCCAGATACGAAAAGCGGTTGAGCAAATGTACAATGTCGTCGTGACCGATGTCAACACGATCAACTACATGGGGAAACTCAAAAGCCGTTACACCAAAGCAGGACTCCTCGAGGGCCGTGCCAATAACTTCAAGAAGGCGATCGTCACCTTGAAGGATGGAGATAAGATTGATTTTTACGGTAATATTTAAACGTCATGGCAGTAAAAAAGTTCAAACCGGTAACGCCCGGTACAAGACATAAGGTTGGCGGCATGTTCGACGATATCACTACCTCGACGCCCGAAAAATCGCTCCTCCAACCCAAGAAAAGCTCAGGCGGTCGCAACCAACAAGGTAAAATGACCGTGCGATACATCGGTGGCGGACATAAACAAATGTACCGTATCGTCGATTTCAAACGCAACAAGGACAACATGCCTGCAACGGTTAAAACGATCGAGTACGATCCCAACCGTACGGCGCGTATCGCATTGGTGACATATACAGATGGCGAAAAACGCTATATATTGTGCCCCAACGGACTCCAGGTGGGTCAGACGGTGGTGAGTGGTCCCGGAGTCGCTCCCGAGGTCGGTAACACGTTGCTCCTCAGCGAGATTCCGCTCGGTACCGTGGTGCACGCGATCGAACTCTATCCCGGTCAGGGTGCCGCTATGGCTCGTTCCGCGGGTTCGTACGCCCAGCTCCTCGCTCGTGAAGGTAAATTCGCGATCCTCAAACTGCCGTCGGGTGAGACCCGCATGGTGTTGGTTACATGCCGCGCCACGGTGGGTGTCGTGTCGAACGTCGATCACAGCCTCGAACGCAGCGGTAAGGCCGGTCGCGAACGTTGGCTCGGCCGTCGTCCGCGCAACCGTGGTGTCGTGATGAACCCCGTCGATCACCCGATGGGTGGTGGTGAAGGTCGTGCTTCCGGTGGTCATCCCAGATCGCGCAAGGGTCTGTTGGCGAAGGGTTACAAAACCCGTAACCCGAAGAAGACCACTTCAAAGTTCATTATTTCTAAACGTAAAAAGTAATCATATATGAGCCGTTCACTCAAAAAAGGACCTTTTATCGATCCGAAACTCGAATCGAAGGTGCTCGCACAAGCCGAAGGTAAAAAGGCCGTTGTCAAAACATGGTCCAGGGCCAGTATGATTTCTCCCGACTTCGTGGGACAAACCATCGGTGTGCACAACGGAAATAAATTTATCCCCGTGTATGTTACCGAGAATATGGTCGGTCACAAATTGGGCGAGTTCGCCCCCACACGTAACTTCCGCGGTCACGCAGGGAATAAGAAAAAATAAGGGGCCGGACGGGCCGAAGCTGGGACCGGGGATTGAAAGGCGGGGCCGGATAATAGAGATGTAAGAAAAACAAGTAAACAATGGGTGCAAGAAAATCCATAATGGCCGAGAAGATCAAGGCCGAAAAAAGAAAAAAAGCGATCGCCATCCTGCGTGATTGCCCCACGTCGCCGCGTAAAATGCGTCTCGTGGCCGATATCATCCGGGGTGTGGAGATCAATAAGGCGTTGGGTATCCTCCGCTTCTCCAAAAAAGAGGCGTCGATCCGTCTCGAAAAGCTCCTCAAATCGGCTATCGCCAACTGGGAAGCTAAGAACGAAGGGTCGCGTCTGGAGGATGAGACGCTCTGCGTGAGTGAGATATTCGTCGATGGAGGCCGTATGTTGAAACGGATTCAACCCGCTCCCCAAGGACGTGCTCACCGTATCCGCAAGCGCTCCAACCACGTCACCATCGTCGTGGACAAGATGCCTGCCGTGGAGCCTAAAAAAGTGGTGAAGAAATCGACCGCCGTTGAAAAAACTGAAAATAAAGAAGCGTAATGGGACAGAAAGTTAATCCAATAGCAAACCGTCTGGGTATCATCAAAGGTTGGGACTCCAGCTGGTATGGCGGTAAAGATTTTTCAGACAAATTGGTCGAGGATGCCAAAATCCGCAAGTACCTCAACGTGCGTCTCGCCAAAGCGAGCATCTCGAAGATTATCATCGAACGGACGTTGAAACTCGTCACGGTGACAATCTCCACGGCGCGTCCCGGTATCATCATCGGTAAAGGCGGCTCGGAGGTCGATAAACTCAAAGAGGAGTTGAAAAAACTCACCGGTAAAGAGGTGCAGATCAATATCTTCGAGGTGAAACGTCCCGAAACCGATGCCGTGCTCGTGGGTCAAAATATTGCCCGTCAGTTGGAGGGTCGTGTGTCGTTCCGACGTGCCGTTAAAACGTCCATCGCTTCCACGATGCGTATGGGTGCCGAAGGGATCAAAATCCAGGTGTCCGGTCGTGTCGGTGGTGCTGAGATCGCTCGTAGCGAAACCGCCAAAGAGGGGCGTATTCCGTTGCACACGTTCCGTGCCGATGTGGATTACAGCCTCACAGAAGCCCTTACCAAAGTGGGTATCCTCGGTGTGAAAGTGTGGATCTGTCACGGTACGGTGTACGGCAAACGTGATCTGTTCGAGATCGCAGGCGCTTCGGCAGCGTCGCAGGGCGGCGGGTTCAACCACCAGGGTGGTGAACGTCGTGGCGGAGACCGTCACGATCGTCGCGGAGGCGGCGACCGCCGTAACGGAGGTGACCGCAGAGGAGGCGCCGACAGAAGAGGCGACCGTCGATAAGGGGCCGAGACAGGAGGCGGGCAATAAAACTCGC
>DBDB01000040.1 GCA_002293345.1 Alistipes sp. UBA943
TCCCGAAAGGTTTTGGGGTACACTTTTCTCCGAAAAGGGTACAGTTGAGGCTTAGGGAAGTAAAAAAGAAAAAGGTTTTAGAAAAAGCAGAAGCCCCGCTCGATGAGCGGGGCTTCTTTGTGGTGAGGACGTCAGGTTAAACGAACGGCATCTTCATAACTTCGGCCTTAACCAATTTTTCGCGGATTACAATGGCAATGGGAGTGCCGACTTTCGCGAAATCTTTCTTCACGTATCCCGTGCCGATACCCTCCTTCAACATGGGTGACATCGTGCCGGAACGCACCTCACCGATGATCTCTCCCTCTGGAGTGGCGATCTGATAACCCTGACGAGGAATGCCACGCTCACTCATCTTGAAACCGATCAGTTTACGCGTCACACCCTCGGCTTTTTGTTTTTCCATCAACGGACGGTCGATAAAATCCTTGCCGTCGACGAACTTGGTGATCCATCCCAGACCCGCCTCGATGGGTGATGTTTCGTCATCGATCTCGTGCCCGTACAGCGCGAAACCCTTCTCCAAACGCAACGTGTCACGTGCCCCGAGACCGATATTTTTCAATCCCTCGGGCATACCGACCTTCCACAGTGCCTCCCACACCTTATCGCCATCTTCATTCGCCACGTAGATCTCGCAACCGCCCGAACCCGTGTATCCCGTGATCGACAAAATCGCGTCGCAACCCGCCACTTTCAACTTCTTGAATGTGTAATATTCCATATCCTCCACCGGCTGATCGCAGATTTTCTGCACGATTTTCATCGCGTTGGGACCCTGCACAGCCAGCTGACAAATCTCGTCCGATGCGTTGTAGAGTTCCTTGCCGTGACCTGCCTCCATGCCCATTTTTTTGCCCTCGGCAACGATATGGTTCCAGTCCTTTTCGATGTTCGACGCATTCACCACCAACAGGTAAGTTTCTGCGTCAATGCGATATACGAGCAGATCGTCCACAATGCCGCCCTTGCCGTTCGGCATCGTCGTGTACTGGATTTTTCCGTCGTAAAGTGCCGCCACGTCGTTCGTCGTGATGCGTTGCAACAGCGCTTCGGCCTTCGGGCCCTTCACCCAGATCTCTCCCATGTGGCTCACGTCGAATACACCGGCGTTGTCGCGTACCGTCATGTGTTCGTCGTTGATGCCCGTGAACTCGATAGGCATGTTGTGTCCTGCGAATTCCGCCATGCGGGCACCGTTCGCAATGTGATGTTTCGTGAATACGGTTGTTTTCATCTATGTCTATAGTTTTATGATTTTTACTCCTCTCTGCGCTTCACGCCCATGCGTGGTTGGCGGTGGAACTCCTTGGTGCGATCGAACAGATAGCGATATGTCGTATGCATCTTGTGTTTCGTCGCGTTTACGTACGTCTCGATCATGCGATTCATCACGGGATTGAAATCACCGATCCATGCGAACTCCATTGCCTTGTAGTGCTTGTTACGTTTCTGCACGAACTCGTCGTGAATGTAGCACATGATTGCGGATTCGACACCCTTGCCTTGATACTCGGGCGTAATGGCGAACAGCAATCCGAACAGACGGTCACTCTTCTTGCGTACCTTCAGGTACCACATCGTCATCAGCTTCTGCCACCAGCCGAATTTGCCGTTGAAGCGTCCCACGATGCGGTTCAGGTCGGGGAACATGACGAAAAATCCGATCGGCTCGTCGTTATAGTAGGCGAAGAACATGGCCTCGGGGTCGATGATCGGTTTCAATGTGGCGAGCATCTCGTCCGCCTGTTCACGCGTCATCGGTTTCACGCCCGAGAACATCGCCCACGCCTTGTTGTAAATGATACGGATCGTCTCCGAAAGTTCGCCCAGATCCATCTTCTTGGTCAGGTGCGTGACGCGATAGCCCGGTGTCTCGTACAGTCTTGCCGCACGCTCGTGTGACCGTTCCGGAAGCGTACCCGTGTCCATGCGCCAAATGTAGGTATGCTGGTTGAAGAAGTTTTGGAATCCGTAGTTCTCGAACAGCTCTTTGTAATAGGGAGGGTTGTAGGGGTTTTCGATCAGCGGCGAGAACTCGTAACCGTTCACCAGCAATCCCCACCACGCATTACGCGGCCCGAAATTCACGGGGCCATCCATCGCCTCCATGCCGCGCTCTTTGAGCCAGTCGCGTGCCGCGTCGAACAGCAGATTGGCCAGTTCCTGATCGTCGATCGCCTCGAAAAATCCGCACCCTCCCGTGGGTTGCGTTTCGAGATAGCAGTGATCCTTGTCGTAGAAGGCGGCGATGCGTCCCACCACCTTACCTTCCGCGTCACGGGCGATCCAACGGATGGCCTCGCCGATGGCAAAAAGATCGTTCTGCGAGGGATCGAACACCGATTTGATCGCCGGATCGAGAGGGCTCACGAAATTGCGATCGCCCTTGTACAAACGACGCGGAAGATCCAAAAATTCACGCTCGTCGCGTGCCGTCTTTACCTCGTGCAACGTGTATTTTGCAGACTTCATAACCACTGTCTTAAATTTTTTCAACAAAGGTAACAATTATAAGAATAAATGCTATCTTTGTTTCACTTTTTAGAATATCAACCTAATAATCAGTGTTATGAACGTTAAAGATTTAATGACAGAGTTGGAGCGTAAGCACCCGGGTGAGAACGAATACCTGCAAGCCGTACGCGAAGTGTTGGAGTCGATCGAGGAGGTGTACAACCAACACCCCGAGTTCGAGGCTGCCCGTATCGTGGAGCGTATCGTGGAGCCCGACCGGATCTTCACGTTCCGTGTGACGTGGGTAGACGATAAAGGCATCCCCCAGACCAACCTCGGTTATCGCGTGCAGTTCAACAGCGCCATCGGTCCCTACAAAGGCGGATTGCGTTTCCACAAAGCGGTGAACCCCTCGATGTTGAAGTTCCTCGGTTTTGAGCAGACTTTCAAGAACGCCCTCACGACGCTTCCCATGGGTGGCGCGAAGGGTGGATCGGACTTCGATCCGACCGGCAAATCGAACGGTGAGATCATGCGTTTCTGCCAAGCGTTCATGCTGGAGTTGTGGCACAATATCGGTGTCGACACGGACGTACCTGCGGGAGACGTGGGTGTGGGCGGTCGCGAGATCGGTTTCATGAACGGTATGTTCCAGAAATTGGCCCGTCAGTACCACACCGGTGTGTTGACAGGTAAGGGTGAGACGTGGGGTGGTTCGATCCTCCGTCCCGAGGCGACCGGTTTCGGTGCGCTTTACTTTGTGGAGCACATGTTGAAACGCGACGGTAAAGATATCAAAGACAAGACGGTTGTCGTTTCCGGTTTCGGTAACGTGGCATGGGGCGCTTCCAAGAAAGCGACCGAGCTCGGTGCCAAGGTAATCGGTGTGTCGGGTCCCGACGGTGTGGTACACATCCCCGGCGGCATGACCAATCCGATGATCGACTTCCTGCTGGAACTCCGTTCGTCGAACCAGAATATCGTGGCGCCGTTCGCGAAGAAGTTCCCCGAGGCAACGTTCACGGCCGGCAAAAAGGCATGGAGCATCAAGTGTGACATCGCGTTGCCTTGTGCATTCCAGAACGAGTTGAACGGTGACGATGCTGCCGAGTTGCTCAAAAACGGTACGTGGTGTGTGGCCGAGGTGTCGAACATGGGTTGCACGCCCGAGGCGATTCACGCCTTCCAGAAGGCAGGTATCCTCTTCGCACCCGGTAAGGCTGTGAATGCAGGTGGTGTAGCTACGTCGGGTCTCGAGATGACTCAGAACTGTATGCACCTCTCATGGGCAGGTCACGAGGTGGACGAGAAACTCCACTTCATCATGGAGTCGATCCATGAAGCTTGCGTGAAGTTCGGTCTCAACAAGAACGGTTCGATCGACTATGTCAAGGGTGCCAATATCGCCGGATTCATGAAGGTGGCACAGGCTATGCTCGAGCAAGGTATCTACTAATCTTGCGGTTTTCGCCAAGAGAAGCCCCGCCTAACGGCGGGGCTTTCTGTTACCTGTCCTTCCTCCCCGCGCCGGGGTACCGTAACTACTCCGATGGTCAGCTGTACGGTCGGACTTCCGACGGGGGCTGCTGGTCCCGGCAGGCGACTTCTACCGCGGGTGCGCGACGATTGGGCTTCAGTTCCCCGGGGTACAATACGAATACCAATAACGTCGGGCTCGGCTTCTCCCTTCGTTGTATAAAGATCTAATGTAGGGCGGGACAAGGAGGAGTATGAGACATTGAAAAATATTTTTTGGCTTTTTGCGGGGTATTAAAAACTTTTTGCTATATTTGCGCTCAATTACCACCCAAACAAATTATTAAAATGAAAAAAGTTTTGTTTTTGATCTGCGCCGTTGCTACGTTGGCAATGGTTAGCTGTGTTGGCAAAAAAGCCAAAACAACTGAAGTTGAAGCTGTTGAGACTCCTGCCGTTGAGGCTGTAGAGGTGGCTCCCGTTGTTGAGGAGGTTGCTGCTGAGACTGTTGTTGTCGAGGAGGCTCCTGCTGTTGTAGCTGAGTAAGCTTACGCACAGTGTGCAAAAGAAAACCGACCCTTTGAGGGCCGGTTTTTTTGTTGGGGGGCAAAATTTTTGATCAGCAGGGTTGCAGATTTGACGTCGAGCGCAGGATGGGATGTACATGAGGTACGTAACATCAACGCTGCAACGTTTGATGGAACGGCTCCGTTGCTCTTTCCTAAAAGCATCGTTACGATGCCCCGCAAAAAACGCAAATTTATCCTTTGATCTTTTCCAACTGCCTCTTCACGGCATCCATTGCATCGTCGAACGCCTCCTCGAAACTCTTCGCACGGTGCTCCGCCACAACGTCGTGTCCCGGTACCAACAGGTTGATCTTCACCACCTTATTGCCCATCTCGTGGTCCTTCTCCAAGCGAAGCATCACGTCCGCTCCCGTGACACGATCCACGAATCGCTCCAAACGAGCCATCTTCTTTTCGACGAAATCTATCAGCCGCTGATCGGCATCGAAATGAATGGATTGAATCTGTACGTTCATAATTTTCAAGCTTTTTAAGTTATCACTCCGTTTCTTTTTTACCCCGTGCATGGGGATGTGCCTTGGCGTACACCTCCTGCAGGCGGGTGATGTTGTTGTGCGTGTAGACCTGTGTGGCCTGTAGCGACGCGTGACCCATCAACTCCTGTATATCCCGAAGATCGGCGCCGTGGTTCAGTAACTCCGTCGCGAATGTGTGTCTCAACACATGGGGGCTCGCCTTGCCCTGCACGCCGTTGCGCTGTAGATATCCCTTCACCACCCGATACACCGTACTCCTCGAAACCGAAAATAGCAATTTTTCATCACTCGTGCAAATATTTTGCCGAAATTCCAGGTATTTTTCCACCTGCTCCCGGACGTCCGGTAAAATCGGCACGATGCGCTCCTTGTCCCCCTTTCCGCGCACCTTCAATGAGGTGTAATCGTGCGAAAAATCTTCCTTGCGGATCCCCATCAGCTCCGCCAGACGCAGCCCGCAACTGTAAAACAGCAGGATGATCAGCGCGTCACGATCGGGCGCCTCGTACGTTTGATCGAGTACCGTCTCCATGCGTGTCGTGGGGACGAAGGACGGGATGCGTTGCGGCGTTTTGAGCGTGCGGATCGAGAGAAATATGTTTTTTTCGACTTTGCCGTTGCGTTGCAGGTGCCTCCAAAAACTACGTAACGACGACAGTTCGCGATTCATCGAAGCGGCCCCAATCTTCCCCGTTTCGGTGCGGTGGACGATCCATTCGCGAATATCTTCCGACGTGACACGAGTGACGTCCGACGTGCCCAGCCACGCGAAAAATGCCTCCACGTCACGGCGGTAGTTCCGTACCGTGAGGGGCGAAAAGCGCTTCACCGAAGTCAGATATTCCAGAAAATTGTCTAACATGTGTTCCACAAAGGTACAACATTTTTTTGGTATGATATTTGGCATGGCTCGGCTGAGATTGCAAATGAGCCGAAACACGCAAGATACTGAATGTTAAATTATTAGCCAAAATTTGGAGAATCGAAAAATTCGCCGCACTTTTGCCAATTTCGACGTACTATACTGAAGAAAAACCCGTTTTTTGAGAACATTTTGATCCGCAATTACGTATAACAAATATAAAACAAAACCTTATTACCGAAAATTTAACTACTATGAAAACAATCAAAATTTTTGCCATCCTCGCGATGGCGGCGACGCTGGCTCTCGGCATTACGGGATGCGGGTGCTCGCGTGACAAACAAACCCAAGAGCCCGTTGAGTACCGTACCCTGGTGCTCAAACTGAACAATGTGAAGGTAGCCGGCGGCGTGTCGACACAGTCCGTCGAGGCGTCGGGTCAGGATAACGTAACACCCACCATCGACCCCGAACGCAGCTTTATCTACATCTACAGTGTGAACAACACCGTGGGTGGCGACCTGAGAACGGTGGCTATGACCGTTGCTTCCGGCACACAGGTGATTGAGTCCGTGCCGACCGACGCTGTGGTATATGCCGTGGCGAACGTGCCCGCGGCAGACGTGGCGAACTTCACGGGTCTTGCGACCATCGACGCCGTTAAAGCATTGACAGCCGACCTCGACACGCAGTTCCAACAGTATGACATGCCCGCCATGGCGAGTGTCGACACAGAAAGGAATGCCGAGGCCGTAGGTGTGACCGAGGAGGCCGACGGATCGCTCACCGCAACGATCAGTTTCCAACCCCTCACGGCACGTCTCGAAGTGGTGGCTGTACAGGGAGGTGAGGACAACACGGGTACCATCACCGCTTTCAACGTGGCAGGTGTTTATGTAGACATGTACAATGATGCGTTCACGTATGCAGGTACCGCGGCGGGCGAATTCCTCAACAGCGAAACCAGTGAGGATGCAGTGGCTGATATTCTGGCTGCCCGTGTGGCGGACAAGATGGGTGACGAGGTGGCACGTGCCGCCGCCGGTTCTCCGCTCCAGGCTGTTGCAGGTGACGAGGATGAGGTTTGGGCCTACCAGATCGCTCCTGGCAACACGCCCCACGTGATCATCAAACTCACCGGTGTCGAGTATGCCGATAAACTCACCGGCCAGACGGTCGTTCGCGACGAGACGTTCTACCTTACCGTAACGGGTTACAACGGTGTCAACGAAGGCTTCCAGCGCGGTAAGGGTTACCGTATCGGCGGCACGGCGGGTACGAAATTCGAGTTCACGCCCGAGAACCTCTCGCCTGTGATCAACGCCAAGAATGCGAGCCTGACCGTGACTGTCGAGACTATCGACTGGGAGTTCGACGACTACGCACCCACGTTGTAACGAAACGGTGCCCTAACGGCACGATTTTAGGGGCATGGGGATTGAAACCCCCCATGTTCCACACGAAACGCGAATGCGGATGTTGAAACGATGGACCATAATAGGCGTGTTGCTCGCTCTTGCGGTGGCTTCGGGATGCGCTCGAAAGAAGCAGAGTCTCGCGCAGCCGGCCGATGTGGAGTTTCGTCTCACGCCCATGGTGACGGGAGAGGGGGAGCCGGAGATGGATGACATGCGTTTCTACGTCTTCAACGAGGCGACCGGGGTGTTGGCCGCGGAGTATGGATTCAACCGCAGCAGGAGCGAGGAGAGTCGTCCGGGGGTGCAATTGATGGAGGGACGCTACACGATCGTGGCGTGGGCGACCGATCACGATGACATTGTCCAGGGCGGTTTCCGGGTGGCACACCAGACCGCGGAGGGGGAGTACAAGCCTGTGGAGGTGAATACGACCACGATGGATCAGTTTCGGACGGTGCTCGACGTGACGATGCACGGACGGGATGGAGTGAATGGAGATGAAGGGGCCCATGTGGAAGATTTTTCACACCTGTTTCACGCTGTGGCACGGGGGGTGGAGGTAAGGCCCGGAGAGAGTCTGCCGGTGGTGTTGAATTTCGTGCGCAATACCCATACGTTCAAGATCCGTCTCGAAGGGATACAGCACCTGCTCGAAACGATCGGGACCCGAGGCACGATGCAGCCCATGCACACCGCAGGGTCTCCGTTGTGTGTATATGTGACGGCCAAGAACGGTGAATATGTGTATGATAACCAGATCGACCCGGTGTGTGCCACGTTGCGTTACGAACCTGTGCACCGGTTTATAGGTACCGGTGTGGATGTGGATATAAAGTGCCTGCGGCTCGATATGGTGCGGCACAAGAGCGACCGGATGTTGTTGCATGTCGACGACAGCGAGACCGGGGAGGAGTTGATGACACCGGTGGATATATTGGAGATGCTGACGAATCTCAAAAACGAGAATGGACAGTTTCTCTATCCCGATCAGGCGTCGTTGGACCGCGCACTCAGTTTCCCGATCGAAATTCGGTTCGAACCCAATGGCGGAGGTGGAGGTAACGGTAACGGGGGAGACGGCGGTGATGGGACGAAAGGGAAGTTAAAGATCACCGTGACGGTGGGTGGATTCGAGTATGGCGATTACGGTGTCGACGAACCGACGCTGTGGAAACCCTCCGTGAGAGGATGAAAGAGTGAAAAACGCTTGTAGGGGCGAGGGAAAGGAGAGATGATAAAGGTGATGCTTAAAAAAATCGTATTGACGCTGTCGGCTATGCTGTTAGTCGTCTGCACGAGCGATCCCAAGATCGAAACTCCACCGACTGTCGATCGCGATGAGATGGCTGAGGTGATCCTCCAGCTGCGCAGCTCGAATAAGTACACCAACCAGTCGATGCAGACGCATGCGTTGACCGCGTCGCAAGAGAGTGAAGTCACGGATATTCATGTGTTGGTATTCGACGAAAATGACGAGTTGATCGACATTCGTGAGGCCGAATCGGTACAGAACGGATCGTTCTCCGTGACGTTGCCGGCCAGTGTGCGCGGCGAGATGTTCAACCTCTCCGTGTTGGCCAATGTCGATGAGTTGTTTGCCGGTGTGGGATACGACGTGCAGGCGATTGCCGGAGGACGTACAGACCGTCAAGCTATTGTCGAGGCGCTGTACATAGATGTCGATGGACCGCTCTATACCGACGACATGGGTACGATCCCCATGTGGGGCGAAACGGGACCGATAGAACTGACACAGGGGGCGAATATTCACCGGATCGAGTTGATCCGCTCGTTGGCACGTGTGGATGTGGGTGTCGGTGTGCCCATCATGACCGACGATGCGACACGTACCTATGAGTGGACGGGTCTGGATGAGGATGGCGAGGCGATACCGTTCGAACTTACCGGTGTGTATGTGGTACGTCCCAACGACCGGTATGCCGTGATGCCGCTGCCCGAAAACCTCGATCCGTTGTCGGAGGTGGCTTCCGAATTGTTGCCTACCGTGCCGCCCGGCACCGGACAGTTCACGCTCGACGAGTCGAAACAACTCTTCTCCTTCACGAATATACAGGACCAAAGATACCTCACACGGAATATTTACCTCCCCTCCGCAGATGTGATCATGGGCGGTAGCTCGGAGGATGGAAATCATACGAATCGCATGGCGATCGTCATCGGAGGACGGTATAACGGCAGTTCGGATGTCAATTACTACCGTGTCGATTTTGCCGAGGGTACCGTGTTGGACGACGTGCTGAGGAATCACCTCTACCGGTTCAACATTGTCGGTGTCACGGGACCCGGATATGCCACCGTTGAGGATGCTTATAGCAATGACGCGATGAATATGGTCGTGAACGTGGTCGATTGGGACGAATCCAAAACGATCAACATGTATGTCGATGGGTCGTACTTCTTTGCGATCAGTGACCACGATGTCGTGTTCGAGCCCTTCGGCGGACAAACATTCACGGCACAGATACGTACCAATGTGTCGGAATTCAGTATGTCGCTCGACAAAACGACCTATCTCGTCAGCGGCGATACCCCTTCGGTGTACCAGGATCCGATGACCGGATACCGTTTCACACTGGAACGCAAGGCGGGGAAACCACAAGAGTATACCCTTACCGTCGAATGTACGCGCAGCAACGTCTCCGATTTCGAAAATGTCGGGGCACGCAAACAGAATTGGAGCATCCGTATGGCGTCGCTCCTGATCCCCTTCTCGGTCGATCAGCAGTGGCGGTCGGAGTATATCTCCATCCGTGACAAACAGACAACTTTCCTGTTCCCCGAAGGGACGGACGGGGAGCCGATTCCGATCGAGATCGTGTCGACGACACCCGTGGCGATGGATTGCGATGCCGGTTGGGTACGTTGGAACGAGGTGGCCGACCTGACCCAGGATACGGATGGAGATGGACTCTACTCCGCCAAACTCTCCATAGAGGTGGATCCATTCCCGTATGCCGATAACTCGGGGGCCAACCGTGTGGCGAATATCCAGATCGCCGCTGTGGGTAAAGACCCGATCGTGTATCTGATCGACCAGGAAGCTCCGTATCTCTACTTCAACCGGACGAATATCTATGTCACCCGTCCCGCGTCGGGGGGCGGGCAGCGGATCGTGCATCCGATCAACCTCTTCTCCAACATCAAACCCGAAGAGTTGCGACTCTATCGTGTACCGGTCGGTGAACAGTCCGAGGATGAGTGGATCGGGTTTACGCCTGAGTATGCGGATCCCAACGTGACGGACGGAGGGCGTCTCGAGAGCGGTTTCGATGCCAGGCGTCCGCGGTACGGGCGTTTCGAGGTGGCGGTGGATTTCGCACAAGCGCCTGAAAAGAAGAGTGTCAGTGTGGATTTCTTCGTCGCACCCGTCGTTGAGGATTATGGCGATCTGAAAGCGCATATCAATATCCTCACTCCTGCTGATGACGACATCTTCCAGATGACCTGGTACCGTGCCACGTTCCTCGGTCGCGATGAACCTGTCGAGTGGGTGCCGCGGCATTCGGACAACGACGGGGCATGGATATTCCCGTGGAACACCACGGGGGTCGAGTTCGATATGGTGTCGAACCGCGGCATCTTCCGTGATCCGACCACCACGATGCTCAGCACGGCGCTGCTTCTGGGTCCGTCGGACGGTGAAACGTCGTCGAGCGGTGTGTATCGCGAAGTGACCTACCAGCTGCAACTCAACAACGAATACTACAACACGCCGAGTAACTACATCGTGGGATTCAAGTCGGACGTCGCTCCGCCGCCCATCCCGACATTCGATGCACAGTTGCGCGTGCGGCAGGGAATCCAGGTGTGGCGCCGCACGGACCTTCCTAACGACGCGGCGGTATCGGCCAATGGCTATCCGTCCTCCTCGCCAGCCGAAATTGTCGTGACGAACAACATCATGTGGCGCGCGCTGAGCGATGCGGAGTGGCTCACGATGCAGACGTCGGACACCCCGACATTCGTGAACGAAATCACGCACGATGGACGTGTATACACCCCGGAGTCCGTTTCGGGCAACTATGAGACGCAAATGTACGACGTGCTGGTGAACAAGACCCCGCTCCTGATCAACGTCGCACCGTGGAACGAATTCAATCCGATCGGTGGTGTCAACTACCGGACGGGGCACATCACGTTCGAGAATATGGACTATGACGAGGAGCATTTCGGAGCCTCCCTGACCAATAGCGATCGAATTATCGTCACGCAATGGGCCCATATCCTGCGTCCGTTGGACAACAGCCACCTGGCGCCCCTCGGGGGTAAAGTGCCGCGTCGCGAAGGGGTCTATCCGATCAACGTGAGTACCAATATGGTGAATTGGGTGGTCAGGGTCTATGACAGATTGACCGGTAGCTTGTTGGCGAGCTCGTTGCCTTACACGGGGTTGAATATCGACAGTGGCCCCTCGGCGGTCTCCACGGATGTGAATATTCCGCAAAATAACGAACGCCAGGATCGTGCATTGGCCATCTATCTCTATGAACCGCAGAGCGGTCAGGAGGTATCGGCCGGTGAATGGACCCAACGGATGCCCAACTGGGCGTTCCTGCCGCCGCCGACGACCGATGGAACGTGGCAATTCCTCGCTCCTCCGGGTATTTTAGGTGTGGATGCGGCGACGGGACAGTTGACGTTGCGCGGGTCGGGCGGGTATGCAAGCCTTGCGAATGGCGGCACCTATGGAACTCCGTCGGGGACGGTGTATGGCGTCTACTTCAAGTGGAATTCACTCGTCGGAATCGGTAGCGAGACGACCCCCAACGTCGCGTGGGCTCCCGACAGGTTCAATGTCGATAACATGCGTAACAGCGTGATCTGGGGCGATATCCCGCATGCGGACCCTGCTGCTCCGGTGTATTTGCCCACGACGAAGGAGAATGAGGCGATCGGACGTGGTGATCCGTGCCGATACGTAGATGATGCCGATGGGAACGCTCCATACCACATGGCATATCCCATGGACTTGGCGGGGTACAGCTTTCAACAGGATCAAGCCCTCGTCCAAGGAATGACGGGAGCGCTCAGTGGCACGGCCTACTTCCCCTATCAAGGATATCGTGCAGCGGGGACGGGTGCCAGAACGGGACAACCTAATCTCGGAAGTAACGGTCGTGGAGTTTCATACGTCCTGACTCGTGTGGCGGATGGAGCTGCGGGGCCGATGCAAAGAGTCTATATCGACGGCAGTAATAATACCGTCGCTAATCCCGTGGCACAAAGTGGAAACTATTACGATGAGGCGTACATGGTGCGGTGCATTAGGGATTAACCGGCAAGCAGCAAGCCCCGCTCATCGAGCGGGGCTTCTTTTCTGTCTTCGCCCTACATTAGATCTTTATACAACGGAGGGAGAGGCCGTGCCCAACGAAACCGGTAGTCGCCGTACCCGTGCCACTGGAATTGCAATTGAAGTTCCGTGCACCCGTGGTGGTGGAAGCCGCGGCAGGCCAGTAGTATCCGTCGGAGGTCTGATTGTACGGCTGCCCATCGGAGTAGTAACGATGCCCCGCCGCGGGGAGGAGCGTGGGATATCTTTTGCGGTGCCGGGACAGGATTGTCAGCCCGCAGGGATTATTGTCCCGTCCAGAGGCCGGAGGCCGACGAAGCCCCTGCCTGAGGCGGGGGTTGGGGGTGGGTCAGATCTGACCACAAAGGAACCTCCAAAAAAGCGAGAAGGGAAGGTCGTTTACACAACCTTCCCTCCTTCGCCTTTGTGGTGCCCGGGACAGGAGTCGAACCTGCACGCCTCTCGACACACGCACCTGAAACGTGCGCGTCTACCAATTCCGCCACCCGGGCATTGAATCAAGGATGGAGATGCAAAAGTAACACTTTTTTCTTACTTCGCAACCTTATCCGTCGGATTGTTAAAAAATTTATATTGAAAGATCAATAGATAGATCACCGCAACCGATATGTAGGTGTCCGCGAGATTGAACACAGCACCGAAGAAATAGCCGTGACCATCGGTCAGGAAGCTCAAGAAACGTGGCACCCCTTCCCACCTGAACAGCGGGAAGTAGAACATATCCACCACCTTACCCATCATCAGTGGTGCGTAGTCGAACACGAGACCATAGAAAACGCTGTCGATGATGTTCCCGATCGCACCGGCAAGAATCAACGAAAATCCGACCAACACACCCTTAGGAGCCCGTTTTCGGAGCAGATGGCGAATCAGCCAGACGATCGCACCCACCAGCACGACCCGGAACAGTGTCAGGGCGAGTTTCCCCCAGTCGAAAGCGCCCGGAGTGTCGATACGCATGCCGAACGCAGCGCCGCTATTCTCGATAAAATGGAGCCGGAACCAGGTTGGGATGACCATGATCGTCTCGCCCAGCGACATGTGTGTCTTTACCCAAATCTTCAAGGCCTGATCCGCAACGAGCAGCAATATAATAAGGAGAGTGAGTTTGTGTCCTGTTTTCATGCCGCAAATATAACACAAAGAGTGAAGAATTTTCATCCGAAAGTTTGAAAATCAAAATTTATGCGTATCTTGCCTCTTGCTTTAACATCAATCAGTATGAAGAAATTGCTAATAGGGGGAATACTCCCAATGATCGTCGGACTCTTTGCCATGGCTGCTTTGAGCGGATGCCACAAGGATTTCGATGGAAATGGAACCGAAACAGAAACGCCGTTCAGCGAGAAAATTTCGCGGTTCGGTACCGGTGCGAAAAAAGGTGAACTTTTGGTGAAGGTGTCCGAGTCGGTTGCCGAAGAGGTGTCTGTGGGCATGACTCGCTCGGAAGGGACGCGCTCCGGAGTGTCGACACTCGATGCCGCGTTGCAGGATATCGGTGCCGTTGCGTTCGAGCCTGTGTTCGACTTGGAAACGATGGACCGTGAGGCTGCCTATGCTGCCGGGTTGCACCGTTGGTATGTCGTGACGTTCGACGAAGCCGTGTCGCTCAAAGATGCCGCTGTGCGTCTGGCCGAAGTGGGCGAGGTGTCGAATGTCGAACTTAACGGACAGGTTGCCAGGGTGAAACATAACGTAACTCCCGCAGGCCCTGTGCGTCCGTCGACGCGTGCCGATGAGAAGTGGAACGACCCGCGCCTCAATATGCAGTGGCACTACCACAACACCGGTGACGAGACGATCTGTAAACCGATCGCGGCGGGTGCCGATGTGAATGCGAATCCGGCGTGGGATATTTGTGCCGGAGATCCGTCGATCATCGTAGCGATCATGGATGAGGGTGTCGTGTTCAGTCACGAAGACTTGGCCGATAATATGTGGACAAACCCCATTGAGCTCAACGGTACTCCCGGTGTCGATGACGATGGAAACCGATACATCGACGATAAATACGGCTATAACTTTGCCGACAATAAAGGTACCATCACCTGGGGTGCGAGGCAAGACGAAGGTCACGGTACACACGTGGCAGGCACCGTCGCTGCGGTCAATAACAACGGGATCGGTGTCAGCGGCGTGGCCGGAGGTACGGGTAACAAGGACGGTGTGAGGATCATGTCGATCCAGATTTTCGGTGCCACCAACGCCACCGGTATCGGTATGGCCAAAGGTATCACCTATGCTGCGGATTACAATGCCTCGATTCTGCAGTGCAGCTACGGCGCCAAGAGTGGTGAGATGGCCAATGACGAAGCATTCGCCGAGGATGTCGGGGAGTTGGTTTTGAATGCGTTCAACTACTTCATTGACAAGCCCCGTCCGGGATCCCCGTTGAACGGTGGTATCATCGTCTTCTCTTCCGGTAACAACCTTCAAAAGGAGAGCTATCCCGGTGCATGGCCGAGATTTGTGTGCGTAACGTCGTTCTCGGCGGATTTTTCACCCTCGACGTTCACCAACTATGGCGACCGTTCGGACATTACGGCTCCCGGTGGCGATGAGGAATATTACACCTACAACCCGCAAAACCAGGGCGCCGTGTTGTCGTGTCTCCGTCCGCCCGATAACTATGGATACATGAGCGGTACGTCGATGTCCGCGCCGCATGTATCCGGTGTGGCGGCATTGGGTCTTTCATATGCTAAAAAATTGGGGCGCACGTATTCCCCCGACGAATTCAAGAGCCTCCTGATCGCCTCGGTGAGCGACTATGACTCCCATTTGGATGCCGCATATCCGTACACAAAGCCCAGTGCCGTAGCGGGACAGAAGGAGATGCTTCGTTCGTATCAGGATAACCAGGATGTGTGGCACAACAGCCCCATGATTCTCTCCGATTTCAAGGGTAAAATGGGTAGCGGTATGGTCGATGCGTATCGCATGCTGATGAACGTCAGGGGAACTTCGGCCGTGAATGTAGCTGTGGGACAGGAGCATACGTTCAGCCTCAAAAGTTTCTATGGCGATGCCACTCCGACGATGACGTATGCACTCAACGTGCCTGAGGATGTGAAGGAGCGTCTCGGGATGACGGTTACTCAGGATGGTGACAACGTGACGATCAGTTGCTCGAAGCAGAGTGCCGGTATCGTGACGATCACCAGTGCCGTGGGTGGTACGGATCTCAGTCGCGAGTTGGCGATCATCTGTCGTGCCAAAGTGGCGTCCAACGGAGCTTGGTTGTAAGGATTACGTTTTGCACTGAAAGAGAAGGCCCCGCTCATCGAGCGGGGCCTTCTCTTTCTTGTCCCTCCCTACTTCTTTACCCCCTTCGGCACCCTTTGCGTGGAGGAAAAAATGTGGAAAAACATCATTTTTGAAATTATTTTGAGAAATTTTTGCGGAAATGTTTGGAAGTTAAAAAAACTTGCGTACATTTGCATTCCCGTTTGATACGAAACACATCGAAACGGAACAACAACGATCTTTGATTTACTGGTACTATTGAGAAAAAAAGAAATGCAAGTATTTATCTGTCAATTTCCTTTTTAAGGATAAGATAAGCAGTCAGGACTCTAAACTATTTTTATTTTTTTACAATGTAGAGTTTGATC
>DBDB01000067.1:0-9950 GCA_002293345.1 Alistipes sp. UBA943
AGTGGGGGGCTTGGGGAAGTAAAAGCGAACAGTAGCGTCAAGAGAAATCAGCGGCCAAAACGAACCAATAGTACGTTGATGTCGGCAGGAGAGACACCTGGGATTCGTGACGCCTGGCCAATGGTCGCGGGACGGATGGAGGTTAATTTTTGACGTGCCTCGATCGTCAAGGATTGCAGGCTGTGGAAATCGAAATCGTTGGGGATCACAATCTCCTCCAACCGGTGCAGTTTCTCGGCGATAAATTTCTCCCGCTCGATGTAACCGCGGTATTTGATCTGAATTTCGGCCGCTTCGATGGCTATTTCATCTATTTCGTTCTCCTGAATGAATGTCTCCAACTCGGGAATCTCAAGACGTAAAGAGCTGAAAGTGTGTTCGTTACGTCCTAAAAGCTCATAAAGTTTCTTCACCTTAACGCCCTGAGAATCGTCTATCCTGACCCGTAGGCCACGTGCACACGAAATAAGCGATTCTACACGCGTCTTTTTTCGCTCGAAATCGGCAAAATCGCCCTCCGAAATCAAACCCAACTCATGGCCCAACGGCGTCAACCGCATATCGGCATTGTCCTGACGCAACAGGATCCGATACTCGGCACGCGACGTGAACATGCGATACGGCTCATCGACACCCTTCGTCACCAAGTCGTCGATCAGTACCCCGATATATGCCTCGTCACGTTTCAACACGACCGGCTCACGACCCTGCCACCGTCGTACGGCGTTGATCCCGGCCATCAATCCCTGTGCAGCAGCCTCCTCATAACCCGTCGTGCCGTTAATCTGTCCCGCAAAAAAGAGTCCCGGTACGAGTTTCGTCTCCAACGAATGATGCAGCTGCGTCGGAGGGAAGTAGTCGTACTCGATCGCATAACCCGGCCTGAAAATATGTACATTCTCGAACCCGCGAATCTTGCGCAATGCCATCCACTGCGTCTCCCAAGGTAACGATGACGAGAATCCGTTCAGGTAACACTCGTGCGTCGAACGCCCCTCCGGTTCCAGGAAAAGTTGGTGCTGCGTCTTGTCGGCAAATACATTCAGCTTGTCCTCGATGCTCGGGCAGTACCGTGGTCCGACACCCCGAATCGTGCCGTTGAACAGTGGAGAGTCGGCAAACGCATCACGTAACACATCATGTACCTCCTCGGAAGTGTATGCCAGGTAGCAGGGCAATTGATCCGTAACTGCATGTGTGTCAGACGAATAGGAAAATTTTGAAGGCACCGCATCTCCATATTGCGACTCCAGTACCGAGAAGTCGATCGTCCGGGCATCCAGGCGTGCGGGCGTGCCTGTCTTCATGCGTCCGGACTCGAATCCCAAAGATTCGAGTTGGCGCGTGAGACCGTGCGAGGCGGAATCGCCTGCACGTCCGCCCTCGGCGGAGGCACGCCCGCAGTACATCACCCCCTCGAGAAATGTGCCGACAGTCAAGATGATATTCGGCGCCAGAAACTCCACTCCCATCCGGGTACGTACGCCACGGGGCGCGCGCGAGTCTCGCGTAGCGAGCCTCTGAGAGGCAGATGCATCTGCCTCTTCGGCCCTACGGGCCGCGGCGCGCGCCACACCCACATCGAAAAGCAGCTCCGTGACGGTATCCTGCCACAGGTATAAATTCTCCGTATTTTCAAGCACATGCCGCCACTCGCGTGCGAATTGAGACTTGTCACATTGCGCACGAGGACTCCACATCGCCGGTCCCTTCGATCGATTCAACATCCGAAACTGTATCGTCGTGCGATCCGTCACACGTCCCATCTGTCCCCCCAACGCATCTATCTCTCTGACAATCTGCCCCTTCGCCACGCCTCCCACAGCGGGATTGCACGACATTTCAGCCAGTTTCGACAGATCTATCGTCACCAAAAGTGTCCGTGCACCGAGACGTGCCGATGCCGACGCAGCCTCGCATCCCGCATGACCGCCTCCCACCACTATCACATCGAAATTCAAATCCATCTCAGGTAAAAGTCTTCTTTTTCACGCATCCGTGTGACTTGGATTGGAGTCATGTCATCATATCCACACAGATGAAGTAGTCCATGTACCATCACGCGACGCATCTCCATAAGTTTCGCCACGCCATACTGACGCGCGTTGTCCGCCACCGTGTCGACGTCGATATAGATCTCGCCCGATCTTGCGCTTGCAAAGCAAGCTTTGCGGGCCCCCTGGGGGGGGGGCTGGGGCCCGCAAAAAGAGTTTTCAAAAGTGATGACGTCTGTCCGATAGTCATGCCCCAAAAACTCACGATTCATCTCCAACAGTCTCTCCGAGGAGCAAAAAATATAACTTAACTCCTCGAACTCCACTCCTTCAGCTTCCGCAACGCGGCATAACCAGCTCGCTGTCAGCCGCTTAGCAGGCAACCGATACTTGCAGTCGTTATTGTAGAAATGTACCTTCATTTGTTCATCTGTCTCTTTTTTTACAAGACCGTTCCTTTTACTTCCCTAAGACGCAACTGTCGTTTTTTTTCTTTTTTTAAACCTTTAAGACCGCCGCTTTTTGGTGAAAAGGCATCGTAACGATGCTTTTGCCCCAACCCCCTATCCCCCTTGATAAGGGGGAACGTGGCGCAAAGTTTCGTGAATTTTTACGAGAACATGTTCTCGACCAATTCTCTCGCAAACGTAACTACCGCACTTCGCGCGGTTTGTCCTCGCGACCAAAATCTCAGATCTCGAAGAGATCGTGTACGAAACAGAAAAGTTTGGTTCAAGCTTGCTTGAAAACAAATCTTTTGTGTTTTGAACACAAAAATTCTGAAAGAATTTGAGATTGATGGCGCGCATACTCCTAAGTGCGCAAGCACTTGTAAAGTTTTTTGGTGCCGTTTTTTTTCAAAAAAGGGGCAGTGGGATATGAAATGGCTTTACGTAATTTACTGTTTAAAAAATGTGTCGGCCGTGATTTTCATGTCCGGTTTCGGAGCGTACACGCCAAAAATCATCATGTATTCAGGTTGCATCGTCATCACATTTACACCCGATCCGATCACACCGATCGTCTGGTTGCGGGTCACGACATCGTTCTTCGATACCGATACCGAGTTCAGATTCGCGTACGACGAAATGTACTGTCCATGGGCAATATAAACGTCATACTTGTTGGTGATGCGGTTGCGTTTCACGTCCACCACCTTACCCTCGTACACCGCTGTTACGGCGGCATCCTTGGGTCCCGTCACTTCGGCCATGTTGTTGCGATAGCGCAGCACGCGTCCCTTCGTCACCGGCACTCGGAGACCCTTCGTCTTGTTCGTGAACGTGGCGCCCATCTTATTGTCGCGTGACAGGCGGCGCAGTTCATCCACTGCCACAGTCAGGGTTTTCTCGCGTGACTGCTTCTCCTGCAACGCCTTTCGCTCCTTGTCCGACAACTGTTTGATCTGGCTCCGCGCACTCTCCACGTCACGCTGCAACTGTGTGCGTTGCGCGATCAGGCTGCGCTGCACGGAATCCAACTCGCGCTGACGTGACATCAGGTCGGCCAACTGCACGGATACCTCCTCCGAAAGTGACGTGATTCGTTGCATCTGGCGCTCGCGGAGGGCCGCCACCTCACGCAATGTAGCAACGCGTTGCGTCACTTGATGGAAGTCGTCCGACGAAAAGACATAGGTCAGATAACCGCTCTGCCGGTAATTGCGATACGCCTCGCGTACCACCGCGGCATACTGCTCCTTATGCGTGGCGAGCGATGTCATCAGTCCCCGTGCCACGCTGTCCGCACGCGACACCTCGGCTCCCAGTTTCACTGCCTGCCGTTGTGTCGCGTCGAGCAGTTGATTCCGTGAATCAACCTGCTGAGCGAGACGCTGAAGCGTCTCCTCGGCGGACGCGCGGCCGCGTTTCAAGTCACCGATCTCCGTCTCACCACGCGCGATCTGTCGCTTCAAATCAATGATCAACTGCTCCTGTGCCCGGATCTTTTTGTCCGGCTGAGCAAACGACACAAAAGATGTCGCGACAAGGAGCAAACATATCAGGATTTTTCTCATGGTTTCGCGGAAGATTTGGCAGTGTCGCCCTTGAAGATGGTTTTCTTCGAGGAAGATGCAGGTTGGACGGAATCCTTGTCGAGGGCTTTTTTGAGATACACTTCCGCCATGAATTCCTCACCGAGTGCAGATAGGACGGTGCCGTAGTGATACATGATCTCGGGATTCTCCGTGCGGTCGAACGACACGGCCTGTTGCAATGCCGCGCGTGCCTCAGGCAAACGTCCCAAGTGATACAGCACCCATCCGTATGTGTCCAGTATCGTGGGGTTGTTCGGATTCAGTTCTAAGGCGCGGGTGGCAAAGCCGAAGGCTTTTTGCAGGGTTTTTTCGGTATTGTCTCCGGGGTGCTCCGTCAGGAAATACGCATAGTTATTCAGTACGTAGGAGTTGTCGGGATTCAATTCCAAGGCCCTGTCGTATGCATCGAAGGTGGCTTGCATCTCCTTTTTCATGTAAGATGCATCGCCACGGTATCCCCACAGCAAGCTCGCCATGCGACGGTTGTCGGCATTCTGGGGGTCGAGACGCACCAGGCGTTCCAAAACCGGCAGGGCCTTGTCGAACTGCTCGGTATGCAGCAGCAGCGTGCCATACAACTCGGCATACCACTTGTTCAGCGTGTCGAGCTCGTACGCACGGTGTGCCATGTTGATGCTCCGCGTGTCGTCATCGAAAGCGTACAGTAGTGCCAGGTGGAACCACGATGGAGCATGTTCCGGATGGCGTTGCACGAGTCGACGGAAGCTGTTTTTGGCTCCCACCGTGTCGCCGTGAATCGTCAGTTTCTTGACCGCGTCGATGTAACGGATCGTGCAGCCATTGCGGGTACGATTCCCTCGCGGCTCGGTGGCTACGAGTTGCGTGACCGCTCCGCAAAAACAGAGACACAACAACGTGATCGCGATACGGCGTTTCATCAGAGGGCCGATTGGAATTGCGAGAGGAATCGCACGTCGTTTTCGAAATACAACCGCAAGTCCTTCACGCCGTACAGCAGCATCGCGATGCGTTCGACACCCATGCCGAAAGCAAATCCGGAGTAGCGTTCGGGGTCGATGCCGCAGTTGCGCAATACGTTCGGATCCACCATGCCGCAACCCATGATCTCCAACCATCCCGTGCCTTTACATACGTTGCACCCCTTGCCGCCGCACAGGTTGCACGACACATCGACCTCGGCCGACGGCTCGGTGAACGGGAAGTACGAGGGACGCATGCGTATCGTGGCACCCTCACCGAAGAACTCCTTGGCGAAATAGAGGATCGACTGTTTCATGTCGGCAAAAGACACACCTTCGTCCACATACAGTCCCTCGACCTGGTGGAAGATGCAGTGGGCACGGTACGAGATCGCCTCGTTGCGGAACACACGTCCGGGGCATACCACACGGATGGGCGGTTGTTGCGTCTCCATGGCACGCACCTGGTTGGACGAGGTGTGGGTGCGCAGCAGGATATCGGGATCACGCTGGATGAAGAACGTGTCCTGCATGTCGCGTGCCGGGTGTTCGGGGGGGAAGTTCAGTGCGCCGAAAACGTGGTAATCGTCCTCGATCTCCGGCCCCTCGGCGATTACGTAACCCAAACGTGCGAACGTGGCGATGATGCGGTTCATCACAATAGAGATCGGGTGTCGCGATCCCAACGGCTGTGTCGTACCGGGACGCGTCGCGTCGCGGCTCAACGGCGTTGCCTCTCCGGCAACGCCGTCGCTGAGTTCTTTCAACTCAGCGACACGCTCCAAAGCACGGCTTTTGAGCGCGTTGAGCCGCTGACCGAATTCGCGCTTCTGTTCCGACGGCACGGTCTTGAACTCCTCCATCAGGAGCGTGATGAGTCCCTTCTTGCCGAGCATCTCGACACGGAACGCCTCCACTTCCGACGGAATTTTCGACGCGAACGCCTCCACACGGCTCAATAAAGAATTGATTTTATCGTTCATTATCTGTACATTTGCGACCTACCCCCCCGCCCAAGCTATGCGCGCTCCGCACGCAAGCACCCCGGGGGTGCGGTGGTAAAGATATGAAAAAATTTGCACTCTCCATCCTCTCCATCATCACAGTCCTCGGGCTGCTGCTGTCGCTGCCCGTGTCGGCCGCGGGGGGAGAGGGTGTGCAAAATGGTATCGGAGTAGTTCTATCCGGAGGTGGCGCCAAGGGTCTCTACCATATCGGTGTACTTCAGGCGCTCGAGGAGAACAATATTCCGATCGACTATATCTCCGGTACCTCCATGGGGTCGATCATCGCCGGTCTCTATGCCGCCGGGTACTCCCCCGAGGAGATTCGCGAAGTGTTTCTCACACGTGACATCCGGAGCTGGGTGTCCGGACGCATCGACCGCAACTGCCTGCCCCTCTACCGGCGTCACGATTACACCAACCAATCCTTCTTCTCACTGCGGCTGCGGCTCAACCAACTCCCCGAGAACGAGGATATACCCCGTCTCCAGCTCCCGTCCGCCATTATCTCCTCCACACAGATCGACCTCGGTATCACGGAACTCCTCGCTCCCGCGGCAATAGCCTGTGAGGGTGATTTCAACCGCCTCATGGTGCCGTTCCTCTGCGTGGCGAGCGACATGAATACCCGTGGGCCCGTCGTCTTCCGAAGCGGCGACCTCGGACTCGCCATCCGTTCGTCGATGTCCATACCGCTCGCTTTCAACCCCGTCAAGGTGGACTCGATGCTCCTCTACGACGGCGGTATCTATGATAACTTCCCGTGGCGTCCGTTGCAGGAGGATTTCGATCCCGCGTTCATCATCGGCAGTAACTGTACCTCCGGTACCCGTGCCATCGACGAGAACAGCTCGCTCCTCAACCAGGCATTCGTACTGGCGATGGACAAAACCGACTACTCGCTGCCCGAAGAGAACGGATTGATGATCGCACGGGCCGTGGATGTGAATATGCTCGATTTCGGAAACCCCGAACCCATCATACAGGCCGGTTACGAGGATGCTCTCGCCCAAATTCCCGCCATCAAGGCACGTGTCGCCCGTGAAACGACTCCCGAGGAGGTGCACAGTCGCCGCCAGGCGTTCCGTGACAAATGCATGCCGCTCGCCTTCGACCACTACGAAATCAAGGGACTCTCGCCCGAACAGACCAGCTATGTGCGCGACCTGATGAACCTCGACGGACGTACCACCGTGCGTACCGAAACCTATGAGCGAAAACTCGATTTCGAGCAGTTCCGTACCGACTTCCTCTCCGTGATGGCCGATGGACACTTCTCCGCAGACTATCCGTCCATCCGTTTCGACACGACACGCAAGAATTATACGATCGAGTTGAATATGTCGACACGTCCCACGTCGCGCGTCATGGTCGGGGGTAACCTCTCCTCAACCGTCTTCAACCAGGTGTTCATCGCCTTCGAAGAGCATCATGTCAGGCGTGTGTCGCAACGCTGGTTCGCCGGCGTGTATCTCGGTCCCGTGTACTCCACCGGCTCCATCGGCGGACGGTCCAACTTCTTCTACCTCGAACACCCCTTCGCGCTCAACTACTCCTACAACTTCGCACTCAAAGGTTTTCGGCATGGATTCTTCGGAAACCTGACTCCCGTCGATAACGTGGAACAGGTCAAGTCGGGGGAGAATTTCCTCTCGATGGAACTGACCACACCCATCGGGCATGATAACCTATTCTCGTTCAAACTCAACGGCGGATCATCCGGATACCGGTACTACCACTCGCAACGCTTCTATCCCGGTGCGGATGCCGATCTGTCGCGGTTCGCGTTCGGGGGTGGAAAATTGGAAGTGTCGCGTAACACGTTGGATCGACAGCTTCATCCGCGTCGCGGTTCGGATGTGTCGGTGTCGGCGATATACGTATCCGGACGCGAGCGGTACCGACCGTTCGTGGTCGGCGGAAGCGGCGTGACCACCAATGCACACAGGATGTTCTACGGCGCCAAGTTTTCGGGGAATACGTATTGGGATATACCGAGCGTGAAGTGGTTCTCGATGGGCTTCAACCTCGAAGCCGTGTGGACGTCGAACGAGCAGTTCAGTAATCCCACCGTCACGCGGATGATCATGCCGTCGTATCAACCGATCCTGCACTCCAAAATGTCGTACATGCCTGATTTCCATTCGCGTATGTACCTGGCGGGGGGACTCATGCCGACGTTCGACCTGTTTCCTAACTTCTTCCTACGGACGGGTTTCTATGCCATGTGGCGCGACGGCGAGAGCTTCTCCGGACGACGGATGAACTACATCAGCGAGGCGGCATTGGTATACCACACGCCTGTGGGTCCCGTGAGTCTGGCGCTGACAAAATACGGCGTCCATAACTGGAACAACATGTATCTGACGTTTAATTTCGGATACGCGATATTCTCCGATCGAGGAAAGTTCTATTAGATACACTTTTTCTTTTTTACTTCCCTAAGCCTCAACTGTACCCTTTTCGGAGAAAAGTGTACCCCAAAACCTTTCGGGANNGGAGATGCTTTGCATCTCCATAATTTGCGCGCGGACAAACGCTTTCAGCGTTCAGTTCATTTTATTCGTAAACCTTTACGAAAACAAGTTTTCGACGGTTTCCTCATAAAATGCCCTAATCACCTAACGGTGATTTTGTCCTCGCGACAACAGATGCGCGCGTAGCGCGCCAAACCGGGTTGGCGAGTGGAAGCGTTATGAGTCTCGCCAACCCATTCCATTTGAGCGCCGTCGCTTTGCGCGGCGGGGTGCAGCGACTGCGTCGCTGCCAATCGGGCACCGATTGAGGGAGGGGGTTCGAAGGGGGAGGGAGCATCCCGCCCCAACTATAATAACGCTTTTTTCCAAAAAAGCGACAGTTGGCTCTTGGGGAAGTAAAGGCGAACGGTTTATAAAAATAAAGGTTATTTGATGGCAATCATGTTCAGGATCGATCGTTCGGCGGCTTTGCGGATCGGTTCGTCGATCAAGATCTCGGGTTGCTCGTCACGTAACGCGGATGCGATGTTCTCCAATGTCACCATCTTCATGTATTTGCATTCGTTGCAACTTCCGCAATCTATTCCGGTGATATGTTCCGGGGGAGCGGGGTAGAATTTTTTATCCGGATACAACCGTCTCATTTCAGCCATAATACCGGCCTCTGTGACGACGATAAACTCTTGGGCAGCATTTTGTCCGCAATACTCCAAGATCGCCGACGTAGACCCTACAAAATCGGCCACAGCGATGATATACGCACGACACTCCGGGTGTACCACCACGTGTGCCTGTGGATGTGCCTTTTTAAGGGCCAAAATCCCCTCCAACGAGAACTCCTCATGCACGTGGCACGCACCGTCCCAAATCAACATGTTGTCGCGTCCGGTCAACTTTTGGATGTAGGATCCCAGGTTGCGGTCGGGCGTGAAGATAATCGGCGTGTCGGCAGGGATCGATTCCACTACTTTCAGGGCGTTCGATGACGTGCAGCAGATATCCGTCAGGGCCTTCACCGCAACACTCGTGTTGACATACGATACCACTAAGTGATCGGGATGGGCGTGTTTGAAGGCAGCGAGATCCTCCGCACGACACGATTCGGCCAATGAGCAACCGGCTTCGAGCGATGGGAGGAGTACTTTTTTGTGCGGCGACAGGACTTTTGCCGTCTCGGCCATGAAGTGCACGCCGGCGAAGAGGATCATGTCGGCAGGAGTACGTTGCGCTTCGATCGAGAGTGCCAATGAGTCGCCCAGAAAATCGGCCACGGATTGGACGTCGGGAGTGGTGTAGTAGTGGGCCAGTATGACGGCGTTCTTGGCGCGCTTGAGGTCGAGGATCTCGTCACGTAACATATCGACAGTTTTATATTTTTTATATTTTAATCTCTAAATATAAATAAAAAGAAAATAATAAATATAATAGCTGTTCATAAAACTCACAAATATACTTATCAATAAGTTATTATCATTTTCTTTTTTCAGACCGCCGCT
>DBDB01000067.1:9976-28062 GCA_002293345.1 Alistipes sp. UBA943
CGCGCGGACAAAGCCTGACGTTTAGTATTCCTGCGTTTCGGTTGCGTCGCAGGTTTCGGGAACGTCACGAGAAACCCAATCCTAAAACACCTTTCTTAAAGGTGTCGCGACCAAAATCGCAGATCCAGAAGGGATCGTGAACGAAACAGAAAAGTTTGGTTCAAGCTTGCTTGAAAACAAAGTATTCTGTTTTGAACACAAAAATTCTGAAAGAATTTGAGATTTGGTGTCGCGCACATAATGGAAGTACGAAGTACTTCCCGAAAGTTTTTGGTGCCGCTTTTCACTAAAAAGCGGCGGTCTGAAAAAAAAGGTTTTCCAAAAAAGCGACAGTTGGCTCTTAGGGAAAGAAAAGCGAACGATCTAAAAAAAAGGTTTTAGAAGGGGAAATCAACATTGTTAAAAACTGTTTTTCAACAAATTAACATGTTGATTTCCGATCGTTTTTAATGGATAAAAAGTTTATAAAAAATGATAAAATAAAGAAAAACTAACTCCTCTCAATCTTACTAACAATCAATCGCGAAATATCATCATAGATACCACTCACTTGTGGATAGTTATTCACAACGATCGGCAACTCACCCAAAAAGTCAATCCCCATCTCGATGGCCAACTTTCGGGCTCCGTCCCCTCCGAACAGATAGTACTTCTCATCCGGATGCGGCGGCGGAGTGAACCAGGCCATATTCTCCACGATTCCCGCTATCGGTACGTTCACCTGGGGATTGCGGAACATCTCCACGCCACGTCGCACGTCATCCACTGACAACTGTTGTGGTGTCGATACGATCACCGCCGTGTCGATATCCAGCTCCGAAAGTATCGACAGGTGAATATCGCCCGTGCCCGGTGGCAAGTCGATCAGCAGGTAATCGAGTTGACCCCATTGCGTCTGGTGGATCAGCTGTTTGAGTGCGTTCACGGCCATCATCCCGCGCCACAGCATCGCCTGTTCGGGTGCCACGAAAAATCCCAATGACATGACTCTGATGCCTTCCGCGGCGGCAGGTATAAATAGATCCTGTCCATCGACATGCACCGCTTCCGACACATACTCTTCCACACCGAACAGTCGCGGGATTGAAGGGCCGTAAATATCGGCATCGAGGATTCCGACACGATATCCCGATCGTGTCAAGGCGCGTGCCACATTGACACATACCGTCGATTTCCCCACGCCACCCTTACCCGAGGCAATGGCTATGACGTGTTGGATGTCATGTGTGGTGTTTCGTTTCTCCTGTGGGGCGGGAGTAGGATGATCCTTTTTGCGCTGTTCCAGAATATTCATACGTTACTTGTCGGGTGTGTCGGTGGATAGGTTGTCGATCTTTTTGTGCAGCTCGGCCAGCGTCTTTTTCAACTCCTCGTGCTTCTTGATGCGGTCGTCGTGTTGCGCTTTCAGGTGCTTGTGTATCGCCACACCGCTTCCCGCAGCGATCGACGCACCCAGTGCCGACAACACATTGGAGTAGTTGCCCAGGATGGCCTGACTCTCGCTCGACGGGACAACCGTTTCCAAAGCAGGAAACAGCAGTCCCAATAGTCCGAAGAGGACCAGGTATACGAACAGAAAAATGTAGATGAAGATGGATACCCTGCTGGACATCCAACTCGGAATGCGCTCCAGAAAATTGTCTATGCGTGCCATGATGCGATCATTTGTCGATACGAAGATAGCAATTTACTTGCCGATGCAGAACTTCGCGAAGATGGTTTGGAGGACTTCGTCGTTGGTCACTTCACCGGTGATGGTGCCGAGGTGGTGAATCACCTCGCGAATCTCCTCGCTCAATAGTTCCGCCGAAAGGCCATCATGCAGTGCCGTACGGGCACGTGTCAACGCTTCCGCGGCACGTGCCAATGCCTCCGCGTGGCGACTGTTCGACACGATCGGTTCACCGTCATACAGCTGTCGCGTGTCGTACAAACCGCGTAAATGAGACAGCAGCTTGTCGATCCCGTGACCTGTTCGGGCGGAAAGGCGGAGTGCATCAGGAAGGTCGGATTTATGGTCGGAAAGATCAACTTTATTTACTACCCAAATGTGTGTCTGGTCGTCACGGACGGAGATCTGTTCCGGTAACGATTCCGCTGCGTCGGCAACCTGCAACACGATCTGTGCCTTGCGGAGCGCCTCGCGTGAACGTTCCATGCCGAGGCGTTCCAGCATGTCGTGTGAGTCGTGCAGACCCGCCGTGTCGATAAACCGGAAACGCACACCATCAATATCTATCAGCTCATCGACCGTGTCGCGTGTCGTACCGGCGACGTCCGAAACCAACGCTCGCTCCTCGCCCACGAGACGATTCAGCAGCGTGCTTTTCCCCGCATTCGGTGCCCCGACGATCGCTACCGATACGCCGCTCTTGATCGCGTGCCCCAAGTCGAACGACCGTCGAAGGGTGTCGATTTGCGTGGTCAACTGCTCCATCATATCGCGCAATCGGGTGCGGTCTGCAAATTCAACTTCTTCCTCTCCGAAGTCGAGTTCCAGCTCCAGTAACGACGTGAGAGTCAACAGGTTCGCGCGTAACTCCGCCAGACGGGCGGAGTAACCGCCACGCATTTGCGTGGCTGCGAGCGCAAGCTCGGCGCGCGAATCGGCGGCGATAAGATCGGCAATCGCTTCGGCTTGCGAAAGGTCCAGTTTACCCGCAAGGAATGCCCTTTGGGAGAACTCCCCCGGGGTGGCGATGCGTGCTCCATGATGTTGCGCCATGGCGATCAGTTGCGTGACGATGTACCGTGACCCGTGGCACGAAATCTCCACCGAAGCCTCTCCCGTAAAACTGTGTGGCGACCGAAAAACCGTCACGACAACGTCATCCACCACGCTCCCACCATCTTCACCATCCACGATCTGTCCAAAATGTGCCGTGTAACCCTTCGCGTCAACCAAGGATGTTTGCCCGTTGAACATGGCGTCACAAATCTCGATAGACCGCGGACCGCTCATACGAACCACCGCAATGGCACCTCCCGTGGCGGTGATCGGCGCGACGATCGTTTCTTGCGTATTTTTCTGCATCTCTACAAAGATAACTTTTTCTGTCTCAACTGTCGCTTTTTTCCAAAAAAGCGACAGTTGTGTCAAGACGTAAGGTTTTAGAAAAAAGAGCGTTATCTCGGGACGCGGAGTTTTTGTCCGATACGGAGGGTGTTGGCGTTTTTCAACTTGTTGAGTTTCATCAGGTTGGCGGTGGTGGTTTTGTAACGCCGTGCCAAAGCTCCCAGCGTATCGCCACTCTTCACGGTGTGCGTACCGTACGAAGGGATCGTATCAGCCTCGATCTTTTTCGAGATGTTCACCGGGTCGATGTACTCTTTCAGGTACGTGGAGTCGAGACGGTGGATCTCATCCTGACTCTCGATGTAACGGCACACGTACTGTTGCGGCAGCGTCAGCGTGTAGGATTTCACCGTTGCGGGGATGATGTCCAATTTGTATTGCGGGTTCAACGTGCGGAGCGTCTCGATGGGCACATCCAGCGTCTCGGCCACCTGACCCAGGTGCAACAGACGTGTCACGCGAATCGTGTCCGTGGCCAACGGCATAGGCGGATTGTCGCTCTTGATGCCGTGCTGCTGGTGATATGTGTAGGCGTACGATGCACCGATGAAGGCCGGAATGTAACCGCGTGTCTCCTGAGGCAGTTGGTCGTAGATATCCCAGAACGTGGACACGCCTCTTGTGCCACCGGCACGCGTGATGGCTTTATTGACGTTGCCCGGTCCGCAGTTGTAGGCCGCGATGGCGAGCGTCCAGTCGCCGTAGATGCGATACAGGTCTTTCAGGAATCGGCATGCGGCACGTGTCGACAGCAGCGGATCCATACGTTCATCGACGAACGAATTGATCTCCAACCCGTAGCTTTTGCCCGTAGCGGGCATGAATTGCCACAGCCCTACGGCACCCATCCGTGATCCCGCTGTAGCCGAGAGTGCCGACTCGATAATCGGCAGTGCACGTAACTCCACCGGCAGTCCGGATTTGATCAACTCCTCCTCGAACATCGGGAAGTAGTAACGCGAATAGCTCAGGATGCGTGTGATGGTGGGATAGCGCGTGTCGACATAACGGGCAATGTACGATTTGACGATCGGGTTGTAAGGCAGTTGTACCGGTGACACCAGGTCGCGCAACCGTTGTGCATAGACCGAATCCGACAGTTCGGTGTACGATGACGTGTTGAATGTTGCGTAGGATTCCAGGTCGATATAGTCGCGAAAAAAGTTGTCGTACGACGCCAGTTTCTGCTGCTCGCCCCACAGTGCCACCAGCGAGTCGATCTGTGACGGGGTCATCTCATTCGAGGATGTCGCAGTGGCAGGAGTGACACGGCGGCGCTCACGCTGTTCGGGTTTCGCCTTTTCGGTACGTTCCGCGCGCTCCGTACGATCCAGTTTCTCCATCCGTTCGACTTTTAGCGTCTTCTGTTCCGTGGCGGAGGCCGAAAGAGCCGGGGGAACGGCGGCCGGTGTCAATGCGCCCTCCGTAAGGAGGTGTGCAGACGCGGCCCCGTGTGAGACGGCGGCAGTGCCGATAAACAGCACGGACAGCAACAATATGATGGAAAGTTTTCTCATGGTCAAAATTTCAAACTCAGGTTAAATCCGAACGTCGGGACGACGCTCCGTTGTGACGGTATGTAGGCATAGTTGACGGCCGGACGTACATCCAGTGCCAAGTCGTCCGATATGTCGTAATCTTTCAGATGGGCATCCACGTGGGCATCCACGATCTGGAATACATAGATCGCCGCCGTGATGATCAGGCTCAGGTCGCGGCTGCGCCGGTAGCTGTCCTTCAAGTCTTTGAGGAAGTCCTGCGAATAGGCGCCGCGAAACTCATCCAGTTTGGGCGGATCGAACTCCGGATCGTCCGATGCCGCGATCGCTGCGTCGCGTTCGGCCACGAGCGTGTAGGCGGTCTTGAAACGTTGGTATCCGCGGTTGTTCCAATCCACGACGTAGATCGTCGATGCCAATCCACCCACCACGAATGGCAGTTTCCAGTAACTCTTGTTGTAGATCTGTCCTGCACCCGGGATGACGGTCGAGAGCGTGGTGGCTTTCTTGACATTCGTGTTCGACCTATGGGGACGGTTGTAGTTCATCGCTGCGTCGCCCAGGAAGTAGAGATACGACAGTGCCGCGATACCCATATAGAGTTGGCGGCTCGTGTTGACACGCAATACGCGGCGTTGCACCTCGTCGCGTTGGCGTCCCAGGGCGATCTGTTGGGCGAGACGTTCGCCCTGATCTTCGATACCCGACAGTGCCGCGATCTCGAGATTCAGTGCGTCGAGTTCGCGTTTGGCAGGACGGTAGCGTTTCTGCTCGCGCACGAACAGGGCCACCGAAGCACCCGTAACGCCATACAGAATCGGCACCTTCCAATATTGCTTGTTGTAGATCTGTCCGAATCCGGGTGCCACGGTAGAGATCCACACCATGCCCGACAGCCCGATCGTGTCGCGACGATGGCGCGGCTCCTCGTCGGCGTGAAGCGGTGACAACAGATCCTCGCGCGACAGCGTATCAACAAATAAAGAATCCAACTCCCCGGGGGTGCTTGCCGAAGGCATAGCTTGGGCGGGGAGCGAGTCGGTGGCGAGTGTCGATGGGGCGGAGTCCCGACTTAGGAGGGACGCAGGTCCAGACGCCGCCCCGAGCGAATCCAATTGCAACGAGTCCGGTTTGGGCAGGATGCCCTTGCGGATCATCGTTGTGGCGCTCCGGCGCGGGGTGCCATAGTATCCCTGTGCATGGGCACGGCACCACACGCTGCTACCGAAAAGAAGCAACGCGCACGCGACCATGGTATATCTAAGAGATCTCAAATTTACGGATGAATTGTTCGATGTCCGCATCGTTGTCGAAGTCGATCGTGATGCGTCCGCCGCCACGTTTCGTGCGTTTGATGCCGATGTGCTGCGTGAAGAGTTTTTCCAACAGTTCCACCAGACGTGTGTACGAGTCGGGGTACTCGTCTCCTTCGGGACTTTTGGTAGTGTCGCTCCCGGGGGTGCTTGCTTGGGCGGGGGCGACGAGCTCCTCCGTCTGGCGCACGGACAATCCCTTCTGGATGATCTTTTTGAGCAACTTCACCTGTTCATCGAACGACGCGCCGGCGATGGTCTTCACGTGACCCATCGACACGAGTCCCTCTTTGAGCGCGAGCTGGATCTCATCTGGAAGACCCAAGAGGCGCAGGTAATTTGACACCGTGCCGCGTTTCTTGCCCACTTTCTTCGAGAGGGTCTCTTGCGTCAGGTCGCACTCGTCCATCAGGCGTTTCATGCCCAGAGCCACCTCCAACGGATTCAGGTCCTCACGCTGAATATTCTCCACGAGTGCCATCGCGTGAAGATTCTCGTCATCCACGTCGCGCAGGTATACCGGGATCACCGGCAGCCCGGCCATCTTGGCGGCACGCCACCGACGTTCGCCGCTGATGATCATGTAGCGTCCGTCGGACGAGGGTTTCACCGTGATCGGTTGGATGATGCCCAACGTGCGGATCGACTCCGCGAGTTCGGAAAGGGCTTCCGTGTCGAACGTGGTACGGGGTTGCGTGGGGTTGGGGAAGACACGTGTGACGGAGATCTCCATCGCCTCGCTCATCGGCGTGTGACGCTTCTCGATCGGTCTGCTCTCGACGGCACTGTCGCCGAAAATGGCATCCAGACCGCGTCCTAATCCTTTTTGTGGTTTCATAAGGAGAGGTTGTTAGGTTCCTGTTTCTCTTTTTGCTTGACCTTCTCGCGGGTCATAAACTCTTTTGCCAGGGCGAGGTAATTCTCGCTGCCCACGGCCGCGGCGTCGTAGAGGATCACCGGTTTGCCATGCGACGGGGCTTCGCCGAGGCGTATGTTGCGTTGGATGACCGTGTCGAACGTCATCTCGCCAAAGTGTTTGCGCACCTCACCCGCCACCTGGTTGTTCAGGCGATTGCGTTGGTACATCGTCAACACGAACCCCTCGATCTCCAGCCCGGGATTCAAGGCTCCCTGTACCTTCTTGATGGTATTCAACAATTTCGACAATCCCTCCAGCGCGAGGTATTCGCACTGCACGGGGATCAGCACCGAATCCGCGGCTGTGAGCACGTTGACGGTCGTGTAACCCAACGACGGCGAGCAGTCGATCAGAATATAGTCATACTTGCTGCGTACCGAGTCGATGATGCGGCGCAGGACGAAGTGTGAATCTTCCATATTGGGCAGTTCCGTGTCGGCAGCCACCAGGTCGATCGACGACGGCAGCAGCCACAGGTTCTTGATATCGGGACTTTTGAGAATCACCTCCGACGCGGTTTTTTCGCCCGTGATGCACTCGTAGATACCCGGCAGGTCGATACCGAATCCCAATCCGGAGGTGGCGTTCGCCTGCGGATCGGCATCGAGCAGCAGCGTCTTGCGTCCCAACAGTGCGAGCGACGCGGCAAGGTTGATCGCGGTGGTGGTTTTACCCACACCGCCCTTTTGGTTGGCCAAAGCGATCACCCTGGCGTTCTTTGAAGTCGTTCCCATACAAAAGATGATAATCGCTCAAAGGTAGGAATTTTTCAGGAAAATTCCTACCTTGCCCCTCATGAAGCGTGTGTTCCCTACCATAATAGACTTAGTGGCCCTTTTGGGCATCTTCTTTTTGATCCAGATCTTCGTGACGTTGGGATCGGCCGTCGTGGGGGTCGACCTTGCCGAGATCGCCGAATTAATGGAGGGCGAGATCGAGGCTACTGTGGCACAGCAGCAGATGCTGGGGCGTTTCCTGGGTGTGACGTATGCTGTGACGATGGGACTGATGATCCTCGTCACGTTGTGGTACCGTCGGGCGAGGCACGGGCGGGGACCGGTCGTCAAGCTCTCCGCCAAGGGGTTCAACCCGACGATCCTGCTGTGGGGATTTGTGATGATGACGGCTGCGTCGGTGGTCGTGGAACCGCTGATAACGGCACTCCCCATGCCGCCCATGGATATGTACGGACGCGGCGTGTGGGCACTGTTGTCGCTGGTGGTGATGGCGCCGCTGTTCGAGGAGTTCCTGTGTCGCGGCATCATCCTTGAGTCCGCACGGACGAAGTACGGTGCCGCGGCTGCTGTGTTTATCTCCGCGGCATTCTTCGGCGTGATGCACGGATACCCCGCGATGATCATCAACGCATTCGTCGTCGGACTGGTCTTCGGATTTGTGTACGTGCAGTCGCGTTCGCTGCTCTCGACGGTCATTCTCCACGCCTTGAACAACGGTATCGCATACCTCTTCCTGATGCTCGGGATGGAGCACCTGACGATGCGTCAACTGGTCGGCAACCCGGATGTGTATCTGGTGATGTATGTCGTTTGTGTGGCGATACTCGTCGCGTCGGGCGTGCTCATTTACAGACAAATGAAAAAATCAGTACCTTTGCCGCATGAAGAGACGCCATCTGAATAAAATAACCCTGCTTACTCTCGCTGCTGCCTCTTCGCTCTCCATCATCTTCAGTTGTAAGGAGGTGCCGCACTATTTCGACGGCAGTCGTGTGTTGGCCGAGGTGGGAAGCGAAAAGCTATACGCACGCGACGTGCTGACGGTCGTTCCCGAGGAGCTGACGGGTGAGGATAGTGCCGCCGTGATGGAGCGTTATGTGGATCGGTGGATGTACCGTCGGTTGAAGTTGCGTGCCGCGAAGAACGCGTTTTCCGGCAAGGAGGAGGATGCGATAGATTCGTTGGTGGAGGAGTATCGCCAGTCGTTGGTGGTGCGCATGTTCGACGAGCAGCTTGTCGCGCAAGCCGACACGACCGTGACCGACGAACAGATCGAGGCATACTACCGTGAGCACGGGGCGGAGTTTCGGGTGACACAGACGCTGGTCGAGGGCACGGTCGTGCGGTTCGACGTGTCGAACCGCCAAGCTGCGAAGTTGCGTCAGGCGATGGCGCATGGCGGCGAGGAGGGACGGCAGGAGTTGCGTGACCTGAGTGCGAAGAATCACTTCGAGTTGACCGAGTTTGCCGAGTGGGTGCCTTGGTCGGAGTTTTTGAGTTACCTCCCCACGTTGCGCAACCGCAGTTACGACAACCTGTTGACCGTCGGTACGGTGCAGGAGATGCGTGAGGATGCGTCGGGATACTACTTCCGCATCACGAGTGTGCGTCGTGCCGGTGACACGGAACCGTTGTCCCGTACCCGTGAGACGATCCGCAAAATACTCTACAACCAGCGCCTGCAGGAGATCGTTCAGACGCGTGAGCGTGAGATGCTGGACGAAGCGGTCAAAGCCGGTAAAGCGGAGATATACGCACCCCGTGCCTCGCGACCCGTTGCCGAGGAGACGCCCGAAGAGTTGACATCCCGCGGGGTGACTGTGTTAAATAGTGATTTTTTGAGCTGATGATGAGAAAAAGGATATTATATGTGGCGGCCGGTGCAATGGCTGCCGTAGGTGCCATCGCTGCGGCCGGTGCCGAAACGGTGCGGCTCGACGGAGTGGTCGCCGTAGTGGGGAGCTCTGCCATTTTGCGCTCCGAAGTGGAGACCTATGCGCGTGAACTATCTGCACAGCGTCCCCCCGCCCAAGCAAGCATCCCCGGGGGGGAGGAGGTCAACCTGATCGAAGGGTTGGAAGGGTTGTTAACCCAGAAACTGCTGTTCCAACAGGCACTCGTCGACTCGGTGGAGATTAATGCCGATGACGTGGCACAGCGCGCCCAGCAACATCTCCAAGGGTTGATCGATCAGGCCGGAGGTATCACGCAGTTGGAGAAGATGCAGCACATGCCCGTGTTCAGCGTGCGTGAGATGTTGCGGCAGCGCTACGAGGAGCAGGCATACGCACAGTCGATGCAGATGACTGTCGTGGGTGATCTGCGCGTGACGCCCGGCGAGGTGGAGCGTTACTATCGCGACATGGACAAGAACAACCTGCCCATCATCCCGGTGCAGTATGTATATGCACACATTACGAAGTTCCCCTCCACGATGAAGGAGGCCAAGGAACGTACCCGTACCCAGTTGTTGGAGATGCGTGAGCGGGCGATCAAGGGCGAGGCGCGATTCGACGTATTGGCACGCATGTACTCGATGCATCCGTCGGCGCTGCGTGGCGGCGAGGTGGAACCGCAACCCCTCTCGGCATTCGAGCCGGCGTTCGGCGACGCGTTGAGCGAGATGAAAACGGGACAGATCAGCGAGGTGATAGAGAATCGCGATGGATACAACCTCCTCCAGCTGGTCGATGTGCGGGGACGCATGTTCCACGTGCGACGGATCTTGTTGCGTCCCGTGTTCGCACCCGAGGAGCTGGCTGTGGCCGGCCGTACGCTCGACAGCCTGGCCGACCTGATCCGTAAAGATTCAATCACGTTCGAGGCCGCGGCGCTCAAGTATTCGGACGACACGCACTCGAAGATGAATGGCGGTGTGGTGACGAACCACGACCTGTTGGAGGTACTCGGATCGGGATACCAGAATGCCCGTTATACCGAAACCCGCTTCTTCCGCGAGGATTTCGGGCAGGGAGGCAGCAAGAGCCTCGCCGATTGGAATCAGTTGCAGGTGTTGCAACCGGGAGAGGTGTCGGAGGCATACCTGACGGAGGATATTCTGGGCAACCAATTGAGTAAGATCGTGAAGTTGGTGCGTGTCGTGCCGGAACACCCCGCGTCGCTGGATCAGGACTACATCCGTATCGAGCAACTCGCCCTGAACGCCAAACAGGAGAAGGTGTTCATGGAGTGGCTCGACGAGAAGATACGCAGCATGTACATCTACATTGATCCCGAGTTTCGTGACGGAGAGTTCCTGAATAAACACTGGGTAAAATAGGCGTTCGGTGAGAAAAATTCTAAGCATCGTCATTTTGATGGCCACGGCGGGGCTGTTCTTCGCTGCCGCGCAGCCGAACGGAGGAGGTTCCGGTGCCAATGGCACCAACAGCCGCATCGTCGACATCATTGCCGACGGAGGACACTCGATCCCGTATGGCGACACGACGGCGATGGTGCTGGTGGGCAACTTCGCGGCGCACCACAACGGTGCCGTCATCACTTCCGACAGTGCGATCCGTTATAACGACCGCCGTTTCGAGTTCTTCGGCAACGTGCTGATCAATAAGGGATCGACCTACATATACGGCGACCGTGCGGAGTATAACGGCGATCGCAACGAGGCACGTGTCTTTTCGCCCCTCGTGAAGACGATGGACGGTGACGCGACGCTCTACACGTACGACTTCAGTTTCAACACGTTGCGCAACATCGGCAGTTTCACCCGTACCGGCACGCTGGTCAATCGCGACAGCCGCATGGAGTCGCAACGGGGCTATTACTATGCCGACCGTCACGAGATGATCGCCGTGGGCGACGTACAAATGAAGAACGACACGTACGAGCTGACCGGTGACTCGGTGATCTATAACACCCAGACCGACAAAGCGCACTTCTTCGACAACACGCATATTTGGAACGTGGATGGGGATTATCTCTATGGCGATGCGGGGCGTTACGAGAAGCAGGGCGAGATGTATGCCCTGACGCGTAACGGTTATATCCTCACCCCGAAGCAGGAGATGTGGAGCGACAGCCTGAACTACTTCAAGGATACGGAACACGTGCGAATGTGGGACAACATTCAGCTCGACGACACGGAACAGATGCTGTTGGCGTTCGGCGACTACGGTGAATATTGGGACACACCGGGTGATGCCATCCTCACGCGGCGTCCGGTGGTGATCAGCTATGATCCAGAACAAGGTGCCGATTCGCTCTACATGCGTGCCGATACAATGCAGATGTTCACCCTCCCCACCGAGGGATGGGGGGTGCCGCCCGAGACGGAAGTCAATGTGTCCGAGGGGGCAGATTCGCTTGCAACGGAGCAGATGCCGATTGATTCGTTGGGAATGGATATGCCTGCCGATTCCGTCGACGAACCCGTCGACGACGTGGCGCGCGCCGCGGGCCAAGGGCCCGATGAATTACCGATTGGAGAGAATNNATTCTCTCCAATCGGTAATTCATAGAGACTCGCTCAGCGAGGCTCGCGCGCGCCCCGTGGAAGACCCTGGGATCACCGAAGATATAGAGCAACTCATCGAGGATCTTTCTGAGGTTCCGGAAGGCACGGTTGTCGATCCCGTGATTGCACGTCAGGAGGCCCTCGCAGCGACACAAGAAGTATCCAAAGAGGCCAAAACTGCCGCCAAGGCCGCTGCCAAGGAGGCGAAGCAGGAGGCCAAACGACAAAAACGCGAAGCGAAACGTGCCGCCCGTTTGGCCCGTATCGAGGCACGCGAACGCCGCTACGACGAGTTGATGGGGATCCGTACGGACACGTTGAAGGTGGACTCGCTGGCATTGGATTCGTTGTCTCGCGACTCACTCTCCCGAGACACGCTCGCGCTCGATTCGTTGGAGGCCGAACCGCAACTCGACAGTATCTACCGTATCGTGAAGGGGTACCGCAACGTGAAGGCGTTCCGGACGGAGTACCAGTTGGTGTGCGACTCGTTGGTGAGCGACTCGCGTGACTCGATGGTAAGGATGTATTACGACCCCGTTCTGTGGAACGAGGAAAATCAGATCGCTGCCGATGAGATCCGTCTCTTCACTGCCAACCAAGAACCCGTGAAGGCCGAGTTCGAGGGACATCCGGTGATGATCGCCGAATTGGACACGTTGAATTACAACCAGGTGTCGGGTAAACTGATCACCGCCTGGTTCCGCGACAGCGAGATCTATCGCAACGATGTGGATGGCAACGTGCAGACGATCTACTACATGCAGGAGGATGGCAATCCCGTGCCGACGGAGATGATCTCGATCGAGAGTGGTAACGCGAGTTATTACATCGAGGACCAAACCGTGACGGGTATCGTGTATCGCAATCAGGTGACCTCGTCCGTGTTTCCAATGGATAAGATTCCCGAGGGACAGGATCGTTTTTTGGAAGATTTCCGGTGGGAGGCTGCAAGGCGTCCCGTGTTGAACGACGTGTTCGACCGCTCGATACGACCCTCCGAGAGGGCGTGGCGTGTGATGTTGCCCAAACCGCTGTTCCCCATTTCGGAACGCATCGACACGTATCGCAAGTCGATCATCGACTCCGGTTTCTGGGCCGACCGTGAGGATAAGCTCACACCCGAGGTGATCGACTGGATACGCAGCCTGAAAAACTAACCCCGTCCAAGTAAAAAAACATGATGAGAAATTTATTACTGGCGATCTTGTGCCTCGGTGCTTTGAGCACCGCCGCATCGGCACAGACCAAAATTGCCGTTGTGAGCGACCTCCACTATTTCGATCCGTCGCTGCTTGTCCGCAAAGGGTCGTCATTCCAAAAGTATGTCGAGGGTGACCGCAAACTCCTCGAACACAGTGCCGCGATCGTGGCATCGTTGGTCGATTCGTTGATCGAAGCCCATCCGGATGTGGTGTTGGTGAGCGGCGACATGACCAAAGATGGTGAGTTGGCGAATCACAAGGGAGTCATCGAACAACTGTCGCGACTCAACAAACGAGATATTCCGGTGTTGGTCGTGGCGGGGAATCACGACGTCAACAACCCGGAATCCGTAGCGTTCGATGGCGATAGGGAGGTGCCCGTGCCGACCGTCACGTCCGAAGAGTTTAAGCAACTGTACGAGCCCCTGATGATGAATACCGTCGTGGCACGGGGGCCGGAGTTGTGTTACGTGGCCGAACCCGTCGAGGGGCTGTGGGTGATCTCGATGGATGCCAGTCAGTACCAGTATAACGATGGGCGCGAATGGCCCGTGACGGAAGGTAAGTTGAGCGACGAGGAGGTGGCATGGATCGTGGAGCAGACACGTGAGGGTATTCGTCACGGCAAGACGGTCTTCGGGCTGATGCACCAAGGCCTGCTGGAGCATTTCGAGGGCGAGGCGATGGTATTTCCGGAGTATGTGATCGCGGACTGGCAGGATATTTCAAAGCAATTGTTCGAGGCGGGTATGTATGTCGTCTTCACGGGACATTTCCATGCGCAAGATATCGTGGAGCGTACGATGTATGACGTGACGAAGAGTCCGCACAATGGTATTTATGATATTGAGACAGGTTCCGTGGTGACTTATCCGTGTCCATACCGACTGATGACGCTCGACGGTAATACGTTGGCCATCGAGACACGTCACGTGGAGGCTGTCAAGGGGTTCACTCCCGGAGAGTTCCGGCCTTATGCCAAGGATTTCCTGACGACGGGCATGCGGTCGATGTCGAAATGGATGTTGATGGGTGAACCGTTCAACCTGACAGAAGAGGAGGCTGCCACGTTGGTGCCGCTGCTCAACGAGACCTTCATCGCAAACTACCGTGGTGACGAGACGATGATCGACCTCTCCGAAGAGGGATTGCAGATGCTGGTCGGACTATCCGAATGCCCTGCCACGAAACCCATCGCCAACGGTATCCGAAGCCTGTGGCACGATAAATCTCCCGCCGACAACAACGTGACGCTGATCTTCTGATCCCAATCGTTCGGGTTGAGTTTAAAACCAGAGATTTATTCTTCCTCGTTCAGGGTGGTGAAGACGTTGACGACATCGTCATCCTCTTCGAGTTTTTCGACCAGTTTTTCGACCGCTTCACGCTGTTCGCCCGTCAGGGTTTTCGTGTCGGTGGCAATGCGGATCGCCTCTCCCGACACGATCTCGAAATCCTTGTCGTCCAGCCACTTCTGTATCGCGCCGAACGACTCGTAGGGAGCCTCGACCGTCACGGTGGTATCGCCATTCTCCTCCTCGGGAGCGAACTCGTCTATATTGAGGTCGATCATCTCCAACTCCAGCTCCTCGAAATCCGTACCGACAGGGACACGAAACTTGAAGATACATTTGTGCTCGAACATGAATCCCACGCTTCCGCTGTTGCCCAACGTGCCACCGCACTTGTTGAAATACATGCGTACGTTCGCCACTGTGCGGTTCGTATTGTCGGTCGCCGTTTCGACCAGCACCGCCACGCCGTGGGGACCGTATCCCTCGTAGATCACCTCCTTATAGTCGGCCGCATCCTTGTCTGTAGCACGTTTGATCGCACGTTCGACATTCTCCTTCGGCATATTCTCCGCCTTGGCGTTCTGGATCAGGATTCGCAGGCGCGTGTTGGCACTCGGATCCGACCCGCCGGCCTTCACCGCCATCTCGATCTCCTTACCCAGCTTGGTGAACACGCGTGCCATGTGTCCCCAACGTTTCATCTTACGCGCCTTGCGATATTCAAATGCTCTTCCCATAATTGGCTGTTTTGGATGCAAAAGTAACAAAAATCTTCGTATCTTCAACCCATGAAAACCGCCATCGAAGAAGCCATCCGTGTGCTCCGTCAGGGAGGCACGATTCTCTATCCCACCGACACGGTGTGGGGGATCGGGTGTGACGCCACGAACCCCGACGCCATCGAGAAGGTCCACCGCTTGAAAGTCAACGACGGACAGTCGATGATCTCGCTTTACGGCACACTGAATGATATTGCACGTGATGTCGACAAGGCACCTGCCGTGGCGTACGAGGTGATGGAGCTTACGACTTCACCCCTGACCGTCATCCTGCCCGGAAGGGAGGGTCCTGTCGGGGTACGTATCCCGAATCACGAGTTCTGTCGCGAGTTGTTGAAAAAGTTCGGACGCCCGATTGTCTCCACGTCGGCGAATCTGCACGGCCATCCCACCCCGAAACGTTTCGAGGAAGTGACGCCCGAAATCGTCGCCGGTGTCGATTATGTCGTTCCGCAAAGATTCGCAGGCAAACCTACCGGCAAGCCCTCCTCCATCATGCAGTTTTTCGAGGATGGGACGTTCAAGATCATTAGAAACTAATTTTCTTTCACAGCGGAAAATTTCTTATATTTGTCCGAATTATGCCTGAAAACTTAAAGATAGGGATCACGCAGGGTGATGTGAACGGAATCGGATGGGAGGTCATTCTGAAGACTTTTGCCGATTCGCGGATGGTGGAGTTGTGCACGCCGGTGATTTACGGATCGCAACGTGCCGCGGAGCATTATCGGAAAACAATCCCGGAGCTGGATAAAGAGATAGCGTTTCATATTGTGGCGTCGCCGCGCGATGCGCGCAAGGGTAAGATCAATTTGATTTTGTGTGCGGACGATGTGGCGGTACAGCCCGGCGTGGCAACCCCGGAGGCGGGTCGTGCGGCTGCCGCCGCGCTGAAAATGGCGGTGAAGGATTTGAAGGAGGGTCAGGTGGACGCGATCGTCACGGCGCCCATCAACAAGGAATCCATACAGTCGGACGAGTTTCGTTTCACGGGCCATACGGAATTCTTGGCATCGGAATTGGGCGGCGAGCCGTTGATGTTGATGTGCAGCGAGTTGTTGCGCGTCGGTCTGGCGACCGTACACGTGCCGATCACAGAGGTGAGTCACGAGTTGACGCAGGGACATGTCGTGCACCGTTTGGAGCAGATGCGTGCGTCGCTGATTGCCGATTTCGGAGTCGTGGAACCTCGCATCGCGGTGCTGTCGTTGAATCCGCATGTGGGTGACGGCGGACTGTTGGGTTCCGAGGAGGAGATGATCATCACACCGGCCGTCAATACGGCATACGAAAAGGGGATCTTGGCGTTTGGACCCTTTGCGGCCGATGGACTGTTTGCGAGCCGGAATTATGGACATTACGACGCTGTGCTGGCGATGTATCACGATCAAGGGTTGATTCCGTTTAAAACATTGTCTCCCGACGGGGTAAACTTCACGGCGGGATTGCCGCAGGTCCGCACGTCGCCGGATCACGGGGTTGCGTACGATATTGCCGGACAAGACAAGGCCGATCCGGCGTCGATGCGCAACGCCATCTACATGGCGATCGACATTGTCGCGAACCGTCGCCGGTGGGCCGATTGGAGCAAAGATCCGTTGCAGCACACCGAGATTCGCGATGGCCGCGATCGCGGCCACAGAAATAATAAAAGGGAGCGCGAAAACGTTTAAACGAGGGGCCGGGGGTAAGGAATAGAGGGGTAAGAAAAACAAGGGGATAGTAAGGCGGGGGAGCCAATGAAAGATTATGGGGCGCGAGGGTAAGGCGGGGGAGCAAGGAGAGATTATGAGCGAACAGAACGAAAATAAGAAAGTGATGAGTCCCGAGGAGCAGCATGCCTTTTGGCACACTTCGGCGCACCTCTTAGCCGAGGCGTTGCAAGAGCTCTATCCGGGGATTAAATTCGGTATCGGTCCGGCGATCGAGAATGGCTTTTATTACGATGTGGATTCTCCCACACCGATCACGGAGGCCGATCTGCCGCGTATCGAGGAGAAGATGTTGGAGTTGGCGCGTCAGAAAAATCCGATGGTGCGTGAGGAGATCTCGAAGGCCGAAGCGATGAAACGTTTCGCCGACCAACCCTATAAATTGGAATTGATCGGGGAACTGGAGGACGGTACGATCACCTGCTACACGAACGGTACGTTCACGGACTTATGTAAGGGCCCCCACCTGCCATCGACACGCGACATCAAGGCGATCAAGTTGACCTCCGTGGCGGGTGCCTATTGGCGTGGGAACGAGAAGAACAAGATGCTGACGCGTATCTATGGCATATCGTTCCCCAAGAAGTCACTGTTGGACGAGCATATCGCCGTCATGGAGGAGGCCAAACTGCGCGACCACCGCAAATTGGGGCGCGAGTTGGAGCTGTTCCATTTCTCTCAGCGCGTGGGTCAGGGCCTGCCGTTGTGGCTGCCCAAGGGGGCGGCACTGCGTGAGCGGCTGGAAGGGTTCCTGCGCAAGGTGCAGAAGGAACATGGCTATCAGCAGGTCATCACACCCCATATCGGCAACAAGGAGTTGTGGGTCACTTCCGGACACTATGAGAAGTACGGCAAGGATTCGTTCCAACCCATCCTCACGCCTGCCGAAGGGGAGGAATATCTGTTGAAACCGATGAACTGTCCGCACCACTGCGAGATCTATCGGTCGAAACCGCGTTCGTACAAGGATTTGCCGATCCGTCAGGCGGAGTTTGGCACGGTGTATCGTTACGAACAGTCGGGCGAGTTGCATGGCCTGACCCGTGTGCGTGCCTTTACGCAGGATGACGCCCATATTTT
>DBDB01000099.1 GCA_002293345.1 Alistipes sp. UBA943
CCGCACTGCTGCGCGAGGGCGTCCGTTGCGTCAAACCCGACGCCCCGCAACCGGCCTGGTTCTACGACGTGTGTGACGAGCTGGGCATGTGCGTGGTGGATCAGGCGGCGATAGATTTCCCCGACCACCGTGACGATCGCACCGTCGGCGGCACCCCCTCCAACAACCCCGCACGTCTCGATGAATACCTCGCCGCCATGCGCGATATGTACTTCCGCATGCGCAACCACACATGTGTGATCGGGTTTTCACTCGGTAACCCCTCCGGAAACGGATACAATATGTATAAAGCGTATCAATACCTCAAATCCATAGAAACCAAACGACCCATTATTTACGAAGACGCACAAAACGAATGGAATTCAGATTTTTACTCGCCGCAGTAGGCCTATTGACTGTCGGCACCGCCCAAGCGAACGAAAACAGCAACGAGAACGAAACGACCACCATAGCTCCCGTGCAGATCGAGGAGGTCACCGTGACGGCTGCCAAAACGGGACACAACCTGAGCATGCAGCCCATCTCGGCCACGGTACTCGACACGGAAATACTCGACGCCGAACACATCACGGCGATCAAGAACGTCTCGTCCCTCGCCCCGAATTTCTACGCCCCGGATTACGGATCCCGTACCACATCGTCCATCTACGTGCGCGGACTCGGCGCGCGCATCGACCATCCCGTCGTGGGACTCAACGTGGATAACGTGCCTGTGCTGAGCAAGGATGCATACGATATCGAGACGATGGATATCGAACGGATGGAGATCCTCCGCGGCCCACAGTCGACCCTCTACGGGCGTAACACGATGGGGGGACTGATCAATATCTACACCTTATCACCGCTTACGTACCAAGGCACGCGCATCGGGTTGGAGTACGGCAACGGTAACACAGGACGCTACCGCGCATCGCACTACGCACGTCTCAACGACCGGTTGGGACTCTCGATCGGTGGATACTATTCGCACTCGTCCGGTTTCTTCGAGAACCTCTACACGGCGAAAAAGTGCGACTGGCAACGCGGCGGCGGCGGACGTTTCAAGTTGCAATACTATCACGACGGGCTCCACATCGAAAACACATTCGCCATGTCGGGCGTCAAGCAGGGCGGGTATCCCTATATCGCCGTCGGGGCCTCGCATGTCGATTACAACGACCCATGCGGATACCAACGCCTCGCGTTGAACGACGGCCTGACGATCCGTAAATCGTGGCGCAACCTCACCCTTACCTCCATCACGAGCTATCAGTATCTCGATGACGAACTGCGTCTCGATAACGACTTCACTCCCGAGCCCTTTTTCACCCTCACACAAGCGAGAAAAGAGCACGCGTTGACCGAAGATATCGTGCTGGCAGGCAAATCGGGACGCTACCACTGGCTCGCCGGCGCATTCGGATTCTACCGCCATGCGGATGTCCATGCCCCCGTCACGATGGGCGACGCCTTTTTCCACTCCGTCATGCCGCCCCAGGCCCCCTCCCTCGCGTGGGAGAACAGTGCCCTCACGGTGCAGTCGCGCTTCAGCGTCCCTACCTACGGCGCGGCACTGTATCACGAATCCAAGTGGACACTCAACCGCTGGGAACTGGCGGCCGGCGTGCGTGTGGATTATGAGGCTGCAGAACTCGACTATCGCAACCTGGCTGATGCAGTCTACTCGATGACGATGCCGCGCCCCGGAATCCCTCCCGTACCCGGCGAGTTGCATTACAACAGTCCCGGACGCATCAAACAGGATTTTCTGCAAGTGCTGCCCCGCATCACTGCCGCGTATCGTTTCCACCGACCGTTCGATCATGTCATCTACGCCTCCGTCTCGGAAGGGCACAAGGCCGGCGGATTCAACACCCAAATGTTCTCCGAGATCGTGCAACAGGAGATCATGAGCCAGATGATGAACAGCGATATCACCCTGCATGCCTCGGATGTGATCACCTACAAACCCGAACAGAGCTGGAACTATGAGATCGGCACGCATCTCTCGGGGCATCTCTGCACGTCGTTGGAAAACAGGATATGGATGGGTGCATCGCCCGACGCCCCCACGAGCGGCTGGAACATCGACGCGTCGGTTTTTTATATCGACGTGCGCAACCAACAGCTGACGGTCTTCCCCGAGGGACAGACAACGGGACGTATGATGACCAATGCAGGACGTTCACGTTCGTTCGGTGCCGAGGTATCGGGCAGCCTGCGCCTGCTCGCGGATTGCCTGCACCACCGGAGCGAACTCGAACTGACGGCGGCTTACGGCTACACGAACGCCACGTTCCTCAAATACACCTCCGGGGCAAACGACTATAAGGGTAATTACGTGCCCTACGCACCACGCCACACCGTGTCGGCATCGGCCACATACCGAATTCCGTTGAACCACAACCATCGTTCGGTGCTCGCCCTGCGCGTTGGCACGAATGGTGCAGGACGCATCTACTGGGATGAAGCCAACACGATCAAACAGTCGTTCTACGCCCTTCTGGATGCGTCGGTACGTTTCGAGCGACCGATGTGGAGCGTGGAGTTGTGGGCCAAGAATGCCACCGACACGAAGTACAACGTCTTCTATTTCGTGTCGATGGGCAACTCCTTTTTGCAACACGGATTGCCTCGCACGTTCGGCGTGTCGTTTAACCTCAATATCTAAAATTCCACAGCCATGAAACCCGAATACCTTCCCTTTCTCGACACGTTGATCGACGCAGCGATCGCTGAAGATATCGGTAGCGGCCCCGGCGCGGGTGATCATACCTCGTTATCGACCATTCCGGCAGACAAGCGCGGACGGATGCGGTTGCTGTGCAAACAGGAGGGGGTGATTGCCGGTATCGAGGTGGCACAGCGGGTATTCCTGCGTCTCGACCCCACAATCACATTCGAGCAGTGCCTCAAGGATGGCGACCGTGTGAAGATCGGTGACGTGGCGTTTTATGTCGAGGGGCGTCTCGTGTCGCTGCTGCAATCGGAACGCATCGTGCTGAACATCATGCAACGGATGAGCGGCGTGGCGACCCAAACGGCCGTGTATGTGGAGCGTTTGAAGGGGCTACACACGCGACTGTTGGACACACGCAAAACGACACCCGGCATGCGGGTACTGGACAAAATGGCAGTGGAGATCGGTGGGGGTGTGAACCATCGCATCGGTCTGTTCGACATGATCCTGCTCAAAGACAACCACATAGATTTCGCCGGCGGCATCGCGAAGGCGCTCGACGGCGTGCATAAATACTTGAAGGAGAATAACTTGCAGCTACCTATCGAGGTAGAGGTACGGTCGCTCGAAGATATCGACGAAGTATTCTCGGCAGGGGGTGCGGATCGGATTATGTTCGACAACTTCTCCGTGGAGGAGACGCGCGAAGCGGTCCGGCGTGTCGCCGGACGCTGCGAAACAGAATCGAGCGGTGGCATCGCGCTCGATACGCTTCGCGCGTATGCCGAAACGGGAGTGGATTTTATTTCGGTAGGTGCACTGACACACCAGATCAAATCACTCGACATGTCGTTGAAAGCGGTCTGAAATTTGCAATTGCCCGGCTGTCATGCCATCGTTTAAATACCTTGAACTTGAAGACAAGGCTTCGATCGAAGCCTACACGCTTCCGTACGCCCCACGAAATTGCGACCTCGCGTTCGCCAACATGTTCTGTTGGCAGGCACAGTTCCATACCGAGTGGGCCGTTATCGACAGTTTCCTGGTGATCCGTTTCCGTATCGGCGGGAGCGACAAGATCGGTTATATGCAGCCCATCGGGAATGGGGACTTTACCCCCGTCCTCGAAAAGCTGGATGCCGAGCGCCTGATCGGCCTCACACCCGAATCGGTACAGCAACTCAAACAAAATTGCCCCGATTGTTACGCATTCGACTCGAACCGCGACTATGAGGATTACATCTATCTCACGGATGACCTGCGCAACCTCGAAGGAAGCCGCTATAAATCCAAACGCAACCACATCAACCGTTTCGTCGCGGAGTACGAGTACCGTTTCGAGCCGCTGACCGAGGAGAGAGTCGGCGACTGCATGGAGCTGGAAAAACAGTGGAGGCTGACCAAAGATATGGATGTCGAGGCGGAAGAGCGGGCGATGACGTTGGCTTTCTCAAATTTTGAAAGGTTAGGTCTCAGGGGTGGAATTTTGTATGTAAAAAACAGACCCGTGGCATTCACGTATGGGTCGCCGATCAATCGCGATACGTTCTGCATCCATGTCGAGAAGGCTGACACGGCATTCGAAGGTGCCTTCACGATGATCAATCGCGAGTTCCTGAAAACATTGCCATCGGAGTACCGGTACGTGGATCGCGAGGAGGATCTGGGTATCGAAGGATTACGGACGGCAAAACTGTCGTACCACCCGGCGTTCCTGCAACAGAAATTCACCGCCCTGCGTCTCACCGAAGAGACACGTCGATGCAGGCAACTGTGGAAGGATGTTTTCGGTGACGACGACACGTTTATCGACATTTTTTTGGTACGTTTCTATGAGCCCGAACGCATGCGTTCCGTCGTGGAGGAGGGGAGATTGGTGGCGATGCTGCACCTGATCCCCATGGAGACAGACCAGGGTCCGATGACATATATCTATGCCGTGGCGACGGATGCCGCATATCGGAATCGGGGATTGGCCTCGCGACTGATCCGTGAGGCGGTGGAGGGATTGAAAACTCCGGCTTTCCTGATCTGTGAACCGGCATTGATTCCGTTTTACGAAAAGTTGGGATTCAAAACATGCGACCCCATACGTTTCTTGGGCGTGAGGGATTTCGATTTCACCAGCGGGAATCCCGATCAGGAGGTCTTTTTACAGTACTCGGCGTAGCTCCGCATCACGTCTTCAACAAACTCACGCGTCTCCTTGGATCCGCGGAACCTCCCGTGACGCACCACCGCATCGCCATAGTAAACCGGATCGGCCAACAGCTCGAGATACTTCACCACCACGGGCCACGAACGATCATTCTCTCCATGCTTGCGTGCCAATTTACGTGCGTCCGTCACGTGACCGATCCCACCGTTGTAGCACGCCAGAGTAATCGACATCTTGTCCTTCGTGGAGGTCGATGCAGGGAGTTTCAACGCAGCGTAAATGTCAATCAGGATGCGGTTCGCCAACCGGATACTCGTCTCGGGATCGAACAGCCGCTCGGGTGACACCTTGTACAACCGTGCCGTGGCGGGCATCACCTGCATCAATCCCCGTGCTCCACTGGAGGCCTGTGCCTTGGGATTGAACCGCGACTCGTGACGCGCAATCGCCGCTATCAGCCGCCAATCGCAACCGCCATCTCGGGCCCACCCGCCCGC
>DBDB01000039.1 GCA_002293345.1 Alistipes sp. UBA943
TCCCCCGGCACGGGGAGGAGAAGACAAAAAAAGGGAGGCTTTCGCCTCCCTTTAAAAATACAAATTAATAATTCGTCTTCATCGGCTCGAAGTACGCCTGCGGATGTTCGCACGAGGGGCACAGCTGCGGTGCCTCGCCACATTCGGGCGTCACAAAACCACAGTTGCGGCACTGCCACACGATTTTCTCGGCACGCTTAAAGAAGTTACCTGCAGCGATACGTTCCAACAGCACACGGTAGCGGCGTTCGTGCTCCGCTTCCACTTTGGCGATCATGCGCCACGTGTGAGCAATCTCGGGGAATCCCTCCTCATCGGCGATGCGTGCAAACTCAGGGTAGAGCTGATCCCACTCCTCATTCTCACCATTCATCGCCTCCTGGAGGTTCTCGATCGTCGTGCCGATCTTACCTGCCGGATACATCGCCGTGATCTCCACCTCTCCCCCTTCGAGGTACTTGAAGAAACGTTTCGCATGCTCTTTCTCCTGCTCGGCGGTTTCGAGGAACGTGCCTGAGATCTGCTCGTATCCCTCTTTTTTGGCCTGCGAAGCGAAGAACGTGTAACGTGTACGTGCCTGCGACTCCCCGGCGAACGATTTGAGTAGGTTTTTCTCTGTGACGGTACCTTTGACGGACTTGCTCATAATTTTATGTGTTTAATTGTTTATACTTTGATAGTTGGGCAAAAATAAGTAATTTCGCACACTCTTACAATAGAATCTATGGCAGACGAGAAGATAATTTTTTCGATGGTCGGCGTGAGCAAGACGTTCACCAACCAGAAGAAGGTGTTGAACAACATCTATTTGTCGTTTTTCTACGGCGCGAAGATCGGCATCATCGGTCTGAACGGCAGCGGTAAATCGACCCTGATGAAGATTATCGCCGGATTGGACAAGAATTTCCAAGGCGAGGTGGTTTTCTCACCGGGATACAGCGTGGGTTATCTGGAGCAGGATCCGCAGCTGGACATGACGAAAACCGTGAAGGAGGTCGTAGAGGAGGGTGTCGCCCCCACTGTGGCACTGTTGAAGGAGTACGAGGAGATCAACATGAAGCTGTGCGAACCGATGGACGACGACGCGATGGCGAAGTTGATCGAGCGTCAGGGCGAGCTGTACGAACAGATCGACCACGTGAACGGTTGGGAGTTGGATTCCGTGTTGGAGCGTGCGATGGATGCATTGCGGTGTCCCGAGGGAGACACGCCCGTGAAGGTGCTTTCAGGCGGTGAACGGCGTCGTGTGGCACTGTGTCGATTGCTCTTGCAGCAGCCCGACGTGTTGCTGCTGGACGAGCCTACCAACCACCTCGATGCCGAGAGTATCGACTGGTTGGAGCAGCACCTGCAACAATACAAAGGTACGGTGATCGCTGTGACGCACGACCGATATTTCCTGGACAACGTGGCGGGGGGGATTTTGGAGTTGGATCGTGGCGAGGGGATTCCCTGGAAGGGCAACTATTCGAGTTGGCTGGATCAGAAATCGAAGCGTCTGGAGCAGGAGGAGAAGCAGGAATCGAAACGCCGCAAGACCCTCGAACGAGAGTTGGAGTGGGTGCGGATGTCGCCCGCAGGACGTCGCGCGAAGAGCAAGGCTCGACTTTCGGCGTACGACAAGATGCTCAACGAGGATACGAAAGAGCGTGAGGAGAAGTTGGAGATTTTCATCCCGAACGGTCCTCGTTTGGGCGACGTGGTGATCCAGGCGAACGGTGTGGCGAAGGCGTTCGGCGACCGGGTGCTGTACGAGAATTTGGAATTTTCACTGCCTCCGGCCGGTATCGTGGGCGTGATCGGCCCGAACGGCACGGGTAAGACTACCCTATTCCGCATGATCATGGGCTTGGAGACCCCGACGAGTGGTACGTTTACGGTGGGACAGACGGTGAAGTTGGCCTATGTGGATCAGCAACACCAGTCGATCGACCCCGAGAGGACGGTGTACGAGGTAATTTCACAGAACAGCGACCTCATTCCGTTGGGTAACCGTCAGGTGAATGCACGCGCTTATGTGGCACGGTTCAACTTCACGGGCTCGGATCAGGAGAAGAAGTGCGGTATGCTTTCGGGTGGCGAACGGAACCGGTTGCACCTGGCGATCGCGTTGAAGGAGGAGGGTAACGTGCTGCTGCTGGACGAACCGACGAACGATATCGACGTGAACACGTTGCGTGCGTTGGAGGAGGGCCTGGATAACTTTGCCGGTTGTGCGGTTGTGATCTCTCACGATCGGTGGTTCCTGGATCGCATCGCGACGCATATTTTATCGTTCGAGGGCGACGGCAAAGTTGTGTTCTACGAGGGATCGTACAGCGAGTACGAGGCGTGGAAGAAGTTGCAGGGTGGCGATACAACTCCGCACCGGGTGAAGTATAAAAAACTCGTCGAGTAATGGCCAGCAACGTAAGTATACCGAAGGGTACGAGGGATTTTTCACCTGCGGTGATGCGTCGTCGCCAGTACATTTTCGACACGATTAAAGATGTGTTCGAGTTGTACGGATTCGGGGCGTTGGAGACCCCCGCGATGGAGAATCTGTCCACGTTGACGGGCAAGTATGGCGACGAGGGTGACAAGTTGCTGTTTCGCATACAAAACTCGGGTGAACAGGCCGCGAATCCCCCCGAGAAGGGCCTTCGTTACGACCTGACGGTACCTTTCGCGAGGTATGTGGTACAGCACCATGGCGAATTGACGTTCCCCTTCAAGCGGTATCAGATTCAACCGGTTTGGCGTGCCGACAGGCCCCAGAAGGGTCGTTATCGGGAGTTTTATCAGTGTGACGTGGATGTCATCGGCACGCGTTCGTTGTTGTGTGAGGTGGAGTTGATCCAGATCGTGGAGGAGGTGTTCCGGCGGTTGGGGATCCGCGTCGTGTTGAAGATGAACAATCGTAAGATTTTGGCCGGTATCGCGGAGGCTGTCGGGTGTTCGGATAGGATTGTGGACCTGACTGTGGCGCTGGACAAACTCGACAAGATCGGCGTCGACGCGGTGAAGGAGGAACTTGCGGCGAAAGGTATATCCGCTGAGGCACTGGAAGTTGCAGGAGACACCTCACGTATCGCTTTAACTGAAATCGGTGCCATGGGGGTACAGGAAGTCGAGACGATTTTGGAGTGGTGCAAGCGTCTGGGCGTTACGTTGCCCATCGAATTGGATTTCTCCTTGGCGCGTGGGCTGAACTACTATACGGGGGCGATTTTCGAGGTGAAAGCTGCGGATTTCGAGATCGGAAGTATCTGTGGCGGAGGACGTTACGACGACCTGACGGGGGTTTTTGGACTACCGAATATGTCGGGTGTCGGGATTTCTTTCGGTGCGGATAGGATTTATGACGTGATGGACGGATTGGGACTTTTCCCGGCCGAAGAAACGGGTGGCGTACGCGTGATGCTGACCAATTTGGGCGAGGCGGAGGAGCAATCTTGCATGCTGATACTGAATAAGTTACGTGGCGCCGGGGTTGCGGCAGAGATCTACCCCGAGGCGGCGAAAATGAAGAAACAGATGGAGTATGCAAACCGTCGCGGTGTGCCATTCGTGGCGATCGTAGGAAGTGATGAGCTGGCGGAGGGTGTCGTGACGCTGAAAAACATGACGACAGGCGAGCAGAAAAAAGTGACTCCGGACGAATTAATACATTGTGTATGAAGCAGTTACTATTGATATTGAAGGGTCTTGCGATGGGTGCGGCGGATGTCATTCCAGGTGTCTCGGGTGGCACGATTGCCTTTATTACGGGCATATATGACGAGTTGGTGAACTCGATTCGTCGATTCGACTGGACGGCCCTGAAAATGTTGGGGCGGTTGGATTTCGGTGGATTTTGGCGGCACGTGAACGGTAATTTTTTGCTTTGTGTGGTGGGCGGTATCGGGCTGGCGGTCTTCACGTTAGCGAAGTTAATGACCTGGCTGTTAGAGAGTTACCCCATTCCGACCTGGTCATTTTTCTTCGGTTTGATCGTGGCATCGGCACTGTGGTTGTCACGTGATTTGAAGCGCGGTGCGGGTTCCACATTGGGGTTGATCGCGGGTGCCGTGGCGGGTTACCTGATTACGATCGCCACCCCGACCCATACGCCCGACACGTGGTGGTTCATCGTTTTGTCGGGAGCCATTGCGATTTGTGCAATGATCTTGCCCGGAATTTCAGGTGCATTTATCTTGTTACTGTTGGGAAAATATGAGTTTATCTTACTGGCTGTCAGCGAGTTAGATCTACATATTTTGATACTTTTCGCCGTGGGGGCGATAGCGGGAATCATATCGTTTTCACACCTCCTTTCGTGGCTTTTGTCACGTCACCGGAACGTCACGTTGGCCCTCCTGATCGGTTTCATGATCGGATCGTTGAACAAAGTGTGGCCGTGGAAGCAACTCGCTCTGAAAGAGGGAGTTATGCGTGAGATCAGTGTGATGCCGGGACGTTTCGAGCGGACGATGGGCATGGAGTCACACGTGTGGATGGCACTGCTATTTATGGTGGTAGGGTTCGCGCTGATTTTCGTGATTGAGAATCTTGGCAAGAGAATTTCAAAGTAATGAAATTCGGTCTCATCGGTTATCCCCTAACGCACTCATACTCAGCGGATTGGTTTCGTGGAAAATTAGATTACCGGCTGTACGAGATTGAGACGCTGGACGAATTGCCACGGGTGATGGCGGAAGTGGCTGGTTTCAATGTAACGACACCATACAAGCATCAGGTAATCAGCTATTTAGACGGTTTATCTAAAGTAGTACTTGAAGTAGGGGCGGTGAATTGTGTCCGGTGTGAAAATGGGAAATGGATTGGTTATAACACTGATGTAGAAGGAGTTAGGGTAACACTGGATGCATTTTCCCCGAATCCGAAATCGGCATTGATCTTTGGCAATGGCGGTGCGTCGAAGGCCGTGCAGTTTGTGCTGAACGAACGCCATATCCCGTACGAAATCTACACGCGAAATTCACCTCAACCAATAGATGAGGTAATGGTGCGTAACGAATTGATAATCAACGCTACTCCCGTCGGAATGTACCCGAATACAGGTGCGTCGCCTATGTCGGAGGATGCCTGCGCCGCGCTCACGGCAGGGCATGCCCTGCTCGACCTGATTTACAATCCGGTCGAAACCCTGTTTTTGAAACAGGGTCGTGAGCGCGGCGCAGGCACCTGCAACGGCATGACAATGTTCAACGCACAAGCGGAGGCAAGTTGGCGACTTTTTCGCGAAATTTTGTAACTTTGTAGAATGAGCTTCGTCCACCTGCATGTGCATACCCAATACTCCATTTTGGATGGAGCGGCCTCCGTATCGTCATTGGTTCGCGAGGCTAAAGGACTGGGAATGAAGGCATTAGCCATCACAGACCACGGCAACATGTACGGTGCGAAGACGTTTCATGACACTGCCACGAGAGCCGGTATCAAACCCATTTTGGGATGTGAAGTGTACGTGGTTCGCAACCGTCTTGAGAAGGACAAGGATGAGAAATCGGGTGATCACCTGATTCTATTGGCCAAAAACCTGACGGGTTACAAAAACCTCTGCAAGATCGTAAGTTACTCATACACAGAGGGATTCTACTACAAACCCCGCATCGACAAGGAACTCCTGACCCAGTATCACGACGGACTGATCTGTTGTAGCGCGTGTCTCGGTGGCGAGGTGCCCCAAGCGATCCAACGTGGCGACATGGCTGGTGCAGAAACCACGGTCAACTGGTTCAAAAACCTCTTTGGAGAGGACTACTACCTCGAAATGCAGCTCCATCCGTCGGGCGATCCGCGCAAGGATGCCGATGTGTTGGAGACACAAAAACGTGTCAATACAGCCCTGTTGGAACTGGCTGCGAAGTGTGGCGTGAAATATATCTGCACGAACGATGTCCACTTCACGTTGGCCGAAGACGCCGCGGCGCACGATCACCTGATTTGCCTCAATACGGGACGCGATCTGGATGACCCGAGTCGCATGCGTTACACGTTCCAAGAGTGGCTCAAATCGCCTCAGGAGATGCTTGCGCTCTTCTCCGACCATCCCGAGGCGCTCACCACAACCCTCGAAATCGCCGATAAAGTCGAGGAGTATTCACTCGATTCGGAGCCCCTGTTGCCCAATTTTCCGTTGCCCGAAAAGTTCGACGATCCCGACAAAACAACCGTCCAGAACCAATTTTCATACCTCCGTCACCTGGCCTACGAGGGTGCCCGGGAGCGTTACGGCGAATTGGATGAAAAACTGACGGAACGTCTCGAATTTGAGCTCAAAACCATCGAATGGATGGGGTTCCCGGGCTATTTCCTGATCGTGTGGGACTATATCCGTGCCGCGAGAGAGATGGGGGTGTCTGTAGGACCGGGACGCGGTTCGGCGGCGGGCTCCGTGGTGGCTTACGCGTTGAAAATCACCAACATAGACCCGTTGAAGTATGACCTGCTGTTCGAGCGATTCCTGAATCCGGACCGTATTTCGTTGCCCGATATGGATATCGACTTCGATGAGGATGGACGTGCGGAGGTGTTGAAATATTGTGTCGAGAAGTATGGGCAAAAGCGTGTGGCACAGATCGTTACGTTCGGAACGATGGCACCCAAAATGGCGATCAAGGACGTGGCACGCGTACAGAAATTACCGCTTTCGGAGAGCGAACGGTTATCCAAATTGATCCCCGATCGCGTGACGCCCAACACGAAGGCGGGTGAGACGCCGTTTGACTTCTGTTACAAGGCATCGCCCGAGTTGGCGGCCGAGCGACAGTCACATAACCAGCTGATACGCAATACGTTACAGTACGCCGAAAAGTTGGAAGGATCCATACGCCAAACGGGCGTACATGCATGTGGAGTGATCATCGCACCGGACGATCTGGAGAATTTCGTGCCGTTGGCAATCGCCAAGGATGCGGATCTGAACGTGGTGGAGTTTGAGGGCACACAGGTCGAAAGCGTCGGGCTGATCAAGATGGATTTTCTGGGTCTGCGGACGCTGTCGATCATCAAGGACGCCCTGGAGAACATCAAAAATGTGCATGGGGTTGAGATCGACATCGACGCGATTCCATTCGACGACGCGGCGACCTATAAGCTGTTCAGTGCCGGTGACACGACGGGACTGTTCCAGTTTGAGTCCGTGGGGATGAAAAAGCACCTGCGCAACCTCAAACCGAACCGTTTCGAGGACCTGATCGCCATGAACGCGCTGTACCGTCCGGGCCCGATGGACTACATTCCGACGTTCATCGCACGCAAACACGGACGCGAGGCGGTCGAGTACGACGTGCCCGAGATGGAGGCATATCTCGCTGACACTTATGGAGTTACGGTGTATCAGGAGCAGGTGATGCGACTGTCACAAGCACTGGCGGGATTCACGGGTGGTGAGGCCGACACGCTCCGCAAAGCGATGGGTAAAAAGCAACGCGCGGTGCTGGACAAGATGAAACCCAAGTTCATCGAGGGATGCGCCAAAAACGGTCACGACCAGAAGATCTGCGAAAAAATTTGGAGCGACTGGGAGAAGTTTGCAGAGTACGCGTTCAACAAGTCACACTCCACTTGCTACGCTTATATCGCCTACCAGACCGGCTACCTGAAGGCACACTTTCCTTCCGAGTTTATGGCCGCGTTGCTGAGCCGCAACCTGTCGGATATCAAGTCGATATCGTTCTACATGAACGAGTCCAAACGGATGGGTATCAACGTGTTAGGTCCCGATATAAACGAGTCGCGACTGAACTTTTCGTCCAACAAAAAGGGTGACGTTCGGTTCGGACTGGCGGCCGTAAAAGGTGTCGGCGAGGCTGCTGTGGAACGCATCATCGAGGAGCGTACCGAGAATGGGAAGTACAAGGATGTATACGATTTCATGGAGCGTGTGGATTTCACATCGGCCAACCGCAAGTGTCTCGAAAGTTTGGCTTATGCAGGTGCACTGGATGCCGTGGCGGGATTCCATCGCAGTAAATTCTTCGCCATCGACCACTCCGGAACGACGTTTTTGGATTCGTTGATTCGTTACGGTCAACGGATGCAGAGCGAGAAAAACAATGCGCAACAGAGCCTGTTCGGTGAAGCCACGGGCGGAACGGCGATGGACATTCAGCGCCCCACCCCACCCGTCGCGGAGGAGTGGCGCTCGTTGGACGGGCTGAACAAGGAGAAGGAGGTGATCGGCCTCTACCTCTCGGCACACCCGTTGGACGACTACCAGATCATCATCCGCAACCTCTGCAAGACGTCGTTGAGCGATCTCGAAGCGTTGGAACCGTTGCGCGGACGCGAGATTTCCGTTGCGGGATTGGTTGTCGCCACGCAACACCTGGTCTCCAAAACGGGGAATCCGTGGGGTAAATTCACGTTGGAGGACTACAACGGCACGCATGAATTTTCGCTTTTCGGCAAAGATTACGAGAATTTCCGCAAGTATCTTTTCAACGACTATTTCCTCTTCATACGCGGTAAAGTGCAGCCACGGACCTATAACGACCAGATGTTGGAGCTGAAAATCATGTCGATGATGCAGCTATCGGAGGTGCGTGACCAGATTCGCGAGATGCATTTACAACTCCCTATCGACGAACTGACGCGCGAGTTGGTCGATGAACTTGCCCATCGGGTCAAGTCATCGTCAGGGTCGACGACCCTGCACGTGAGTGTACACGAACCCACCTCGCGCGTCGCGTTACCGATGTTTTCACGTCGTCACCGGGTGACTTTGACACCGGCGTTGGTGGATTTCATCGAGCAGCAGGGAATACAATATACTATTGTATAAATTATAAGTAAAACTTATAGTAATTTTAAAAAGTATAAACAAAAACTATCAAAAACTATGGCACTTTCAATTACAAACGACAATTTCGAGCAGTTGATTTCGGGCACTGAGCCTATTGTAATCGACTTTTGGGCCGAGTGGTGTGGCCCTTGCAAAATGATCTCTCCCCTGATCGACGAACTCGCTACGGAATACGAAGGTCGCGTGGCGATCGGCAAATGTGACGTTGATACGAATGGTGACGTCGCGGCACGTTTCGCCGTGCGTAACATCCCTACCGTCGTCTTCCTCAAAGGCGGTCAGATGGTCGACAAACAGGTCGGAGCATGCACCAAAGCCGATCTGGTGAAGAAAATAGAAGGACTCTTATAGAGTTAACTCCTCAATTTTGCGGACGAATTGGGATGCCAGTTCGTCCGCTTCTTTTTGGGTATGCGCTTCGGCATAGACACGGATGATCGGTTCGGTATTGGAGCGGCGGAGGTGTACCCATGAATCAGGAAAATCTATCTTCAATCCGTCACGCTCGTCCTTTGTGCCAGAGTCTATTACGTGCTTTATCTCATCCAGTACTTTAGATGGATCCATCCCTTCCGTGAGGGTGATTTTGTTTTTGGATGCGAAATATTGGGGATATGCGGCACGCAATGTTTTTAATGTCACGTTTCGCTCGGCCAACAGACTCAGTATCAGTGCAATACCCACCAACGCGTCGCGTCCGTAATGCAACTCCGGGTAAATCACACCGCCATTGCCTTCGCCACCGATCACGGCACTGACACGCTTCATCTCAGACACTACATGTACCTCGCCTACAGAAGAGCTAAAGTATTCTCCACCAAGCGATTGAGTAAGGTCACTTAAAGCCCTGCTTGAACTCAAATTCGATACCGTGCATAGTTTTTTCCTATCGTTTTTAGAATTACTATAAGTTTTACTTATAACATAATCTGCCGCCGCTATCAACGTATACTCCTCGCCGAACATCGTCCCGTCCTCACATACCAATGCCAATCGATCCACATCCGGATCCACCACCACCCCCAAATCGGCCTTGTGTGACACCACAGCAGCGGAAATTTCGGTCAGATGCTCCGGAAGCGGTTCCGGATTGTGTGCAAACTCGCCCGTCGGTTCACAATTGATCTCTACCACGTCGCACCCCAATCGCCGCAGCAGTTCAGGGATCACAATTCCTCCCACGGAATTGACCGCATCGACAACCACTCTGAAATGACGTTTTCGTACTTTCTCGACCTCTACCACAGGTAGCGCCAACACCTTTTCAATGTGTTCGTTGTTGAAATCGACACGCTTTACGACCTTGCCGATAGCGTCGATCTCAGGAAACGCAAACGATTGATCCTCAGCGAGTTCCAGCACACGATTCCCCTCTTCGGCATTCAGAAATTCACCGTTTCCACCCAACAACTTCAGGGCATTCCACTGCCGCGGATTGTGCGATGCGGTGATGATGATACCGCCATCAGCCCCGAACGTCGTCACGGCCACCTCCACGCCCGGCGTGGTGCACATACCGAGATCTATGACGTCCGCACCGGCACCCAGCAGGGCGCCATGCACCAATTTCTCGACGAGTTCGCCTGAAAGGCGGGCATCACGACCAACGCAAATCGTCAATTTATGCTCCCCGGCACCCAAAAATCTTGCATACGCGGTGGTAAATTTTACGACATCAATGGGCGTCAGGTTGTTACCGGGCATACCGCCGATCGTGCCGCGGATTCCGGAGATGGATTTTATGAGTGTCATGGTTTTCGATTTTGTTCTTTGACACAAAAGTAGTAATTTTACCCCAATATGCGAACGATCCCGCCTTCCGAACTCATCCTTAATGACGATGGGTCTGTTTTCCACCTCCACCTGCTTCCCGAGCAGTTGGCCGACACGGTTATCCTGGTGGGCGATCCGGGGCGTGTCGACACGGTAGCGAAGCGATTTCAAACGATCGAGTGCCGTATCGAGAACCGTGAATTCCGTACCGTCACGGGTGTGTACAACGGTAAGTGCATGACCGTCCTGTCGACCGGCATCGGGGTGGGGAATATAGATATTTGCGTCACGGAGCTCGACGCACTGGCCAACATAGATTTTGCCACACGGCAGGTGAAACCCCGCCCGAAGCGCCTCACGCTCCTGCGTCTCGGCACTTCGGGCGCCCTGCAACCCGACCTGAAGATCGGCGACTGTGTGTTTGCACGTACCTCCGTGGGGTTCGACGGCGTGCTGGGGTTCTACAAGGGGCGTAACGACGTGTGTGATCTCGATATGGAACGTGCGTTCGTCGCCCACACGGATTGGGATCCTCTCTGTCCGCGTCCCTATTTCGTGCATGCGGACAACGACCTGTACGAACTTTTCAAAGACTCAACGACCGAAGGCATCACCATCGCCGCCCCCGGATTCTACGCCCCACAAGGGCGCTGGGTGCGTCTCGAACCCGCCAACCCCAACCTCAACACGCTCATTGAATCGTTCCGCTATGAGGGTCGCCGCATCTCGAATTTCGAGATGGAAAGCTCCGCTCTCGCGGGGCTTTCGGCGATGATGAATCATCGAGCGGCGACCCTCTGCACGATCATCGCACAACGCGTCAACCTCGAAATGGAAGTAGACTACAAACCGTTTGTCGAGCGGATGATCGACATCGCACTGAACAAGATTTTGTGTTTTTTAGAGGCCCCTTCGGCCGCTTCTTGTTCTTCGTCGGAGGGAGGTACCTCTTGTACATCCCATCCTCCTCATCACGTCGGCACGACCAAATCTACTCTCTAAAATTCCACAAAAATCGAATTTCTATCGACTATTATAAAAAACTATAAATCATGAAATTTTCTGTATCCAGTTCCGCCCTGCAATCGCTCCTGTCGACCACCGGAAAGGTCATTAGCACCAAAAACACACTACCGATCCTCGACTATTTCCTGTTGGAACTCAAAGACGGCAAGTTGAAAGTGACCACCTCCGATCTCGAAACGACACTCGTCGGATCCATGGATGTGGAGAGTGTCGAGCGTGAGGGTACCATCGCAGCGCCCGCAAAACTGATGCTCGACTCGTTGAAAGAGTTTGCCGATATCCCTCTCACCATCGAAAGCAACGACTCGAACTGGGAGATCAAAATCTCGTGGCGTACCGGTGAATTGTCCATCCCGGGTGCGAGTGCCGTCAGCTACCCCACTCTGCCGTTGCTCGCCGACGAGTCGAAAAAACTCAATCTGGACGTGGAGATGCTCACCTCGGGGATCAACAAAACCCTCTTTGCCACGGCCGATGACGAGTTGCGTCCCGTGATGAACGGTATCTACATCAACATCGAACCCGAAAAGATCACTTTCGTCGGTACCGATGCGCACAAACTCGTCAAGTACGAAGTCGATGCCGCCAGTGCCGAAACGGCATCGCTGATACTGCCCAAGAAACCGGCCAACTTGCTGAAAGGCGTGCTGTCGAAAGAGGAGGACAAGATCGAAGTGGCGTTCGACGCAAAGAACGCGTGCTTCAAACTCAAAAACCACACGCTTATCTGCCGTCTCATCGAAGGTACGTACCCCAACTACAATGCCGTGATTCCGGCTGCAAACCCCAATAAAGTGCTGGTCGACCGTATCGAATTGTTGAACGGTATCCGTCGCGTGGCGGTCTGCTCGAATCCCACGACCAACCTCATCCGTATGGATATCGCATCGAACAAGATCAACCTCGCGGCACAGGACTTGGATTTTTCCGTGTCGGCCAATGAATCCGTATCAGGAAACTATGAAGGTGATTCGATCTCGATCGGTTTCAAATCGACATTCCTGGCAGACATCCTCTCGAACCTCGAAACACCCAGCATACTCATCGAACTCGCAGACTCGACACGCGCCGGAGTGTTCAAACCGATATACGACGACAAGCAACCGTTCGATATACTGATGCTCCTTATGCCGATGATGATCAATGGCTAAGCTGGCACTACGGAACCCCATAATATTTCTCGACCTGGAAACAACCGGCGTAGACGCGGCAAAAGACAGGATCGTAGAGATATCGCTCGTCAAAGTGATGCCCGACGGCAGCCGCGAGGTGAAAACACGGCGGCTAAACCCCGAAATGCCAATACCACCCGAAGCAACGGCCGTACACCACATCACCGACGAGGATGTGAAAGATTGCCCCACATTCCGCGAAGTGGCAAAGTCGATGGCAGCATGGATCGAAGGAGCAGACCTCGCGGGGTTCAACTCCAACAAATTCGATATTCCGGTCCTCGCCGAAGAGTTCCTGAGAGCCGGAGTGGATATCGACCTCAAGAAACGCAAGGCCATAGACGTGCAGAACATATTCCACAA